>CALYPF010000144.1 GCA_945271245.1 uncultured Enterobacteriaceae bacterium | reverse complement strand
TAGACCGTTGGTGGTGACGGTAAGTGGATCACTTTTTACCCGTTGTTGACAGCTGAAACAACCTAAAGCGCAAGCGTCAATAATTCGCCAGCGCGCACTACGGCAAAAATCGCATTGACGCAAACGTTATCTTCCCCTGAACTTAACACCGAATCAGGCGCCAAACCACCCAATGCCCGGGAGTTATCACATTAGCTACACTCAGGCTGAGCTTCCCGTACTCCTGGCGTAAGGCTACTTTCACGGCGTCAAACAGCGGGCATAATCGCGTAAATTCCCAGCAAAAAACCGGAATAAGATAACAATTTCGATAAAAACAGAAACAAATTCACTACATGAACGTAAACGCTGAGATGAATAAAAATAATGCGAAAATGACGGTAAGATTAGAATATTTCAATAATGCAGAATATTGCGCCTCTGAAAGAACAGAGGCGCAAAGAGTAGTTAGCGTAACCAGTCTGGAAGGTCGTGCAGGCCCATGGCCTGGCGAATAAGCCGTAGCTTAACGCCCGGCAAGGTGTCGGCCAATTTCAGGCCGATATCGCGCATCAATTTTTTAGCCGGATGGCTGCCTGCAAACAGCTCCCGAAATCCCTGCATCCCCGCCAGCATTAACGCGGCGCTATGCTTACGGCGCCGCTCATAGCGCCGCAAATATAAATGCTGTCCAATATCTTTGCCTTGCGTATGTAAGCGTCTAATCTCTGCAATAAGCTCCGCCGCATCCATAAAACCCAGATTCACGCCCTGCCCGGCCAGTGGATGAATAGTGTGCGCCGCGTCGCCAAGGAGCGCCACGCGATGCCCGGCAAACTGACGAGCGTATCGGCCAGTTAGCGGGAAGGTTTGACGGTCACTCTCAACGTGGCACAGCCCGAGGCGCATATCAAAAGCGGCTGACAGCGCCCGGTTAAACGCGTCCGGTTCTGTCTGCCGCATCTGCTCTGCCTCATTCGGTGCCAGTGACCAGACTATTGAGCAGAGGTGAGGGTCACATAGCGGGAGAAAAGCAAGGATGCCGTCACCGTGAAACACCTGCCGCGCCACGCCCTGATGCGCTTCAGCCGTGCGTACCGTGGCAATTAGCGCATGGTGACCGTAATCCCATGTTGTTAGCGGAATATCCGCTCGCTGGCGCAGCCAGGAGTGCGCGCCATCGGCACCAACCACCAAACGTGCGGTTAACATTGCCCCATCATCCAGCGTCAGAAAGGCCTCATTTTCACCCCAGGCGATTTGTTGAATGCTAACCGGTGCGGCCAGCGAAATACCGTCGCACGATAGCGCTTTTTCCCACAGCGCCTGATGGATAACCGCGTTCTCGATGATATGCCCTAACCGGTTAAACCCCAGCCGACTGCCATCGAACGCGATGCGCCCAAAACTGTCGCGATCCCACACTTCCATGCTGTGATAGGGGCTAAGGCGCAGCGCTTCTATTTTCTCCCATGCGCCAACCCGGCGCAGCAGCGCCTCGCTGGCACCGTTAATCGCAGAGACCCGCAGCTTAGGCGGCTCCTGAAGATTGAATGATTCAGGGCTTTGCTGTTCCAGCACCGTCACGCGTAGGCCACTGCCCTGCAGCCCGCAGGCTAACGCCAGCCCTACCATGCCGCCGCCAACAATAGCCACATCAACGTTTTGCACTTTGCCTCTCCTGTTAACGCGCGACCCAGCCGAGGGTGCGGTATGCCAGCGCGTCGCGCGCTGGCCCAATCAAATCTATCGCCATTAACCCTGCGTTACGTCCAATAACCAGCGGCCACCCGCGATTAGCAAAAAGCTGGACCAGCCCATCGGTCACGCCGATAGTTGCGGCTTTATCCGGCGCGCGCCTGGTTTGCCAGGCGGATAATGTCGCCCAATTGCCGGGATCGGCACCGTCGCGCCACGCCTGCGCCACGGATTCCGCCAGGGACATGACATCGCGCATGCCCAGGTTAAACCCCTGCCCTGCGATAGGATGCAGGGTTTGAGCCGCATTGCCCACCAGCGCCAGCCGGTGGGTGGCGGTACGCACAGCGCGCGTGAGCGTCAGCGGATAGCCTGCACGCTTACCCGCCTGGAGAATGCGCCCGAGACGCCAGCCAAACGCACGCTGTAATTCATCGCAAAAATGTGCGTCATCCCAGGCTAACACCTTTTCGCCGTCGCTTAGCGGGTGGCACCATACCAGCGAGCAGCGATTATTCGACATGGGCAGCATCGCCAGCGGACCGTGTTCGGTAAAACGCTCCCACGCCCGACCGCCGTGAGGGAGTTGGGTCACCACATTCGCAATAATGGCGGTTTGGTGATAAGCCTGCCGCTGCCAGCGAATGCCGCAGGCGGCAGCCTGCGGAGACTGCGCGCCGTTTGCAGCCACTAACAGGCTCCCGGTTAGCGTGTTTCCGCTTTCAAGCTCAACGGAAACCTGTGTTTGGGTTCTGGACACTTCGCGAACGCGATCCGGGCAGTGTAGAGTCACGCCCGGCGCCTGGCGCAAAAGTTTAAATAAACGCAGCCCAATCTCATGCAATTCAACGACATGACCTAAAGCCGGGATGTGATAATCGCTCGCACTGAGCGTAACGGCTCCCGCATGCCCGCAATCGCTCACATAAACCGTATTGATAGGAGTTGCACAGTTTGCCAGCGCGCCCCAGATACCGATGGCCGCCAGCTGCTCGCACGTCCCTTGCGCCAACGCGATAGCCCGAGCATCAAAACCCGGATGATCTGCCGCCGCGGGCGCAACGGCTTCAACCAAATGCACCGGCAGTTGCCCATTGGTCAGAGAGGAAATCGCCAGCGCCAGCGTTGCGCCTGCCATCCCTCCGCCGATAATAATAATGCTCATGGACGCGCCGCCGCCATAAGCGCTTCGATATCTTCAGCGCGTTTTACGACACCCGCCGTAAGGTTTTCGTTGCCGCTATCAGTAATGACAATATCGTCTTCGATACGGATCCCAATACCGCGATATTCCAGCGGCACGTCAGCGTCCGGCGCGATGTATAATCCTGGCTCTATCGTCAGCACCATGCCAGGCTCCAGCGCGCGCGAACGATCGGGGCCATAGTTTCCGACATCATGCACATCGAGCCCCAGCCAGTGACTTAAACCGTGCATAAAGAAAGGGCGATGGGCATTGTCAGCAATTAACTGTTCTTCTTCGCCATGCAAAATACCCAGCTTGCACAGGCCGTGTACCATGATGCGCACTACTTCCTGCGTCACCGCTTGAATGGAAGTGCCGGGGCGATAAAGCGCCAGCGCTTTTTCCAGCGAAGCCAGCACGATGTCGTAAATAGCGCGCTGAGGCGCGGTGAATTTCCCGTCAACCGGGAAAGTGCGGGTGATATCGCCGGCGTAGCCCTGATATTCACAGCCCGCATCTATTAGCACCAGCTCACCGGCGCGTAGTTCGCTTTCATTTTCCGTATAATGAAGAATGCAACCGTTATCTCCGCTGCCGACTATCGTGTTATATGAGGGAAAACGCGCCCCGTGGCGGTTGAATTCATAATGGATCTCCCCCTCAAGATGATATTCAAACAGGCCCGGACGGCAGGCCTGCATTGCCCGCGTGTGCGCCAGCGCGCTAATTTCTCCCGCGCGCCGCAAAATGGCGATTTCTTCCGGCGACTTAATCAGCCGCATTTCATGCACCCAGGGGCGCCAGTCTGTTAGCGTCGCGGGAGCCACCAAATTTTGCCGCGTTCCTGCCCGCAGTTTTTCCAGCGCCGCGAAAACCAGCTTATCCGCACACTCATAAAGCCCTTGGGCGTGATAAATGACATCCAGCCCGTTGAGTAGCGGCCAAAGCTGCGCATTAATCTCACTCCACGCCAGCGCACGATCCACGGCCAGTTTTTCCGGGGCGGCATCTTGCCCTAACCGACGCCCAAACCAGACTTCGGCGTTCTTATCGCGAACCCGGTTAAACAGCACGGTATGGCTGTGGTTTTCATCTTTTTTAATCAATACCAGCAGCGCCTCAGGCTCGTTGAAGCCAGTGAAGTACCAAAAATCGCTATTTTGCCGGTAGGGGTATTCACTGTCGGCACTGCGCACCGCCTCGGGAGCGGCAAAAATCAGCGCGGCGCTGGCAGGTGCCATTTGCGCTAACAGCGCGCGGCGGCGGCGAAGAAACTCTTGCTGTGTCATGGCACCTCCTGAGTCTGGCAATCAATTAATGTAACGTAGGTTTTCTCACCTCCGGGGCCGTGGGCGCCGGGCGGGTAAACATTTCATGACACAGAAGCGCCGCGACGCGCACATATTCGGCAACCTCCTCCAGCGACATTTCCAGCTCTTCCTGATCTTCATCTTCGTCATACCCAAGCTGAGCGATGTTGCGTAGGTCATCAATAGCTTCCCCCGCATCGCCGGTCACGGCGTCCAGCTTCGGTTGCATCACGCCAAGCCCCAGCAGGAAATGGTTTACCCACCCCGCAAGCGCATCAGCGCGCGCAAATATACCGGCGTCTTCATTTGGCAAAAAAAGTTGAAACAGAAAACCATCATCGTCCAGCGCATCGCTCGCTACGGCATGCATTTGCTGCAGGGCATCCGAAAGGTTTTTGCTAAACGCCAGACCTTCATTCGTCAAATCATGCAACAGCGCCTGCCAGCTGCTATCCGCGCTGCCACCGCAGAGCATACCGCTGATAAGGCCGTGCATTTCCGCAGGCGTTAAACCCACGCCCTGTTGGCTGAGAAGTTGACCGACAGCGTCGTAGCTGGGCATCGTGTTGTTCTGTATAGACATGCGCATTCGTCATCGTTGGGAGGAAGAGTTCATGTTATGCTACCATCATGAACCCCGGAGATACCAGAAAAGGGCTTGTATCTTCATTTTAGGGTGGCTATAGTGGCGCCCCTTCGCAGCCAGGAGCGGCGGTGAAAGGCTGGCGAATTAACAGCAGGAAGGTGGTATGTCTGCACAACCAGTCGATATCCAGATATTTGGGCGCTCTTTGCGGGTAAATTGCCCGCCAGAACAGCGCGAGGCGTTGAATAACGCAGCGCAGGCGCTTGAACAACGGTTGCAAGAGCTTAAAGTCCGAACCCGAGTCACAAATACAGAACAGCTTGTTTTCATCGCGGCGCTCAATGTTTGCTATGAGCTGGAGCAAGAAAAAGAGAAAACCAGCGACTATGCCGCCAGCATGGAACAGCGCATTCGTCTGCTTCAACAAAGCATCGAACAGGCGCTTCTGGAGCAAGGGCGTACCCCCGAAAGAATGGGTGCGAAGTTTGAATAACGCTTCAGGGTCAGCTATGGTAAAATGACCGTGAAGGAAAAAATTTCTCTGAGATGTTCGTCTGCGGGCCAGTCCCCTGAGCCGATATTTCAAACCACAAGAATGTGACGCTCTGCAGCCGGTGTGCATGCCCGGTTCGTCCGGGAAGCCTGAAGGCTGCGACGAAGCATTCACCTTGAACCACGGGTTCAAGGGTTACAGCCTGCGACGGCATCTCGGAGATTCCTCACGTATAACAGCGTTCAATCTGCATTCTTTGCGCCGCAGCCATCTTAGCTCTAGCACTCCCCATGAACAGCTTAATATCGCCTCAAGACGGCTTATGATAACCCCCAATAGACTCCAGCCACGCCGGCATATACGCCACACTATCAGGCAACGCAGGCGCTTGCTTACCGATGAAGTACAGCGTAGTGAAGCTCAGCGCGCCGCCAGCCGGGCGCTCACTTTTACGCCGCTGGCAACTGCGCAGCGGGTTGCTTTATTTCTCTCTGTTGATGGCGAAATCGACACACAGCCGTTAATCAAAGCGCTATGGCAGCAGGGACGGGAGCTTTTTTTGCCGGTATTACATCCTTTCAGTCACGGGCAGCTTCTGTTTTTACGCTATACCCCAACCACAGCGCTGATTATAAATCGATTTCAAATTCCAGAACCTCCGCTTGATGTGCGCACGGTCTTGCCCCTTGCACAACTAGACGCTCTGATTGTCCCGCTGGTCGCTTTTGACGCACAGGGGCAGCGGCTGGGCATGGGAGGCGGCTTTTACGATCGCACTTTAATGCACTGGCAGCGCTATAATTTTACTCCCATAGGGTACGCTCATGATTGCCAGCAAATGGGCACATTGCCCGCTGAACGTTGGGATATTCCACTCCCCGCTATTGTGACACCATCTCGTCTGTGGCGCTGGCCGTAGGGCTCATTAGTGTAACCAGTGACTGAGCCGCTTTTTGCAGCGGCTGATGTTTGCGCCAAATGAGATGTACCGGCAACCGTAAAGCATTTTCTGTATTACGAAAGGTTAAACGTACCAGTGATTTTTCCTCCAGCAAGGGCGTTACGACCGACGAGGGGAAATTGCCCCATCCCAGACCAGCACTCACCATTTCCAGCGCCATTGAAAAACTATTGGTGTACCAGCAGTCCTGGGCTACCTGAGGGCGAACATCAGCTAACGGCCGCTCTCGGCTGGCGACGGCTATCTGGCGAACATTAATCAAATCTTCCAGATAGCGCGGCGACTGTGTCAGGCTTAACGCAGGATGGTGCGCAGCAAGCACAGCGATAAGAGAATCTTCAGCAACCCACTGAAATTGGGTGTGGGAATCCACCTGCAAACCTCCCCACGCCAGACACAGACTGACCCGCCCTTCCAACAGCAAATGCAGCGCGTCATCCTGCGGTACCCGGATGATTTCAATTTCCAACTGTGGCCAACGCAAGCTTATCTGTCGCGCGGCGTCCAGCAGCGCCCCACTATTAATATCCGATACCAGGGCAATGGATAATTTGCTTTCCAGCCCCTGGGAGAGTTCCAGCGCGTGAACCTGCAGTGCATTCAAACGATCCGCAACCAGCCGCGCGTGCGGTGCCAGCGCCAGCGCGCGTGCGGTTGGCACCGGCTCTCTGCGGCTACGATCAAAGAGCGCAAAGCCCAGTTCGGCTTCCATATTCGCAATCGCCATACTTACCGCCGAGGGTACGCGACGCAGGGCGCGCGCTGCCGCAGAAAACGAGCCATGTTCAAGCACCGCGAGAAACAGCTGAATATTTTCACCAGAGAGATGCATGCGATCGCTTATCCTGTCAATTTTATTGATAGCTCCTGACTTTTTCTGTCAGGTGTACTGACGTTATCCTAGTGCTTTACTTACCCGCCGTCACGTAATCGCAGGCGTTTTGAGAGATGAAGAATAAGGAGAAGCATGCAGGGGATTAAACGTAAGCTGGTCTACGTCACTGCCTATGAATTGACGGGAATGGCTATTTCAGCGCTCGGGCTGGCGCTGCTTTCCGGCAATACACCGTCGACTACCGGGCCGCTGTCGGTGATTATCACCACCATCGCCGTATGCTGGAATCTGATTTACAACACTCTATTTGAACTATGGGAAAGCCGGCAGCCGTCCCGTACACGCACCATTCGCCGTCGTATTATCCACGCCGTGGGCTTTCAATTGACTCTCATTGTCTACCTGATCCCGCTCATCGCATGGTGGATGAACGTATCACTGGTTCAGGCGTTTCTACTGGATGTAGCGCTTATCATCATTATTCCTTGCTATACCTTTGTGTATAACTGGGCTTTTGACAAAATTTTCGGCGTGCCAGCCTCCGCGATGCCAGTGCAAGAAAACGCCTGACCAGGTTTTCACTCACGGCGGCCTGGTTTTGGGCTGTTGCAAGGCTGGCACACTTCACTAAGCCCCCAGCCGCTAATTTTGCTCCGCGACTAGCAGCGCGTAAGTATCCGGCTCCAGCGCCTTAAATAGATGCTCCCGATCGGCGGGATAACACATATAATCGCCCGGTCCCAGTTCTACGGGGGATTCCGTCAGCCCGACCAGTGCGCGCCCCTGAGTCACTACGATATGTTCTACCGACCCGGGCGGATGCGGCAGCGAAAGGCGATCCGCACCTGGCTGCGTTATCAGTAAATAAATATCGCGACGCGCTCCCGGCGGGCAGCTCGCTAATAATATCGCCTGATAATTGGCGTATTCAGCCGCCATGTTAATTCCTTCCCCGCGCCGGATAACCTGGGTGCTATTCTCCACCGGCTCCAGCAGCCTGGCGAAAGGGATATTTAACGCCACGCATAATGCCCACAGCGTTTCAAGGCTCGGATTCCCCTGCCCAGACTCCAATAGCGATAATGTCGACTTCCCAATTCCCGCGCGCCTGGCCACCTCGGCCAAAGAAAATCCTGCACGCTCACGCTCGCGCGTCAGGCTGCGCGCCACGGCCATCATCGGCTGTTTCATAATTAGTTACCGTTTGCTATTAAAACGAATAGTTATGCTTGATGAGCATATTGTAATCGTTCATTATAATAGACATTTCGTCCATTTAGTGAAACGCTCATGTCACATTCGTCCCATCTTCGGTTGCCGGCGGACACTTACAAGGCCATTTTTCTTGTGTGCTTTGCCGTAGGTATCGTCGGCCTGTCCTACGGCTCGCTTGCTATGGCCTATGGCTTTCCACAATGGTTGCCGCTCATTTTGTCGCTGGTTGTGCTGGCCGGTACCTCAGAGTTTATGTTCATCGCCATCATCGCCAGCGGCGGAAGCCCTATCGCCGCCGCGCTTGCCGGTTTACTGGTGAATGCGCGCCATTTCCCATTCGGTATCGCCGTGCGCGAACTCGTGGGCTCGGGGCTGAAGGCAGTGGTAGGCAGCCATATTATGAATGACGAAAGCGTCGTTTTTGGGTTATCGCAGAATACGCCGGAAAAACGCCGCGTCGCCTACTGGCTCTGCGGTATCGGCGTCGCTATTTTCTGGCCGATTGGCACCCTGGTGGGTACCACCATCGGTCGCTATCTTCCTTCGCCGGAAACCATTGGTCTGGACGCTGTTTTCCCCGCTCTGCTACTGGCGCTGGTAGTCCCGGCCCTAAAAAATCGTCTGACACTCTCTCGCGCCTCTGCCGGCGCCGCACTATCGCTTATCGCCGTGCCTTTAACTCCTCCCGGCGTTCCCATCCTGCTTTCACTGTTCGGTACTTTAGTGAGGAGAAAATCATGACCTCCGTTCCTGTCGTCATAGGCGGCATCATTATGCTATCTGTCGGAACCTGGCTAATGCGCTTTGCTGGCGCGCGTTTAGGCAACCGGTTACCCCTTACTGAGCGCCATAAAATGTTACTTAACGACGCGGCGACTACGCTGCTATTTTCCGCCGCGCTGGCCGCCACTTTTTATGAAGACACGCATTTTTCGGGTGTCGCACGCGTCGCTGGCGTTTTGGTCGGGATAGTATTGGCCTGGCGCAAAGCCCCACTAATGGTCGTTCTGGTATGCGCTGCGCTGGTCACCGCAGGGCTGCGCTTCGCAGGGGTTACCTGAGCGCAGGTATCAGTTACGGCTGGTTTTTTTGGCCTGCGCCTTTTTACGTGATAGTGCCAGAATGTGTACAGCCACCGCGTTTTCCAGCCAGAAGAACTCTCTTAAGAAATTAATGAATCGAGAAGAGCAGCGAAAATAACGCATCCCCCAGTCGCTGTCCTTACCGTGTGGACAGCCATGACGCGCCAGACATGCTCCTGGCAATGCGCCATGGCGTTCATCGCAGTAGATTAATACAACATACGGGCGCGTATTGTTCCCGGTATCGCTTTCATCGCCTGAAGCGCGTCGTTGGCGATATGCTCCGGCGCATCAATATCAATAACCACATAGCCAATATGCGGCGTGGTTTGTAAATACTGCCCGGCAATATTGACCCCTTTTTCAGCAAAAATCTGGTTAATCGCCGTCAGAATACCGGGGCGGTTTTCGTGGATGTGCAGCAAACGGCTGACATGCTGACTGTGATGCGGCAAAGATACTTCGGGGAAGTTTACCGCGGATAATGTCGAGCCGTTATCAGAGTATTTAATCAGCTTACCGGCAACCTCTAGCCCAATATTCTCCTGCGCCTCCTGCGTGGAGCCGCCAATATGCGGCGTTAATAGAACGTTATCAAACTCACACAGCGGTGAAGTAAAAGGATCGCTATTGGTGGCCGGTTCTGTCGGGAAGACATCGACCGCAGCGCCGGCAAGGTGCTGGCGCGCCAGCGCATCGCACAGCGCAGGAATATCTACCACCGTACCGCGAGAAGCGTTGATCAGGAGCGAGCCTGGCTTCATTAGCGCCAGCGCGGCAGCATCAATCATATTTTTAGTACTGTCGTTTTCCGGCACGTGCAGACTCACGACATCGCTCATATTCAGCAAATCAGATAAATGCTGTACCTGCGTCGCATTGCCTAACGGCAGTTTATTTTCGATGTCGTAGAAGAAAACGTGCATGCCCAGCGCCTCTGCCAGGATGCCAAGCTGAGTACCAATATGTCCATAGCCAATAATGCCCAGCTTTTTACCACGCGCTTCATAGCAGCCTGCTGCCTGCTTATTCCATTCGCCCCGATGCGCGCGGGCATTTGCCGCAGGTACGCCGCGCAGCAGCAGCAATAATTCGCCAATAACCAGCTCTGCTACCGAGCGCGTATTGGAAAATGGCGCATTGAATACCGGAACCCCGCGCTTCGCCGCTGCGGTTAAATCGACCTGATTGGTCCCGATACAAAAGCAGCCAACGGCCACCAGTTTCTGCGCTGCCGTGAAAATCTCCTCGGTTAAGTGAGTACGGGAACGCAGACCGATGAAATGCGCATCGCGCACGGCGGCCTTCAGTGCATCGGTATCCAGCGCGCCTTTGTAATATTCAATATTGGTATAGCCTGCAGCTTTAAGGCTATCGAGCGCTTTTTGATGCACGCCCTCAACCAGCAGGAATTTTATTTTCTCTTTTTCCAGCGATACTTTTGCCATTTCCCTACCCTGTTCTTTACGTCATGTTGTTGTGTCTGGACGCGATGCCGCATCTCGTATTAGATCAACATATCAAAATTTGCGTGTCCGGCAATACGCAGCGCTTACAGGTCTGTGTGGCGCAGGGATCGTGCAAAAATAAAAATCAGGACAAAACGCCAGACTCCGGAAAAATAACAGGAGAAAACTAAAGCAAACAGAACAGGTGTGATAGATGTCACTAAAAAAACGCAGAGGAAATTTTTAAACTGACCCGGAAAGCCATTATTCCAGGCCAGTGGGTTTTATCCGACGAGGGTCTCAACGCCTTCCGGAGTGCCAATCAGCGCAATATCCGCACCGCGTCTTGCGAACAGCCCAACGGTGACAACGCCAGGAATAGCGTTAATCGTATCTTCCAACGCAGCGGGATCGAGAATACTCAGACCGTGAACGTCCAGAATAACGTTCCCGTTATCGGTAACCACGCCCTGCCGATATTCCGGCTGACCACCAAGAGCCGCGAGGCGCCGTGCCACCGCGCTGCGGGCCATTGGGATAACTTCCACAGGCAATGGGAAAGCGCCCAAAATATCGACTTTCTTGGACGCATCGGCAATACATACAAAGGTTTTTGCGACGGAAGCGACGATTTTTTCTCGGGTCAGCGCCGCGCCGCCGCCTTTGATCATCTGCATACGCGCATTTATTTCATCGGCACCATCGACGTACACCCCAATCTCATCAATATTATTAAGGTCGAAGACCGGAATACCCAGCGCCGTTAGCTTTGCCGTAGATGCATCTGAGCTGGAAACCGCGCCTTCGATTTGGTGTTTCATCGTCGCTAACGCATCAATAAAGTGCGCGGCCGTTGAGCCAGTGCCAACGCCTACGATAGTGCCTGGCTCCACATATTTTAGCGCCGCCCAGCCGACCGCTTTTTTCAATTCATCCTGTGTCATGATTGTTTGCCTGTGAAGAGAGATGTGCCGCGCATTATAAAGCATCTCTCTTTATAAAGCGGCGATCCGAATACGATTATCGCCAGACTGATTCAGCGACGAAAGCTGTAACTCCCTAAAGTTTGTTACCAACGGTGCAAAACTGATCCACCCCAGCGGTTGAAAACTGATCCAG
>CALYPF010000143.1 GCA_945271245.1 uncultured Enterobacteriaceae bacterium | reverse complement strand
TGGATCAGTTTTCAACCGCTGGGGTGGATCAGTTTTGCACCGTTGGTAACATTAGTTCATCCCTGGAAGATAAAAACGGTAATTTCGAGCAGCTGCAGATGATTGCCGATCGGCGCTTATATAAAGCTAAAGCGCAGGGGCGGAACCGGGTCATCTCGCGTGATGAATCGCAATGATCGCTACGCCTTTTGTATTGCCATGCCGGCACCGCCTGCGGGAAAAGAAGATTATTCATTGTGTAAGGCTGCGGCTGGACAAATATCCGTGGCGAATATCGTCAATATAAGCGGCGCGCTGGCATGAGTCTAAACGAGTATTCATCTCTTAATATTCTGGCTTAGCCAATATTTTAAGTCATGACACCAAAATACCACGCATAACTGAATGACGGATGGCGCTCATAGGGCGGCGGACAGAAAGTCTGTTGACGCCTGTGCATAGAGAATATCCTTACCTTCAGGAGTAGGGCTTTGCGTCCGGTCAGGTGGATTTTATTTTATTGCCTTAGCGAACTTCCCCGCTGGCAAACAACCCTCCATCTTTAGCCAGCTATAACAAATGATACTCATCGCTGAAACGTGGCAGCTTTAAGCATTCTGACATGGATTTCATCGGCTCTATGAAGATTGTTAACTTAGGTGATTGTGTAATTACCTATATTAATCAATCGATTGTGTTAATTTTTGCGACTGTGGGTTTGGTGTGTGAGTAATGCATCCTATGAATGCAATTCATATAATGCATTAGATATAAGAATATATTCTTGTTTTAGGAAAAAATAGAAGCTACAGTGTCCACCGCATCAGATTTCCTGGTGTAACGAATATTCAAGTGCTTCTTGCTGTTAGCAAGTTTTATCCCGGCCAATCGGCCGGGATATTTTTCTTTAGCGATTGATCTCAGAAACGCTGAAATCGTGAATATCCAGCTCAAAAGCCTCCGCAAGTTCGCCCCAGGTATGAAATGTTCGCCCGTCCACATTGACGCGCTGGGGATCTTCTGGTGTTCCGCTAAAGTTCACTTCACCTTGGGCGATATTTTCGATTGCCGCCAATAACGCTTCAACATTGACGCCTATCTCACGATGTGCGGTCTCGCTATATGCCTTATCTGTTTTCATTTTCACCTCCGGCCAACAGGAAAGCTAAGTATAGCCGCGCTCTGGATATCAGGCGTTGGCCTGCCAGGACACCTTCCCACAATCCACAAACGCAGTACCGCTCGTGCTAAAATAAAGAGAACGACAGTTTTTTATGAGAATAGAACAATGAAAATACATGACAAAGTTACGGTAAAGACGGATGGCGGCCCGCGCCGTTCAGGCACGGTATTGGCGGTAGAGGCTTTTAATGAAGGCACAATGTATTTAGTGTCTTTAGAAGAATATCCACTAGGCATTTGGTTTTTTAATGAGAAAGGGCATCCTGATGGCGTTTTTGTCGAAAAAGAAGATTAATGTCTACTTATGACAGAAATAATATAAATCGTGATGTCCATGAAATAATGTGGGCGTAGATGAATAAATTCCTTAACGGATATTCACATGGATGCCGTTTGTCACGTTATCGGCAAGGCGTACAACGTGATAAATTACCTGCTTATTATGGGTTTTTATTTTACGCTTGATATTCCCTTTATGCGAAGAAACGGTTTTTGCTTTAATGTTCATTTTATCAGAAATTTGGATGGTACCCTGTCCGGACATCCACATCCGCAGCATATTGGACTCCGTTTTGCTTAAAGAAAGTGTGGGTAGGTTAATTGAGTGGGTGCAACGCCCGGCCCGGGTTAGATAATCTTCAAGTAATGTATCGAGCGAAGCCGGAGTGATGGATTTTGAACTGAGTAATAGATTCTTTCTCACCATCAGGTATTCATTAAAATGGATATTGGCAAGTGCCATAAAAATAATGAACAGTGTTCCAGGATGCTGATTGATGAGATCTTTTATTTGTCTGCTGGCAGACGTTTTATGTATAAAGCAGTCTTCATTAATGAAGACTACCTGTGGAAGCCAGGATGTGCATATCGCCTCCAGTTCGCCGATACTTTCTACGTTGGCTATCCGCCGCTCACGCACGCCGCGTTCGATTAAATAATCATTTAATCCCATGCGGGTATAGCTACAAACATCCATAATTACAGTTGACATATAAACCTCGAAATCATGCAATAACCGCTAAAATTTAAGAGTGAAAAAATATAGATTTTACTTATTATTATGTTTTAAATTTGCGATGTTCTTTGTGGGGGTTATTTTCATCATTATTTCATTGTCACTATCATCAAAATGCTCGCTGTATTTCTGGGGTACATACTATCCCGTAAAACAAAGTTTGATGTGCCTGGAAAGTTCTTAAAGTTAGGTCGTCTTTTGTATCTGTGAGAGAACTAAAAACATTTTATTTTAAAAGGGTATTTTTTGATAAAGATTAATAATGGCTATATTGGCTTAGATAATTCCACATAATTAACGAGCGTTATTTTTGACGATGGATTTAGCTGCGGGCATTCGCTAATGCTAAAATATAAGCGTTTGATGCGCAGGCTACCGGTCAGTGCCAATAAACAAAATAAATAGCCCACTGGCTTATAATTATGAGTCATAGCGCTGCGGTAATGCCTATCCCCTTTAAAAGGTGCGCAGGTAAATCTGGTATTTGCGAAATGTGCTTTATCTTGCTGAGGTAATGAATTAACCCTAACCATTTGCAGGTGTAATAAAGGACAAGCGTGCGGTGAAAAATTGGGCAATTTTGTCGCAGGCGTGCTCATTTGCTGGTAAAACGCACCGTAAGCACCGTAAATAGACCGGTTCGATGTTCTTCAGGTACTTAATTGCGAGTCTGGCAGATGGGCAGCTTTAATGTCACAATATATTTTTTATCGTGGTCAGGATGAATCGTGAAAAAACTGTGTGTCATGCTGGCGCTGCTGGGCCTTTCCGGCTGCGTGCAAGTGGATAATTATCATGATGTCGTAAAAACGCCGCCGCCGGCAGGGCTTGACGGCTACTGGCAGAGCGCGGGGCCGCAGAGTGAATTAGTCAGCCCTGAGGCTATTGCGAGTTTTATTGTTACTCCGCAAGGAGATACCCTGGACTGCCGCCAGTGGCAGCGCGTGATTGCGCTTCCCGGCAAATTAATGCGCCGTGGGGATGTCTTGTATAACGTTACAAATACGCGTGACGTATATTCCGTATCACGCAGCGGAGATACGCTTGAATATGCGGGAATGACGCTACAGCGCGTGGAGCGCCCTACGGATGAATGCGCCGACTGGCTAAACCAGCATCCGCTAATTCCCTCTACATCTTCCAATAATCTTGCACAATAGCAGGCTTCTCAAGGCGAAGCAGCCTATCCTGCCTCAAATTAATACATCATACGCCGGTGACTCTTTTTCAGGACCGGCATCACGTTTCCTTTCAAAAAAAGCAGACTGGGCTACGCTAAAGGCGTAGCGCCATTCTTGACGACTCTGCGCTGCGCGGAAGCTGCAGGTAAATAGCCTATGCGGTAATCTGAAATTCCCGGAAATAGACGCTATCGCTCTATTCTCACGGGAAGGTGCGGATAGCGCATTTTTACGTGCAGATAAAAACAAAAAACGCTATTTCGAGGATGTTATGAAATTAACACGATGGGGACGCGCGGCCATAACGGGCGTGCTGGCGCTTACGCTGACGGCGGGTATGAGCCTGAACACTTTTGCGGCGGGTAACTTACTGGATACCGTTAAGGCAAGCGGTACATTAAAAGTCGGCCTGGAAGGCACTTACCCTCCGTTTAGTTTCCAGGGTGAGGATGGCAAGCTCACCGGTTTTGAAGTGGAGTTTGCCCAGGCGCTCGCTCAGAGACTGGGTGTTAAAGCCTCATTAAAGCCAACCCGATGGGATGGCATGCTGGCTTCACTGGATTCCAAACGTATCGATGTGGTTATCAATCAGGTTACGCTCTCCAAAGAACGTCAGCAGAAATATGACTTTTCTGAGCCATATACCGTATCGGGTATTCAAACGCTGGTAAAAAAAGGAAATGAAAAGCAGATAACTAAAGCCAGCGATCTTAAAGATAAAAAAGTGGGCGTTGGTCTGGGAACTAACTACGAACTCTGGTTACGAGAAAATGTTCAGGGAGTAGATGTACGCACTTACGATGATGATGCGACAAAGTATCAGGATTTACGCATCGGGCGTATCGATGCGATTTTAATCGATCGCCTGGCGGCCCTCGACTTAGTAAAGAAAACGCATAACACGCTGGCAGTTGCGGGGGCGCCTTTTTCACGCCTCACCTCGGGCGTGGCATTACGCAAAGGAAACCCGGAAATGCTGGCGGCTATTAACCGGGCGATTGACGCAATGAAGCGGGATGGCTCCCTGGCAAAAATCTCTCAAAAATGGTTTGGCGAAGACGTCACGCAATAATCGCTTAGCCAGGAGGCGGTAATAATGTCTCCTGGCTGGCTATAGGTTGTTACGTGGCAACAACGCCAGCGAGTGATGGAACGAAAAAGGGCTTCACAATACCCTGCACGGAAAGCGGCCTGGAATGGCGAAAACGCGCCATTCAGACTATAACCATAAATAATATGCGGACTTTCGTTGCGACTTAATGCGTTCTACATCGTATCGAAAAGGGGAGTATCAGGAGAGAAGATGGACGCGGCATTATTGCTGGTTGTAATAGTCATTATTATTCCTGTGATTGGGTTAATCGTACTGTACGTTCCTTCAGTGGATAGTCGTATGGAAGAAAACTGGATGGCGCTGCCTGAACGGGGCCAGTACCTGATGATATATCCGGATGCGCTAAGCGATTCTCACCCTATTTGCCATCAATGCTTTTCATCGCGCACTTTAAACGTCGGCTATCGTCATGCGAAAGATAAGCGGCGAATGGTGATCTGCCAGGCGTGTAAGCGGCAACTATGGCGGGAATCTGCACTATGAACCCGCCTCTTCACCGCCGGACGAATCGGACTGATTTTTACTGGAGATTACATGACGCTGGCACGGCTCGCTGAGTATCCCCGCATTGAATTAGTGGGAGGTCCGACACCGCTGCAGCGGCTATCTCGTCTTTCTGATTATCTGGGACGAGAAATTTATATTAAACGGGATGACGTGATGGCCGTTGCCCCGGGTGGAAATAAGCTGCGTAAGCTGGAGTTTCTGGCGGCGGCCGCTCTGAATGAAGGGGCGGATACTCTACTGACAGCCGGGGCGATTCAATCTAATCACGTTCGGCAAACGGCGGCCGTTGCGGCACGATTAGGCATGCACTGCGTCGCGCTGCTTGAAAACCCAGCCGGAATACAGGCAGCGAATTATCTTTCCAACGGCAACCGCCTGCTATTCGATCTTTATCACGTTGAATCGATTTACTGTGAAGCGTTAAACCATCCGGAGGAACGGCTTGCAGAACAGGCTACGCGGCTCGAAGCGCAGGGATTTCGCCCGTTTATCATCCCGCCGGGCGGGTCAAATCCTCTCGGCGCGCTGGGATATGTTGCCTGCGCGCAGGAAATTGCCGCACAGTGTGCCGGATGGCTGGCGCCCGCCGCCGTGATTGTTGCCTCCGGCAGTGCCGGAACCCAGGCCGGGCTGGGTGTGGGAATGGCGTCCGTTATGCCTGACACTCCCGTGATTGGCGTGACCGTATCTCGGGATGCCACGGCCCAGTCCGGGCGAGTTTCCGCTCTACAGCAATCCACCGCGGCACTGCTTTCACTAAAGGCGCCCGCGAAAATCACGCTATGGGATTCCTGGTACTCTCCGGGCTACGGAATACCGAGCGATGCAGGGAATGCGGCAGTGAAGTTATTAGCCCGGCTAGAGGGCGTTTTGCTGGACCCGGTGTATACCGGCAAAGCGATGGCTGGCTTAATCGAAGGCCTTGAGCAGGCGCGTTTCCCAGGCCACGGGCCGCTACTGTTTATTCATACCGGCGGCGCTCCGGCGCTTTTTGCCTATCATCCCATGAGTTAATTATTTTCCTCGCAAGTCTGCGGGGAGGCATCAGGATATCTTCCCATGCAAAACAGTGTGCAATCGATTATAGACGCCTTACCTTTTTTACTTCATGGCGCGGTATTTACGCTTCAATTAAGCATTGCAGGTATGTTTTTTGGTTTATTACTCGGCTTTTTACTGGCCTTAATGCGCCTGTCAGGGTTTTGGGTGCTGTCATGGCCGGCGCGATTTTATATTTCTCTATTTCGCGGGACGCCGCTGATTGCTCAGTTATTTATGATTTATTACGGTTTACCGCAATTTGGTATCGAACTGGATCCTATTCCTGCGGCGATGATCGGCCTTTCATTGAATATGGCGGCGTACGCGGCAGAAACGCTGCGTGCGGCAATTGCGTCCGTGGATAAAGGACAAAAAGAGGCCGCCGCCAGTCTTGGTATGACGAAGTGGCAAATATTACGTCGGGCTATATTACCGCAGGCAGGGCGCGTAGCGCTGCCGCCGCTTAGCAATAGTTTTATCGGGCTGGTTAAAGATACGTCGCTGGCCGCGACTATTCAGGTACCAGAATTATTCCGGCAGGCGCAGCTAATTACCTCGCGTACCCTGGAGGTATTTACTATGTATTTGGCGGCATCATTGATTTATTGGGTATGGCAAGTGCGTTATCCGTCTTACAAAACTACTTTGAACGCCAGCTAAGTCGCCAGGAGAGGGAACAGAAATGAGCGCCATCACGATTACGCATTTGGTAAAAACATTTCACGGGCAGCGCGTGTTACATGACATTCAGCTCGACGTTCAACCGGGGGAAGTGGTGGCGATTATCGGACCCAGTGGTTCCGGGAAAACCACGCTGCTGCGCAGTATTAATCTTCTTGAAACGCCGGATAGCGGCATTATTTGCGTGGGGGATATCACGATTGATGCTGACAAACCGTTAAAAAAGCAGCAAAAGCTTATTCGCAAATTGCGTCAGCGGGTGGGATTTGTATTTCAGAGCTTTAATCTTTTTCCTCACCGGACCGTGCTTGAGAATATTATCGAAGGGCCGATTATCGTCAAAGGAGAACCCCGGCAGGCGGCGGTTGAGCAGGCGATGTCTCTGCTTGAGAAAGTCGGGCTTAAAAATAAAGCGTCAAGCTTTCCTCAACGTTTGTCCGGTGGGCAACAGCAGCGCGTTGCGATTGCGCGTGCTTTAGCAATGCGCCCGGAAGTTATTCTGTTTGATGAGCCGACTTCAGCGCTCGATCCCGAACTGGTGGGCGAGGTGCTGAATACGCTACGTCACCTTGCTGCGGAAAAGCGTACTATGGTGATTGTTACTCATGAAATGAATTTCGCGCGTGAGGTAGCTGACCGCGCGATTTTTATGGATGAAGGTCGTATTGTTGAGCAGGGCGCGGCGCAGGATCTGTTTTTACATCCGCAGCACCAGCGAACGCGGCAGTTTTTGGCGAAGTTTCAGAGTGGCTTTGACAGCGCGAGTGATATCAGCGGAAAAATATAGTCGTGGGCTAAAATCGCAGGCGCAAACGTCACATCGAACATTTTAAATGAGCGGTAGGATGTGTGAGGGGTATTTTTAACGGCACCGGTTCGCTATGCTGAAATGAAACGGTGAGCGTCAGAAAGGCTGGCGTCATTTTATTTGTGGTGGTTAATCAATGTCCCTGATGAACACATTCTTTTATCGTGTTCCAGCAAAGGCGATTAGCAATTTCAATAGTAGCGCGCAGGAGCAATGAAATGCCGGTTAAAAATATCCATCGATATTTTATATTGATGAGTTGAATGTTTCGCGGGTGGGCGTGATGTAATTGTTTAGCATTGTTCATGCTTTACCATGAATGGCGCTGAAGGCAGAGGCCTTCAGCGTAAAAATTATTGGCGGTAAGCTTGTTTAATTTGCTGGACGGTTTGCGTAAAAGCATCAGCCTGAGACTTATCCGCCATTTGCGCGATTTCCTTTTCCATTTTGACGATGACTTTGCCCGCGTCAGCCTGGCCCATAGCTTTAAGCATTTGTGTAAAAAGCGCTTTTAGACAGCTTACTTCCATAGCCAATTGCTGAGCGTTATCAGCGGTGGAAAAATCAGGCGTACTCATTAGATTCCTCTTCTTCTTTTCGGAGATACCGCGCTTTACGACGGCATATATTTCATGCGCGGCAGTATACCATAAGTACAGAAAAATCTATTATCGGCGGGCTGAGGGCACGATTTTTTAACACAAGGTGTTTTGCAATAGTGGGAGTGATAAGTTACTTTGGAGAGGTTGCATCTGTTTTTATTGTTTTAATCCGGTTTACTCCAGGTTAATTAATGGTAATACAAATAGATGCGTAAATAGGTGACGCTGTTAATATAAAATAATTCATTTGACTAATATGTGCGTTGGTATGCATAACTATTTTATCTGGTCCGTGCCGGACAAGGCTAACGACCAGTGAAAATGTCAAAATAGTTACGCATTTACACATATTGCTGTGCGTAAAATTTGCATTTTAAAAGTGACTTAAAAAAAGTTAATATATGACAAATTAACTATCAGCAGCGTTATCCCCTTTCTGGAGACATATTTTTGATCAACATCCTTCTTGTTGATGACCACGAACTGGTGCGCGCAGGGATACGACGCATCCTGGAAGATATTAAAGGTATTAAAGTGATCGGTGAGGCCAACTATGGTGAAGACGCCGTGAAGTTCTGCCGTAATACTCCCGTGGATGTGGTTCTGATGGACATGAATATGCCGGGTATCGGCGGCCTTGAGGCGACGCGAAAAATCGCGCGTGCCTGCAGTGACACTAAAGTGATTATGCTTACTGTACACACTGAAAATCCGCTGCCGGCAAAAGTAATGCAGGCAGGTGCTGCAGGCTATTTAAGCAAAGGCGCAGCGCCACAGGAAGTGGTCAGCGCGATTCGCTCTGTGCATTCCGGGCAGCGCTATATTGCCTCTGATATCGCACAGCAAATGGCGCTGAGCCAGATTGAGCCAGCGAAAACGGCATCGCCCTTCGCCAGTTTATCTGAGCGTGAACTGCAAATTATGCTTATGATTACCCGTGGTCAAAAAGTGAATGAAATTTCTGAGCAGCTAAACCTTAGCCCTAAAACGGTCAATAGCTATCGTTATCGTATGTTCAGCAAACTCAATATCAGTGGCGATGTAGAGTTAACCCATCTTGCCATTCGTCATGGCCTGTGTAGCGCGGAGACATTATCAGATCAGTGAAAGATGCGTTTGATGCTAAAGCCTTCCTGAGAACAGTCACCAGTAAACCTGGCGTTTATCGCATGTATGATGAACGGGAGACGGTGATTTACGTCGGGAAGGCTAAAGATCTAAAAAAGCGCCTCTCAAGCTATTTTCGCAGCCATCTGGCGAGCCGTAAAACGGAAGCGCTGGTTGCGCAAATCCATCATATCGATGTAACGGTCACGCATACAGAAACAGAAGCACTATTGCTTGAGCATAACTATATCAAGCTCTATCAGCCGCGCTATAACGTGCTTCTGCGTGACGACAAATCTTATCCTTTCATCTTTTTAAGCGCTGATCCTCACCAGCGCCTGGCGATACATCGCGGCGCAAAACATGCTAAAGGTGAGTATTTTGGTCCTTTCCCTAATGGTTACGCCGTTCGGGAGACACTCATGTTATTACAAAAGATTTTTCCCATACGCCAGTGTGAGAATAGCGTTTATCGCAATCGTTCCCGGCCCTGCCTGCAGTACCAAATTGGTCGCTGTCTGGGGCCGTGCGTTGCCGGTCTGGTCAGTGAAGAAGAATACGCCCGTCAGGTTGACTATGTGCGCCTATTTTTAATGGGGAAAGACGATCAGGTTATTAATCGCCTGATATCCCGCATGGAGTCCGCCAGCGCTAGCCTGGAGTTTGAAGAAGCAGCGCGGGTGCGCGATCAGATTCAGGCGGTGCGACAAGTTACAGAAAAGCAGTTCGTTTCTAACGGTGGTGACGATTTAGACGTGATTGGCGTGGCCTATGATGCCGGAATGGCGTGCGTTCACGTGTTATTTATCCGTCAGGGGAAAGTCCTGGGGAGCCGGAGTTATTTCCCGAAAGTGCCTGCCGATACGGCGCTCGACGAAGTTGTTGAGACCTTTATCGGGCAATTTTACCTGCAAGGAAGCCAGATGCGCACGCTGCCAGGGGAAATACTGCTTGATTATGCGCTTACGGATAAAACGGTTCTGGAAGGCTCGCTGAGTGAGCAGGCGGGTCGACGAATCTATTTACAGACGCGTCCTCGCGGAGACAGAGCGCGCTATTTAAAACTTGCGCGCACCAACGCCGCCACGGCGCTGGTGACGAAACTCTCGCAGCACTCTACAATTACACAGCGCCTGCGTGCGCTGGCCCAGGTGCTCGGCAGGCATGAGATACGCAGGATGGAGTGTTTTGACATCAGCCACACAATGGGTGAACAAACTATTGCCTCCTGCGTGGTTTTCGATGCCGATGGACCGCTGCGCGCTGAATATCGCCGCTATAATATTGAAGGCATTACGCCAGGCGATGATTATGCCGCAATGAATCAGGTATTACGCCGGCGCTATGGAAAAGCGCTGGAGGACAGCAAAATACCCGATATCATTGTGATTGATGGCGGTAAAGGGCAACTGGCGCAGGCAAAAGCGGTATTTAATGAGCTGGACGTTGAGTGGTATAAGCGGCATCCTCTTTTATTAGGCGTTGCCAAAGGAAGCGATCGTAAAGCGGGCCTGGAAACGCTGTTTCTGGAACCTGAAGGGGAGGGTTTTGCCCTGCCGCCTGATTCGCCCGCGCTCCACGTTATTCAACATATACGCGATGAGTCTCACGATCATGCGATTGCCGGGCACCGCAAAAAGAGAGCCAAGGTGAAAAACACCAGTGCGCTGGAAACTATCGAAGGGATTGGACCTAAACGGCGGCAAATGCTTCTCAAATATATGGGAGGATTGCAGCCGTTAAAGAACGCTAGTATTGAAGAGATTGCAAAAGTGCCGGGAATATCCCAAACACTTGCAGAAAAGATCTACTACGCATTGAAACATTAAAGGCTATGTAGCAACATAGACATAATTTCACTGATGACAGACAGTTAGCGGCGCTATGCAACTCAATCTTCCAACTTTACTCACGCTCTTTCGCGTAGTTCTTATTCCTTTCTTTGTGCTGGCGTTTTATCTGCCATTTCACTGGGCACCTTTTCTCTGTGCGCTCATATTTTGTCTCGCTGCTATAACCGATTGGTTTGATGGATTTTTGGCGCGCCGCTGGAATCAAAGTACGCGATTTGGCGCATTTTTAGATCCCGTAGCCGATAAAGTGATGGTGGCAATTGCGCTGGTGCTAGTGGTGCAGCACTACCATAGCTGGTGGGTCACGTTACCGGCTGCAACGATGATCGCACGTGAAATCATTATTTCTGCCCTGAGAGAATGGATGGCTGAGATTGGAAAACGCAGCAGCGTTGCCGTCTCCTGGATCGGCAAAGTGAAGACCACCGCGCAAATGCTGGCACTGATAGGAATGCTATGGCGTCCGAATCAAACGATAGAATATGCTGGCATCGCGCTGTTTTTTGTCGCAGCGCTTTTAACTTTCTGGTCTATGTTCCAGTATCTCAATGCCGCGCGCGGCGATTTGCTTGAGCCATGATCTATCCGGTGTAATTTTCAGCAAACGAGTCAACACCGAAGAAAATTTCGTTGACTCATTGCGTGAGGTAAGTAGAATGCATCGCATCGAACGGCGGCACGGTTCGCCAGAAGATAAAAAGAATCAAGTAATTATCATTGTATAATTATGCGGGAATAGCTCAGTTGGTAGAGCACAACCTTGCCAAGGTTGGGGTCGCGAGTTCGAGTCTCGTTTCCCGCTCCAGATTTATGTATGAGGCCTTGCTTTGTACAACCCGCAAGGGAAATATTTGGCGCGTTAGCAAAGCGGTTATGTAGCGGATTGCAAATCCGTCTAGTCCGGTTCGACTCCGGAACGCGCCTCCAATTTCTTCCCGAGCCCGGATGGTGGAATCGGTAGACACAAGGGATTTAAAATCCCTCGGCGGCAACGCTGTGCGGGTTCAAGTCCCGCTCCGGGTACCATGGGAATAAAGCAATAAAATCAATGATAAGCAGTGTCGTGAAACCGCCCGCAAAGGCGGTTTTTTTGTGTCCGAAAATCAACGTTCGGGCAATGTCTTTTCTCTATCGGGAATATCTGTTATTCACTGGCAGATAGTCGCAGCATGGCGTAATGTCCAGACACCAGACACCAGACACCAGACACCAGACACCAGACACCAGACACCAGAC
>CALYPF010000142.1 GCA_945271245.1 uncultured Enterobacteriaceae bacterium | reverse complement strand
TTAGACCGTTGGTGGTGACGGTAAGTGGATCACTTTTTACCCGTTGTTGACAGCCAGTTCTCCGGTGTATTTGGCATCCAGTGCAGCGACATCACGCTGGCGGGTCTGCATGTCTTTAATGGTGGCGGTCGCCAGGAGGAGTTTCTCAGTGGCCTTATCGCGCTGGTCTCTGTAAGTGATGGCGTTGTCGCGGTAGTGGTTCACGAAGAAAGCCAGTGCGCCGATTAACGCCAGCACCAGCAACTGCAGCCAGTAACGCTTAACCAGTGCGCTAATCATGACAGGAACAGAGCTCGCTCTGCCTCCCGCCGACGTGTCAGCCCATTCAGCACCTTCCCACCAGCTTTATTCCAGCGCAGGAACTCATCGGCTGCACCAGCGTAATCTCCGGCGTTGAGTTTTCGCAGGAGAGTCGATGTCGACAATGACCGCGCACCGAGGTTATACGTGAACGACACCAGGGCATCGAACTGGCCTTGTGTCAGCTTCACCCTGACAACTTTCAGCACGTCATTCTCATAACCAACAAGCCCTGTTTTCAGAAGCCTGTCAGCGGTTTGCTGGTCGATAGTCATACCGCGCTTTACTGGCTTTCCGTCAACCGGATGGGTCCAGCCATAGCCGATGGTCCACGGCGCATCTCCCGTTCCGGGGTCGGGGTAAGCAGTCAGCCGACAACCTTCAAATTTTTTTATCAGAGCAATTCCGTCAGGACTGGTTTGCATCGTCAACTCCCGCCTTTTTTGCTGCAAGTTTTTTAATCAGATTGCCGATCGAATCGGTGCCGATGTATCCAATAAAGACGCTGGCTATGTAGGCGAGGTTGCTGCTCAGGCCGATAAAGTCCAGAAGGTCACGAACGAACCAGGCAATCATCGCGCACATCAGCGCATCAATTAGCGTTTTTGTTACCGCGCCGCCGTTATAGCGACCACGCAGATACGCCATGATAAAAGCCAGCATTGCACCAATACCCTGCTCCTTGGCGGCAAGTAGCGCAGCGATGAAATCTTGTTTGTATGGCATTTTCATAGGCCTCACCTCCGATTTTCCGGATGGTGCTGTGTGTGTTTGTAGGGGAAAGGCCGTCAGACTCTGATTGCTACATGGCATCTGAAAATGATATCTGCGGCCTGCAATAAAAAAGCCCACGGCGCGGTGGGCAATAGAGGGTAGTGCGTTGAGCTTTTGCTCTTATGGTCCTGGTAGGTATTTGGCGGGACAGGAAGGATTCGAACCTTCGACCAATCGGTTAACAGCCGATCTCACAACCTCTGTGCTTCTGACCCTGAATGCAAAAAGCCCCTGCATTTCTGCAAGGGCTTAAATGTGGTTCACACCGCTCCGCGCAAGGCATCTCCGCTGGTGGGTAAGCTCTTTCGCCTTTGACGTCCGAGCATATCTGAATTATGCAGTTTCAAAACTCGTTTTCAAGTCTTTTTCGCAAGTTTTTGCATTTTCGAAGCCAAATTCATCTTTTAACGTGAAGAAGACAGCAGAATTAAACAACTCAATACACCAGCGCACACGGTCAATACATTGCTTTTCGGTCAGAAACGGCGCGTAGTAATACTGCATCCATCGTGCCATGCCATTGATGGTTTTCCGCCAGGTGTAATAGTCCTTCCCTATCTCATACACGGGATTACCCGGCTTGAAGGACTTCAGGATGATAGCCTCCATGAATGCAGCTTCCTCTTGATCCCCGGCGTTGCCGATCAGGTCAGAAAGTGATTTCTTCGGCCAGATGATGGCTTTCGCCTGCTCAAACAACGCATCGCCGGTATAGCCAATTTTACGCAGACCAGACAGCACGGTAGCGATCCGCTCCTGCTGCTCGCCAGTCCAGCCGGTCAATATCATTGACCACATACCACCGCCACCAGAAAGGTGCTCTGTTCCGCTGCCACCGTACATGCCGCCCCAGTGGTTCAGCAACGAACGAACCCAACGGCTTTGCGATGGTGTAAGTCGGCGGTATTTCCCCAGGTAAGATCTGCGTGGAACTGCTGCTAGCGTCACCCAGGCGTTTTGCGGGTTGGTACGCTCAACAGACGCTTTCTGGTAATTGTTAATGTCGTTGCGTGTCATTGTCCGTTCTCCCGAATGATGATCTGGCCTTTCTCGCCCCATAGCTTTGTAATGCGACAATCCCAGACACTGGAATCATCATCAAACAGGGCATCCATCAGTGCTTTAAGCATGTTGTCGCAGTCTGGTTTTGACTGGTGCGGCTTGCCGTTGAGCTGTTCCCGCTTCTTTTTGCTCCAACTCGGGGGCATTGGCATAACGAAGGTGATATGCGCGCCGGACTCAGGGAGATTGATTTTGCGCAGACGTGCTTCATCGCAGAATGCGCGGTAACGCATGACCGCAGGCCGTGTTTTCCATTTGTCGGCGCGGGTTTGTCGTGGCTTAGGTACTGGGGTAATCTCATAAATCACTTGCATATGATCGCCCCATCAAGTTTCAAGCCTCGACGAATTCTTGCGTGAACTGTGTCCGGCTTCATGCCTACAGCTCTCGCATACTCGCTAGCCGATATTTTTTGGCCGTCGAACATTACAAAAACGGTATTTCTTTTATTATTTTGTTGGCTGCGATTTGTAACCCATCTGACGTTTCCAGGCTCGTAATTCCCATCAGTGTCGATTCTGTCAAGACTGTAACCATCTGGACGAGGACCAACATATTTGAAGAATTCTTCAAAGCTCTCTACCCACTCTTTACAGACGGTGATGCCCCTACCTCCATAATTCGAATAAGATCTAACCCTCGGATTAAGGCACCTGTTCTTCATATCACTCCATGTACGGTATTCCGGCGTATTTCTCATTCCGTGCTTGGCTTTGAAACGTCCAGAACCGCCCATGTTTTCAAGTGCGCTATCGCTAAGTACTCTCCCAGTTTTGTCAATCTTCATACTGGCACCACCAGCCCAAGGCGAGCGATCTGGATAACGGTCAGAACGATAGCGCGGTCCATCAGCTGACGGCGTTCGTCGCGCGATAGCTTGCTCCCGTTGTCGATGCTGTCGTGGCAGCAAACGCAGATCGCCGCCGTGGCGCAATCATCGGCTTTCAGCCCCATGCCTTTGCCTTCATTGCGATGCGCTACCTGTGTCCCCCACGAACCGCATAACACGCACTGCTCGATCTGCCCGACAGCGGCGAGCCATTTTTTGCTGCGGTAGGTTTTCTGACAGGGGTTATTTCGCATTGCTTTCCCCCCAACGCTTTGCCCACTCGATTTCATTGCGGGATTGTTCGCTGAAGGTGACGCCCTGCTGGGTGCCGAACCAGTAAATCGCCTCGATGACCTCTACCATCTGGGGAATGGTCATTTTGCTGGTGCGCTGGCCGAACATCACGACGCCGCCATCAAGCCCGGGGGCCATTCGCTGTTCCTGCTTTTTGGTCTTCGCCACCAGCGCGGTGATGAGGTCTTTCCAGTCGTCGGAATCGTATTTATTGCCGAACCAGAGAACCTGGTCGGAAAGATCTTTCAGTAGCGGCCACATCTTGCGATTTTGAATAGCGGTGCGCGTCGACTCTTTGACGTCGAGTATCAGAGGGCGCTTACTGTCGACTGGCAACTGACGAATGTAGTTGATAGCGTTCTGCTTAACGCTTTCGTTAACGAGGTGGAATTGTTGGCTCACGCGTCACCCCCGAAGAGGTTAAGCGACAGATACGACAAATCGCTGACGTCGGATAACGTCAGGCGATTGTGTTTAAGCTGGTGGTGCTGCGCCATGGTGTTCTCCGTGGCGCGAATGTCCGGGTGTCAGTTGTTCAGGCTGACAGGGATATTATGGCTGGGCGTTGTGGCAAAAGCAATTTAACGCCGACAAAAAAAGCCTCCGAAGAGGCTAGTATGTTATTGATTCCATTGTGACATGTCACACTGCTAATTTGGTTTCGTGCCAGCCACGCGTAACCCAGCATTGCGAATCACCGTCGCACGGGCACGACTTAACTGGCAGCGCATCGCCGCATTTACCGCAGCGGTTCGCGCTGATTGACTTGATGCGCCCACGAACGCGAGCATCGTCCTGGCGAATCAGCATCGCAACGTATTCGCTCATTTCATACGGAGCTCTCCCCGGGCGGCGTGATGCACAATTGCGCTCCAGCATCTCCAGTTCCTGCGTATCAAGCATGAGCTCAAATTTACGACCACCAGCAGCAGCTTGCCGGGCTCGCTGGGCGGCTTTGCGTTCAGCGGCAGATTTAGCCATGACCGGACTCCTGAATAGCGGCACGACAGGCTTGTTCAACATGTGTGCGTATCATTTCCCGGCAATCTTCCGCATTGTCGGCATAAGTTGCCATAATTCCATTTACTGCTGCGCTGATCACAGAATCAGGCACTGTCTGCGGCGCTGGCTTAAGATGCTGGCGCGGCTCTCCGTCCTTCGGCTCCGGCCACTGGCGCGCCATGTTCACTTTCAGCTTTTCTTCCATCGCAGCTGTGATTTCACCGTCACTGATACCGGCGCGCCGCTGGGCGTCCCATAACAGGAACTGCATGTCAGCCCACTCGCTGAGGTCGTCAGGTTCTGCGGCAGCTTCCAGCGCCTCTTTCGACAGGTGTTTAAGCGGGCCAACGGGACCAACATCGCCGAAAGTCTTATCTGACCATTCAGCGTGTTCACGGCGAACCTGTTCGCGCTTACTTACAGGTTGGCTACCCTGAAGCATGGCGGCGCGATAGGCGTTCCAGCCGACAGCTTTTCCGTGTTCAAACGCGCTGTCAAAGTCATCATCCATTTCCATCGCAGCGGGCACAGATACCGGCGCTGGCGGGGCGGTGTAAAGCGGCGTTACTTCTCGCAGCGGGTCGGCATAAGCATTGCCACTATCGAAGCTGACGTTGTTTTTTGCGCCGCCGCCTGACAGCAGCCACGCCACCGGCTCCTGCTCCATGCCAGCCGTCAGCGCTTCCAGTGCGATTTTGAAGATTTGCGCATCGAGTTGCGCTTCTTCAAAATCAGGGTAATGGGTTGTTACCGCAAGACGGCGCTCAAGCTTCTCAATCAACTGCTCTTTCGTAAATTCAGCCATATCCCTACTCCCCCTTGATGCCAGCGGCGCTAAGCTTGGTATTCACATCACCTTCAAAAATAGGCAGTACACCAATTGCAGCGGCCCAGTTTTTAGCTAACTCAGGGTCAGATGTCTCGTCGGTGTAGTCTGATGCCCGCCACCCAATCAGTCGTTTCTGACCAGGAATGTCAGAGTTTCGCTTCTCCGTTGCTTGCTCTAGAGCATTAAGAAGTGTACGTATTTCATGCTGCTGAGTAGAGATGCTTGAGTCTTTGGCTTCCAGCTCATCAAGCAGCGCCAGCACGGTAGTGGGGTTTGCTGCGGAGTTCAGCGCGTTCAAGGCAGTGATATCTGCATCAAGCTGAGTTCCTTCTGCCAGTGAGATATCGAAAATGTCATCAGGCGGCATAACACTAAGGCGCTCATGTGCGCCAACTGCTGCCGCTGCGATTTCACGCAGCGCCTGTTTGTCGATGTTGCTCATTGGGCGGCCTCCTGAATAACAGCACCTTTGGATTCAATGCGCTTATGGCGCTCACGAAACCACTGGTGAAGATCCATCAGCTCTTTGTCGAGTGGCGCGTATTCGCGGTCAAAATAGGCCTGAGCGTCTTTCTCGTCCTCGTTGGGTAGCTCGCCGGGACCAAGCAGGGTGTTAAAAATCCAGGCCATCCCGTTCTTGGCGTCGCCGGTGGTGCGCCAGTCGATAACAGCCGCTTGCATGACAAGCAGGTTCTTACCGAACATCCGATCAAGCTCTTTGAAGCGATTGCGGATGTACTCATTCTCGTCTTTCAGCTCGGTGTTCTGCTTATCTGCGTCAGCCAACACATCAGCGCGAGCACGCTGCACATCCAGCTGCGTCGCGAGTTCGCGCACCAGCGCGGCAGACTCAGCGCAATGCAGCTCTTTCGCCAACGCATGCCCGGCAGCTACGAGTTCTTTGGTTTTGTTGGTCATGCCGCACTCTCCTGATGAATGATTTCCAGATCCAGCTTTTGAGCCAGAGCGTGTTCCGCTTTTGCGCCTGCGGAGTTCTGCCAGCCGGACAGCAGGAAAATGCCGTCAGCGCAGCGGAGCATAGCGAGACAAATATCCATGTACTCTGGCTGGCTCAGGCCATCGGGAAGCGTCGCAGGGTTTAACACCACATGGCCTTCCGAAGCCAGGCGCATCGCCTCGAAATGGAACGCAGGACGGTTATATTTCGGAATGCCGGTCATTGGCCCAGCAATGTATATTTTCATATTATCTCACCATGCTTAACAGCTACACCTCTATATTTAATGTGAGCCTCGCAGAATGCTTTATATGCATCAATTTCACTTCTGAAATAACCCAGGTGTATTTTCTTATCCCCTATTTTTATTTGAGAGGTCCACATTCCTTTGTCTGCCCGCCAATAAACACCCTTATAGCGTGATGATGTCCCACTCCATTTTTTTCTGCCAAAGATCCGTTGCTCCCCGCTCCCCCAATAAACATTCCCCGGAGAATAGTTCTTCGTCACATCAATACGACACAATACAGCACAACCATCAGGTGAACGGCCTACGTCAGCAATAAACATATCGAATGAGTCCATCCAACAGTCGTGAACAACTATTCCTTTAGCTCCACACTCTGAATAAAAATGGTTATTCTTATTTACGCATCGCTGAATCATCCCTTGCCATGCAGTATATTCTTTTGATTTATACATCCCGTGTTTTTTAGTTTTAGTTCCCTCTAAGCAGCCACAAGATTTTGTATGCCCACTTCCTAAATAACTGCACCTAGTTACTGCTTTATTCCCGCAAAGACACACACATTCTACCAATCGGTCTCCAGAAGGAGTTCTACCAGCATCTTCATTAATAATTGTTAATGAAAAAAACGACTCTCCATTTTTATATTTTTTAATTAACTTCGTTTTCATCAGAAGTCCCTCTTTTTGTTGGGTCTGGCATCATTTGCGCGACGCTTCTGCTCAGCAGCAGCCTGGTCGCAGTCGTAGATGGCACCGTTGCGCTGGTCGCAATAAACAACGCCGGTCGGGCCGTGGCGATTCAGGCGCAACAGCAATTCGGTAGCCGCCTGATCTGCGTTTTGGTCGTATGCGCCTTCACGGTAGATGCCGATCCAGTAATCGCAATCCTGCTCAATCTGCCCGGTATCGCGGGAATCGCTCGGCATCGGGCGTTTGTTGGTGCGCTTCTCCAGATCGCGGTTCAGCTGGGTAAGCAGCACCACAATGCAATTCAGCTCCTTCGCCAGGTTCTTCAGCCCCTTCGTGATAATCCCGTAGGCCAGGTCGTTACGGTCAGCCTTGTCGGCGGTCATCAGAGTCAGGTAGTCCACCAGCACCATGCCGACAGCGCCGCGCTCTCGTTTGATGCGACGTGACTCTGCAACGATGTGCGCCAGCGTGATCCCGGGCGTATCGTCGACGTACAGATTTCCGGTCTGGGCCAGTCGTCCACCAGCAGCAAAAGCCATTGCCACCTGCGTGTCGTCGTACCTATCGCCATAAAACACGTCGGTATTCACGCGGCTGACCTGCCCGATCATGCGCTCCACAATCTGCTTATCCGGCATTTCGAGGCTGAACATCAGCGCGGGGAGCTGCTCAACCTCGGCACAGTTGACGGCCAGCTGGCTATACAGCGTGGTTTTACCCATCTTCGGACGTGCGCCGATCACCATCAGAGCGCCTTTAACCAGCCCTTTCGGTTGCAGCAGGTCATCCAGCGAGCCGATCCCCGTTGAAAGCCCACGCGTTGCGTCTGAGTCGCTCCAGCGCGCTTCAACCTCGTCCACCCAGTCGCCCATCACTTCCGAAAACTCGCGGAGCCCCCGGCGGTTACCGGTTTTCGCGTAGTCAGCGATATCGGTGAACAGGGTCTGAATAGCGTCAAACTTCTGGCTGGTGGTCATCCCGTTGCGGGAATACAGCAGCTCGGTGGCGCTGGTCAGCTTGTCTATGCCGTAGCGCTCCATGGCTTTCTCGCGCACCAGCATTGCGTAGTGAACGATGTTCGCCGCGCTGGGGGTGTTTTTGGATATCTCTGCCATGTAGGCAAAGCCGCCAGCCTGTTCGCCAAGACCTTTGGACTCCAGCGACTCAATCAGGGTGATCAGGTCGATAGGCTTCTGGTTGGCTACCAGCTCCCGCATCTCAGCGAAAATCACCTGGTGGGGGCGGATGTAGAACGATTCTGGTTTGAGCATCGACATGGCGGTCTGGCAGCGATCGCTACCGCTATCCAGCATCATGCCGCCCAGCACGCTTTGTTCGGCTTCGATGTTCTGCGGGATCATGTTCATGTCGGTCATAGCGCCTTCTCCCTGGTTTTCAGCAGAGTGTCAGAGCGCAGCAGATAATCGAAACTGGCGCGCCAGCCTCTGTCGTTTTCACCGAAGTAAAACTTTGGCGCTCGCTCGGCGAACGCGGCGAAGTAATTCTCCACAGCCTCGACGGTTGGCTCTTTCAGTTCGGTCAGCAGGCGTTTGATAGCACGGCGGCGTTTGTCGTTTAGTGCCTCTGCCTGGGGAAGGCGGTCTCCCAAGGTGGTGTTATATGCAGACAGTACCGCCTGGTAGTCGATCGGGGTTTTGTTAGAGACAGGTTTTTCTTCAAGCCCGTCACATTCCCCCTTGGGGGATTTAGGGGGATCTTTTCTTTCTTTCTTTTGAATAGTTTCTTTTGTGTTTAGCTGAGTTGGCTTATCGGCATTAGCTGATTCAGCTAATGTTTTATTAGCTGATTTGGCTAATGATTTGCCAACTTGGCTAATGATGAAATTCCAGTCAGAAATCACCTTATTCACCCCGATCGCCAGGCCGTTGGTAACGATGATGTTCATTGCAATCATCTCGTTCTTGGCCTTGCAGACATGCGTATGGTGAATGCCGGTCATTGCTGCAATCTGGGTATTGGTAATGCGGTCAAACTTTTTCCCGAACCCGTAAGTTTTGCGGATCACCGCCAGAACGACCTTCAGCTGGCGAGCCGTTAAATCAGCAGCCATAACCGCTTCCAGCAGCCCATTAGCGATGCGGGTATACCCATCATCGATATCTGCCACCTGACGCTCCACGACCGTTACAGACGGTCTGAAAGGTATTACTTTTGCGAGGTTATCCACGACCACTCTCCTTACGTTTCAGTTCTTCCAGAATGGCGCGCATCTTCTCTGCCACAATCGGATTAACCGAGCGGATGAAGCGGTCGCGGGTTATGTTTTTATGTACAGCGGTATGGTAATAGCGTGGATTTTTTGCCATTATTCCTCCTGCAATTGGTCGAACATTTGCACCTGAGAGCCGCTTGTGTTCGTGCACAGCGGCTTTCGCCTTTTCAGAACAGGCCCGGCTGGGCGTTCCGTTTAACTTTTCGCTTCTCAAAGCGGTCAGCAGGTAACTGCTGCTTCTCCGCCCACAGCTTTGCGTGCCGTAAAACATCATCAAAAATCTTCCCCTTTCGGCTTGCCTGGCTCATGCGCCTGTACATGTCGATAGCCTGGAATGCCCCCCCCTGAGCCACTCCCAGAGAGAAACCGAGCTTCAGCAGTTCTTCACGCACATGCTTTTCGATGAATTCGATATGGTTCATGGCTTAATCCCAACCTAACGGCCCCGGCCTGGCTCGTTCGGCTTTCAGCCCGATATCAGCGAGCGTTTCCACTGACGCCAGATATTCACGCGATACCAGCACCGCTTCCGGTGGCGCGGCTTGAATGCCTAGGAAGGCCAGCTCTTTCGCCATGGTGCTGAAATGCCCCTCAGCTTTGCGCCTGCTGGCCGTCGACTCGCTGATGCCCATATGCTCGGCGTAAGACTTCTGGCCCACTGATGCAAGCCGGTTGAGCAGGACGCTTTCTATCTCAACCGGATTGATAACTGGCGGGTCTAACTTTCGTGCGATTGCGTTCTCCATGGGTGATAATCCTCATAAAGTGAGTTACGCCACTGGTTTGACTAAATGGCGTGGTTATTTGGATGTGGGAAAATGGATGGAAGATCAGGCCGAAATTCGTATGCCTGAATCTCTCCGTTAACGGCATTAACAAGGTCTGGGACATGAACAGGAGAAATACGCTTCTTCCCGTTCAACCAATCACAGATCGTTGATTGAGCCTTTCCACAGCGTTTAGCTAACTCTTTCTGACTACCGACAAGGGCAATCGCTTTTTCTACTGCGGGGTTCTTCATAATCACCTCAGCTATCAGTTTAAAGCGATTATGTATATCACTTTAGCGATTGTCAATCGCCTATGCGATTCTTTGCCAAACAATCGCCTTGCCGATACTATTTAAAGAGGACTTAAAAAGAGGCTTTTATGGGATTCTCAGAACGCTTAGGGCACGCAATGGACGTCGCTGGATACACGCAGGCTAGGCTGGCGAAAGATGTAGGCATGGCTCAGTCCAGCGTAAATAAGTTACTTAAAGGTGCGAACGGCTCACGAAAAACAGTAGAGATCGCATCTGTTCTGGGTGTGCGTCCTGAATGGCTTTCAACGGGGCAAGGTGAGATGTTGGAATCTGGCATTCGCGAAGCAAACACGCTATGCCAAATTAAACCAGTTATGAATGAGGTTTACCGCGTGGATGTGCTTGACGTTAAGGCCAGCGCCGGTCCTGGCTCGCTAGTTACCAGTGATTTTATCGAAACCATAAGAGCAATCGAATACACAACTGAACAGGCTCGCGCACTTTTCGGAAACCGCCCCGCAGATAATGTAAAAGTTATCACTGTTAACGGCGACAGCATGGATGGAACCATCTCACCAGGAGATCAAATTTTTGTTGATACTGGCGTGACTTATTTTGATGGTGATGGCGTTTACGTATTTGTGTTCGGAAAAACTCTGCACGTCAAAAGACTTCAGATGCAAAGAGATCGGCTTGCTGTCATCTCAGACAACCCTATCTACGAGAAATGGTATGTTGAGTCAGAAGACGAAGATCAGTTCTACGTAATGGCTAAAGTGTTACTAAGACAATCAATAGAGTACAAGCGCTTCGCATAAACCCGGCTTGCCGGGTTTTTTATTGTCCCTGACCTGATTAAAATCCCCCCAATCCCTTCGCTAATGTCATTTCATCGCACATTTCCCAATCAAATAAATAACCTTATAAATCATAAAATTATCGCTTTAGCTAAATAAATTATCGTTTAGGCGATTGACTCAAATAATCGCTTTAGCTATTGTTAGCTCATCCAAACAACGCATTCAAACGCGAATGCCCGGGTAAAAGTTCTGGCAGCCGGGAAGACGGCAAGGGGATGAGATGAAAACTAACCACGCAGTACCAAACAACGGTCGTGCAGTCGTCATGCGCAACAGTCGCACCGGCGCAGCATGGCAGGTTTCCTACGACTACCGCGACGGCACCTACTGGCACGAACCGCAGGGCAACCTGCGCAACATTCGCCGCCCTTATGCCTCACGCACCATCGAACCAAATCTTGTGCCTGCGGGGACTCACTGATGGGAGCCCTGTACGCATTAGTGCTGACCATCACCATGACGAACGGTGATTACCAGGACGCTGTTGTCGGTATTTTCGACAATCAGCAGCAATGTGAAGCGGCAGCGAGTGAGCAAATGGGCGTCACTAACTGCTATCCAGTCGAAGGCATCATTCACGCTGACGAAACGCCAGCTGGTTATGACGCGAAATTTTGAGGGATAAGGGATGTGCAACTGCATTAATGAGGTCGGTGCTCAGATCGAAGCGCGACTGAAAGAGAAGGTTCCGGAAGGTGCGGAAGTAAGCGAAAGCACTTTTGATACCGGTTGGGATAATCAGGTTCTTTCTCTTTCTGATGGCGGCTCACACGTCACTCTGAAATACAAACTGGCGTACCGAGCCAAAAAGAAAAACGGCGAAATGGCTAAAAACCTGAACCGCCTGGAAACCAACGTAAAAATGAGTTTCTGCCCGTTCTGCGGCGAATCTCAGGGCTAACACCACCAGCAAAACCGAATTTAACCGAATGGTCGGCTAATCAAGCGACAGGACTTCTACACCCAAAATTTAAGGATCAACAATGTTCGACTTAATTAAGCACCTCGTTAAAAACGATATTCAGCACACTGTTTCTGATAACGGAAATATCACCGTCACCAACAACCTGGATCTGGAAGATGTTAGCGACGTCGACGCCTTGCCGGACAATCTGACCGTGGGCGGCTGGCTCGACCTGAGCGGCACCAGCATCACCGCGCTGCCGGACAATCTGACCGTGGGCGGCTGGCTCGACCTGAGCGGCACCAGCATCACCGCGCTGCCGGACAATCTGACCGTGGGCGGCTCGCTC
>CALYPF010000141.1 GCA_945271245.1 uncultured Enterobacteriaceae bacterium | reverse complement strand
GGTGCGGATGTTCAGGCAGCTCTGCCCCTTTGATTTCAGAGGCCGGAAAACCCATCCCCGGATGGGGACGGAAGCGTACCGGCTCATGTCGAACCTGCCAGGTGCTGCCGGTGACCGGTTTATCCGGCTGGCTCTGCTCCAGCAACTGGCAGAAGCGATAAAAATTCATGTAAGGCAGCCGGTCGCCCAGCTGCGCTATCAGCCGGGCAGGCGCGGGCTGTGGTTCTCTTTCCACCGGATGCATTTTCCTTCTGGCTGAACGATGAGGGTGAGCTGGTTAAACTGATTCATGTCAGCATAGAGCGCAAAGAAGCGGTTGAGCATTTCGCCAAACAAATGGATGTCGCCCTCCCCCGTAAACCCGTTGCTGTCGAGGGTCACTTCGATATCCAGCCCGCGCAGCAGGTAGCCCTGCTCAAAACGTTGAAGGCGGTGATGCGCCACCTGCTGAATCGCCTCCAGACGCCGGGTGTTCAGCTCATCTTCCTGCCAGTTATAGAGCGCAAGCGTCCCGCGCAGCACTTCGGCGGTGCTCATCATGTTCAGGAACCCGGAGCCCAGGTGGCTCAGAACCCGCCAGTGGAAACGGTCTTCCGCAGGCGGGTATACCGGCAGCGTGGGCTTGCAGAGGTTGCGCACCGTCAGTTGCGTATCCACCACCTGCTCACAGCGGTCCAGCAGCGTGCTCTGCAGCGCCCTGCGAGGTAACTGACCGTTGGTGCCGGTAATTTGCAGTGAGACAGCTTCTCGCTCAAACAGACGGTCATTTTCCCACTGGTGCCCGCCAAGGATAAGCCAGGTGTCATACAGCCCGGTCACGCTGCGCTTCACGCGCGTGTGGTAATAGCGCGGCGGTGCATGGCGACGCATCATCCCCCCCTTGTGGCGGAAGCTGCTGAACGGCACATACTCCGCATCACTGGTCCGGTTTGAGCCGGTTACCGAATCCACGGAGTAAATCTCAGTATGCCCGTCCTGCAGACGTTTAGGGCGCAGCAGGTACTCGCTTTCAAGACCAGAGATAGTGAGCGGGTCCGCCTCCAGAGTGAACAGATTAATTACCGGCACGCAGTGCAGACGAACCGCCTCATCGGTGACCGGCAGGTCTGATGGCCACGGCGTACTGAACACGACTTCAATATCGAAGTACTCCGTACCGTGTGGCGGCGTAATGCCGTCCAGCCCGTTAAGGTGGACAAACATAAATTTGTCGCGGAAGGTGAAGTATTCCAGCAGCAGCTGATAGCCACTGAAGGCGGTATCACCTTTCGGCCACAGGCCATCCTCTTCGGCAAATCCTCCCGGTGAGAAATACCCGTCAAGCTGAATACGGTCGGTCTGTCCGGGCAGGCGCATGTACAGCGCGGCCTGTCTTTTGGTCAGCATCAGATGCAGCTGGCTGCTGACGGGGACATCTGCACCGAGATACAGGCTCAGGCGGCTGAGATCAGCACCGGACCAGTCTGCCTGGCTGCTGCAGGAAAAACGCATCGCAAGCCGCGAACGACCATCAGGCTCAGTGGTCATGGTAATGCCCGAAATACCCAGGGGATTGAGCATCACATCCCGGGTGGTACGGTAACGACAGACGGTGTTCTTTGGCCCTACCGGACGGGAATATATCTCAAGACCCGCGGGCACCGTTTCAGCCATTTTCATGGCATGTAGCGCCGGGGTAAGTGCCACCACCGAGAGAGACGGAATGGTGCGCAGGTAATGTGGCCAGAGCATGCTGACCAGACCTTCCGTCAGTTCCGGCAGGTCGTCGTCAATTTTTTCGCGCAGTCGCCCCACTGAGAAAGCAAAGCCTTCAAGCAGGCGTTCAACATACGGATCGGGTGTGCCGGCCTTATCCAGGTCGAGCATCGCTGCGCGATCGGGATGGGTTTGTGCGAACTCTTTCGCGGCTTCACGCAGGTAGCGCATTTCTGCGTCGTAATAACGCAGGGTCAAATCTTCCATTTATTTCTGTTCCTGTGGATTTAACCGCAAAGCACGGCGGCACGGGCAGGATCGACTGCGATCAGCCCGGCAAGTAGCTGGTCCATTACCGGTGTCAGCCGCACCTTGTCAGCCTCACTGCGAGCGGCTTTCAGTCTGAGCAGTTTCAGATGACGGGCCTGTACCTCGAACAACAGCTCAGGCTCCCAGTCGCTGAGGGTCACTTCTCTTGCACGCTCCCCCAGTTCAGCAAACAGGTGCACCGCCAGGTCATTTTTACCGTACTGCTCAGCAATACGCCCCATCAGCAGACGCAACAGCCACTTCTGACGATCGGTGGTCATCCCTGGTCGGGTCTGTAGCCAGCCCAGCGCGGCATCCGGACCTTCGCTGTCCGCCAGCGCCACGGCTTCCGGCTCCAGCGCCAGAATGTCATCGTAACCGGCGGTTACCGGGGCTGATGGCGTGTCATTGCCCCACCCGGCGCTCGTATCCAGCATGCTCTGCTGGATCCAGTTCAGCGTCACTTCGTCCGCAAACGGTGTTCCGTCACTGAACGCCAGCGTTTCGAGACCGGAAAGGCGGGTCAGCAGTCCTTTAAGGTCAGCCGCGACAATGTCAGCCAGCGTCTCCTGCCCGGATTTCGTCAGGGCCTGGTGGATATACCACTGCAAATCCAGCCACAGGTGATTGGCACCGCGGGAAAAGGTGCTGTCCGCCGTTTCCAGCATTTCAGCCCAGTTTTGCTGCAGGTAGAGGCGTTTGAGTAACGCACGCTGATCCGCTCTTGGCGGTTCGATACGGGTACGCCCCTGTGCGTCCGGGGCCGGAATGGCCCGCAGGGTGTCATGACGCAGGCTTTTCATCAGATGGTGCGCTGACAGCCAGCCGTCGGGCTGCTCACGCAGATATTCGGTGAGCGTGCGGGCCTGTGCCAGCAAATCCTGACCGGAGGTGATACGTCCGATAACCGGGGCCCCGTTGTGACTGGCCGTCGAAGGGGTTTCACTGGTACTGGCGTTCTGCGGCACAACCGCATCCACACCACCCGCTTTCTGCAGACGGCTTTCCAGGGCACCGTACAGCGCGTTCAGTTCAGGGCGTATTTCATCCGGCTCATTTTCGGTAAGCTGCGCAATCAGCAACAGCGCGCCGGTGGTACGCATCGCATCGCTCCTGACCACTTCCGGGTACAGGGAGAGCGAATCGGTCACGCGCGAACCCGCCAGCCATTCCAGCGCCGCCTTACGGCTGCGGTCACGCTGCGGGTGCAGTTGTGCTCCAAAGCGCGCCAGCAGACCGGCCAGTAGCTCGAGTCCTTCTGCCAGCCCCTGTTCACCCTCCCGATGCAGTTTTGCCCAGCAGTAGTACGTCGCGACACGAATGTCTTTGGCGATGGTGGTGAGTAACTTCTCCGCAAGCTGGCAGATAAGCTCCGTGTCAGCCCCGGAGAGTTTATTAACCTCTTCACGCATTTGCTGGAAGTCATCATCATAGCCCGGGTCTTCACCAGCGGGCGATGAACCGGACAGCGGCTGCAGCCAGTTATCCCACTGCGCCACGCGCTCACGGGTTGCCGCAAGCAGTGGCGCCTGCTCAGCCTGGCAGGCGTTCAGCAAGGTATTAAGGGTGCTCATCAGTAAACCTCCTCTGCATCACTGGCTGCACTGACCACTGCGACACCGGTGGTGCTGAAGATAGTCTCAGGCAGGCGGAAATTACGCAGTTTCAGCAATACCAGAGGTCCCTCTCCCGCTTCGGTTCGCAGGGTGTAATTAAGCATGCGACCATCCGGGGCTTTCCAGCTCAGGCTGTAACTGCTGCCGACGCCCGGATACGCCTGCACGCTGGCTTTATCAAGCAGGCGTATCAGACCCCAGCTACCCGGAATATCTGCGTACTGGCGGGTACCTGCCTGCGTGCTAATCCAGCTGAGGTTCGCACCCGGAGCCTCAGTATCCGCAGGCCAGGTGAAGCGCTTCCATGTCGGCATCTGATTCACGTAGGTCAGCTTCTGGCTGTCGATAATCATGTCAGTCTGCATTACGCCACTGGCGGTGCCCGGTCGCAGCTCGAAGCTCATCCCGGCATTGCCTTCGGTGAAGGCGACATCCGAGATATGGCTCAGGGTGTTGATGGCATTGAGGAACGCCGGGTTAAACACCAGCCCCTGCGAGTTGATGCTGTCCGGCACCCAGTGATTGCCTTCTTTATGCAGCACGCCCTTAAGACGGGTCTGCAGGAACTGTGCGATACGCCCGGAATCGGCATTGAGGTATTTAGCCAGCAGCGGCAACGAAACATCGCTGCTGGAATTGTTAAACGGATAACGACCACCAAAAGCGCTGTTCCACTCAGCCACCACCGCCTGCTGCCACTGGGCATTGAGGCTCCCGGCCGCCGGGGTCAACACCTGCTGCCAGGCCTGTTCCATCGGGTTCACAAACACCGTGCGGCCAAAACCGCTCCACTCCTGACCCAGACCGGCGGCAATCAGGCTGCCGTAGTCGCGGGTTTCGGTCAGGTCCACGGCTTTTCCCTGGAATACCGTCTGGGCAATGGTCTGGGTCATCACCTGCGGGTCGGCGGCGTTGGTCACCTGCTGCAGACGCAGACGGACCTGGGTCACGCGGGTCAGGTACGACTGCAGACTCAGCGCCTGTACTCCGGTGTTACTTTTATCCATCAGCGCCAGTACCGGACCAAAGGTTGCATCCAGCGGACCATGGGCCCCGGCGCTCTGGTCAATGGCATCCTTGTTGTCACCGCTCAGCAGATTCTTCGCGGATTTCACCAGTGAGTCGGAAATCGCTTCACCAGTCTGTCCGGTACGCCCCTGCACGTTCAGGGTGTTCATCAGCGCCACCAGAGGTGACTGGCGCACATCGGCCATTAGCGTCAGCTGGTCAATAGAGTCCGACAGAGTCGCAGCCGGGTTCCAGCGCAGGCTGTTGAGAAACTCCAGCCAGGCACCGCCAAAATCGGCGAAGTAACGCTCCGTCAGGCGCTGCTTCAGCGCTTCCGGTGAGGTTTCATCCTGTTTATTCACCTGACGCTTACTGTCCGTGAGCACCCAGTCGAGTTCGTCCCGGCGTGCTTTCACCACTTTTTCGATTGCAGGCTGTACGGCCTGCTCCCAGGCCTGGCGGGTAAACATGCCCGGCACAATTTCAGTGGTGCTGAACAAACGGGATGCGTCGGTATCACCGGTCATGTCTTCCAGGTGCATATCGACATACAGGTGTGACACCTGTGAGAGCATCTTCTGGTACAGCGTTGATTCGCTGTTACGCACGCCCATCAGGCGAACCAGCAGGGAGCGCGCCTGGCTGACCATGTTTTCATCGGCACGGAGTTTCCACTCCGGGTGCGCAATCAGCTGCGCGCCATAGAACGACAGCAGCGACGGAGCCATCCCCTGCCAGACGCCATCTTTCACACCGTTACGCTTCGGCCAGTCATTCAGCAAAGCAGAACTGAACCAGGCAGCATCCATATGCTCCGGGCGCGTCAGCATCAGGTAGAGTTTGAGTTGGTCATAAGTGTTCTTTGCCATCTTCTCGCGCAGTGGGCTACCCGGTGGCAACGCATTAAAGGCATTCAACCGGGTCTGTAAATGGTCAGCTGTCGCATCCCGCAACAGCGGCAACGCGCTGTCCTGGTAACGTGGCCAGAGTGCTGCCAGCAGCGCATCATTCTGACTCAGCCCGGCACGTTCATACCACGGCACACCATGCTCAGCGCGGTACTGCAGACGAGCCAGGGTCTTCTGTAGTTCAGACAGGGCGTGCAGACGCTGTTCCAGCGGCATATTCTGCCGGGCGGCAAGAGATGCCTGTGTATTTGCACCAGCAATCTGGTTGCGGTTGGTGACATACGCGATGCTCATCCACACTGCCCAGCCCACCATCGTAAGCGCAGCAGCAGACGCCATTACCCTGCGCCACGGAATGCCGGGTTTAACGGGGCGCAACGCGGCAGGAAGCATTCGGAGAGTATCAGGCAGAACATCCCAGCGCTTGTCCATGCCCCAGTGATGCGGTACGGCACGTCCAGCACCGGCAGAAGGCTGGCTGAACACCACGCCAGCCAGCGGCAGCGGACGATACGGATTGAGCATCACCGACAATGGCGCGGTCACGCTCTGTGGCTCACGGATGAGCTGGTCGGCAAGCGTCAGCAGGAAGTTGTGTTTTACATCATCGCAGGTTTGCAACAACCCTTGAGAAGTCAGTTCCGGCGTCAGGGCTGAAAGCTGTTCAGCCAGACCTTCGGGACCGCAACCGGCAGGCAGCAGACAGCCTGTGGCCTGTACAATGCGACCATTCGGCTGACCGGCACGCGGGTGCAGCGACCAGACATAAAGCGGGAGTCTCCAGCCAAGCGTTTCCATACGCGCGCTGATGGCATGGGACAGGGAGTCCATGGTGCTTTCAGACGGTACCGGTAATGGCCGCTCCAGCCCCGGCGCTGACAGTTGGTCGAACGCCGAGGTCACCCATACCAGCCCATCCGCCGGACGGCGGCGCAGTTTGCGCAGCGCGGTCAGCCAGGCACTGTCAGCAGGGGTGTTGAGGTCACCGCCCCACAACAGCAGCGTGCCGCGGTCTTCCTGCCAGAGCTGGCCCGTCAGGCCAGGAGTCAGTTGCTCCACCTCAGAGGCAGTGCCGGTTATCAGCAGAATGCGCGTTTTACGGCCCCAGCGATGACCGTAGAGGTTGCGCATGGCGAGACGGATGGTGTCGACGGTGACGTTGCGTGGTGGAGTCCGGGCAACTCTTGATTCATCAGAAGGCAACGCATTGTTCTTCTGTTCTCGCCAGCGATGGTACTTTTCCCGCATGAACTGAAACATGAACGGCGTGTAGCGAATAATCAGCAGAATAAGCCAAATAACCACAAATGCCATCGCCTGTTTCAGGCGTGTATCAAGTCCGTATTCAGGCCCAAAATGCAGGATCAAGCCCAGTATAGCGAGTGAGATCAGGGCTACGATGCCGGCAAGCCCTCCTCTGCTCCATGAACTAACCGGCGTCATTATTATTGCTCCCTGAAGTAATGGTACTGACAAAACGATCAGTTCCGGAAGTAAACAGACCTAAAACAGGTGCCTTGCCAACCAATGTGATATCGGAAAGCAATGCGGCTAAAAGCCACGCACTGCCAGCCCCTGGAATACCGTTATATTTTTCCAGTACATCAATCTCCTGGGGCACCCACGGTGTCAGATGTGATTGAGACGCCGTCATTAGATCAGCAAACCAGTCATTCCAGTGCCCATAATCACAAAACACTTTTGATGTCTGACAGGCGATCGTTTGTGTTTCGAGGAACAAACCCATATCAGCCCTGAAATTTGGCATGTCCAGCAGCATTGGTCGCAAGATGCGGGCAGAGTGAGGAAGATGGTATTTTTCAGCAACATCATCGCTGGTAAGTATCAACGCCGCGAGTGCATCGGAATACTGTTCAGCCCCCTGATTCTGCAATATCAGGATCAAATCAATATCGAAAACGGGATTTTTAAGGCGCTCTTCGATCCAGGCAAAAGAAAGGGCTTCACAACATGAAATCGAACCTGTCAGCGCCCGCCCTGGATAAATTTTTTCCCATGATTCACGAAACCGGGTCTCGAAGTTTGACGAAATCATGTCGCTCACAATGGTGACGTTGAACGGCACTGTCGCAGGCAACATCGCGACCGCGTTTTGTACACTGGCCAGACCCAGTCCGAGCAAGGAGGTGGACGTCGTCGATTTCGCATCAAAATGGCTGGTCAGTGAAAGAAATTGCGGCGCATCTGCAGCATCAGATTTAGCAATGGCGTCAGAGGTTACTCCGGAAGGTAGCAGTATGCTGCTTCCAAGCACAGCCAGATAACGTCCTGCCCAAACTTCCCACTGTTGCTGCCCGTATTCAGCTTCCTTCTGCAAAAACTGATGTTCGCTGACTGTTCTGCCCCACAGCCACCCTCGCAAACAAAACAGGAAAAACCAGCCAAGAACCGGGCTGGATGCCAGCCACCAGATATTGAATACAGCCAGTGCCTTAACCATGTCTGACGCATGCAGAATAAACAGCAAAATACCCGTAACCGCGGCAACACCGCCTGCCAACAGCCATCCCGTAAAAGATGGCTCACCAGGCAACTCCATTGTTGTTGCTTTCGTCCTTTCCCAGCCCATTGATTATCCTACTGTGCTGTTCTGAGCACTTGAAATTACAGTACAGCCGCACTGACATTTGCAGCCATCGACGACAACAGCGCGACCGTTAAATGTCCGGTGCGGTGATCCTTCCACGATAGGATTCGTTCCATGTCCTTCTATCGGGCAACTCACCATATCACCAACTAATGCGGCTTTTTTTCCGTCGACAGTAATATTGGAAGAGGCAGAGATCACTTTTCCACCGTGAGAAGTTTTGTCACCAAGCAAAACCAAGCCTTTTGTCATGTTGAATTCTCGAAACAAAATAAACAAAAATCATTTAACTTTCATTTTATCGATCTTATCAAAATCAGGGAAAAACGTTCTTTCAGGAGCAATACTTCTATCCGTACAAATAACATTTAGATATTCACCTTTCATTTTCTTTTCTAACCCAACAAATCTTGTTATTTCCTCCTTATCTATTTAAGGGGGGGGGCATTGAACTAACATCACCAACACGCAATGATAGAAAGTCTCTCTTACCAAATAGCTATAAGCCATTCTCCCCCTCAACTTTTCTTTTTATATAAGGATAATGTTTAGGGGATAAATCTACATCCTCAATGACAAAGGTAAATTATCCATTGCGAGAAGCATAATTATCAAAGGCGAGAGTCCCCCCCCCCACCGTGCTAGGAACAAGATCTTTGCCAAGAAGTATCGCATCTATATACTCGATACCGAAATTGACCGCACTCAACGTCCATTTACATGAACCACCACCAGCCATAGCAACTTTTGCTATCAAAATATCCCCGCTATCTTGCCGCATGAGGCCCCCAATAACGTTATAGCTTGGCTCTGTGATAATTGAGCCATCAAATCCACTGATTCTTTTTTTCATGCATTCATGCGAGATGTATCTGACCTCAAGCGGAAACTGTTTAGTGTAATGAAAGGGATTGTGAACTTCTATGGCTATAAAGTTGGCATCTACAGGCGGCAAGAGTACTCAATTGGTCACTCGACTGCCCCCTCCAGCCATAAAAACGGCCAGAAGCAGCATCATTAACTTTATCTTAGTAAGCAAAATCACGTCTCCCTCAAAGAGGGAAAACAAAGCTGACCAGCAGATTATTTCCCACCAGATCCGTTGACTTTGCTAAAATCAGGTGTTGTGTTTTTTGATGAAATGACGCTCCCATCAGGATAGACAAAAGAGTACATAGCATCTTTCCCCTTCTTATTAGGGAATATCATCAATACTTTTTTACTTTCGTCTATAGAGGGATTGTAATTTATTAAAACATTTTCGTTAGGTTTATAGTCCAACTTCACTTTCCAAAACGCATCTTCCTTACCGAAAAGATATAATTTATCCCGCATAGTAGACTGTGGGCTATCATTCCATTTTTTTATAAAAGGATAGTATTTTGGAGTGTAATTAAAATCATTCCCCGCCACTGTGTCAAATTGTCCATTCCGCGCAGCATCAGCATCAAAAGCAATAGTTACACCAACCGCAGTTCCAGGTACTAAATCATTCCCAAGATGTGTAGCATCTATATATTCAATACCCACATTGATTGCGCTTAAGCTCCATGCACACTCCCCCCCGCCAGTAATAGCGACTGTACCTTTCCATTTATCACCATTCTGCTGTTGTAAAGGTACTTTAATAACGTTATAGCTTAATTCCGCATCCACAGAACCATCAAATCCGTTTACTCTTTTTTTCTGGCATTCACGTGAAATATATCTAACTTCAAGAGGAAATGGTCTTGTGTATTTTGAAGGATTACTAACCTCAATAGTCACCCATTTGGTATCCGCTGGAGGGGAAATTGCATTGCTTGTGGCATGACTACAACCTCCGACTATAAAAAAGACAAGCGGTAAAAAAATGAATTTATTTTTATTAAGCATTTTCAATCACCTCATCACCATAAATGGCAAATCGAACTAGCGCATCATTCCCATAAGATTCAGACAGAGTAGGAGATAGTGATGCCTTCAATAACCCTTCTATGTCAAGGAACATCTCATTTCTTTCATATTCCTTTTCAGGAATTTCATCTTTATGTTCCGACATTTGCTCTTTAAAACGATCTACATTATATAGATGCTCAGTAAAATTCCGGTTCTCAACCAATCCTTCATTATCTATTAGTTCCAATAATTTATTATTCATATAAGGCATATACGACGTCATGAAATGATCGCCAAATGTTAAATCTGCTCCACGGTCGGGGTTTTGTCCTTCAGGAAAAATCTCTTCCAGCTTGCTAGCCGTTAGTGACCTTCTGAACTCCTTTTGTTTACGGCCTGCAGTTTGCATCTCTTGGTCCGACAAAGAAGGAACAAGATATAATTTAGCTTTTATCGGAAGAAGCCCTTTTAAATTTATGCAACCAGCAGGTACGGGCAAACTTGTTTTACACTCTTGCCACTCACGACTTTGTGTCGCAGTTAGAAATACAACTGGATTACCATGGTGCCAAAAGCAATCCCCCCAAGATATAGCTTGGTAAGCCAGAAGTTCTCCAACAGACCACAGCATCCCTAAAGTTTTCCCAAGTGGTCCCCAGAGGTTATATAACGCATTATCTAGACTCGCTTCTGGTGGAACTGCTGGAACGGGATCATTATCATTTACATGACGGAAATGGGTGATTTCGGATAACTGCTGAACGGCCTCTTTGGTAAAGGTACGGGGCATACCATATGTGTAGAGCAAAGGTTTTTCAGACTTTAGTGCAGCAGAGTAAATTAATGCAAGCGCTCCCCCCAAACTATGGCCGCAAACAAATAAATTTCGTGCTCTAATTAAAGTTAAGAGCTCATCAAACTCAGAAGAAAAAAGCCGTTCAGATCTACTATATCCACTTAGGAATCCATCGTGCACTTTTCCAGCAGGACTCAAGTTTGTGCACATAGTTTTATTTACATCACATACCTCAGTGCTAACAGGACTAAATGCCAGATCCGTTCCGACATCATACAACCCTGCAGTCCCTCTCCATGCGACAATGACTTTATCTGTATTGTAAACATAATACAGTTGAGTATCGCCTTCTGGTTTTGCTGAGTTCCCCCCTCCAGAGGTGCTGCCACTTTTATTATCAGTCTTCGAGGTGTCTCTAGAGGTATCCATGAAAACAGGAGGATTATATCGCTCGCTAAATGGTACATCCTGCACTAGTGTATTGTAACTAAAACCGCCTTTATGGAGCTGAGGTAAACGCGATAAATCTTGGCACTGGTTTATATAAAATCGTGTTATTGATTCCGGCCGGAGTGCTTTATCATCGGCATAAGCTAGAGAGGCACTTGCTCCGAGGTTGATGGCATTTGCCATTGAATATTCATCCTGGTGATGTAAAACCAATTCCCATGCTCTAAAAGGGCAAATTTCAATAATATGCCGCTTTTCAAGTTCATTTGTCCGGACGGTAAGCCCTTTGAAAGACTTGTTAGGTGGAAAATGGAAGGATGGTAAGGTTTCGCCTTTATGCAATTCGATATTAGGATAACCTGAACTAAGTTCACCGACTACGGCGTAATGCCAGATATGACCGGCATCTACTGCAGGCTGTCTAACTAAAGAATCGATTTCTGCATCTCTACCTGGGCGAAGCGCTCTCTTCTCCATTTCATTTACTAAAGCAGTCGATTCTAATTTCAGAGCCAATTCAAGTCCATGCGGCATATCAATGCGAATAAGCCCATCTGAGTCACTTTGACCTGTATACGTAAAGTTATCGACTGGCCCGGAAACAGGGTGTGAACTTTCAGCAGTCCATGGCATATTCGCCACAGGTTCGCCCTGCTCATCAACCAGTTGAAATTCTACCCAGTAGGGCTTCTGCTCTTCGCATGGAGCATGGGGGTTTTTACGGCAGAGTGAGGATACAGCTGTAGTCATTTTATTCGCCCTCCTGGCTATCAGCTATATTTCGCGGATATTCAATTTTTAACTGCGATGGCATAGACGTAAATATTGGAGATGTCTTTCCATCTGCACCAGAAATGCCCTCATAAACGTCCCCTTCAGCCGTCGTAATTTTATATGTGGTGAAGGGCTTGACTGCCCCACTGGCTGATGACGTTGTGGTAAACCCTTCGCTGTACCCTTTAGGAAAAGTCACAGGTGGTGTATCTAAACTGGCAGGTCCGGTCTGATTCACATTCGCTGCTTTCAGTAAAATATTCCCCGGGCATCCCAGTTCTATATTCCCGCCGCTAAGCTTTATATAAGCGCCCCCACAACTTAAAACCAGCTCCT
>CALYPF010000140.1 GCA_945271245.1 uncultured Enterobacteriaceae bacterium | reverse complement strand
TGGATCAGTTTTCAACCGCTGGGGTGGATCAGTTTTGCACCGTTGGTAACATGAGGAAATCACTTCCGGGCAAAGGGATACTGCGTAGACAGCGTAGGTGTGAATGCAGAAATGATCCGTAAATACGTAAAGTATCAGGAAAAGCATGAAGTGGATGATACACAGCTATCGCTATATGAAGTGTGAAGGGAGGGCTCTATGAGCCCGAACTTAGAGCGCCGCTCTGGGGCGTAATCAAAGCCGCCTTCTATGAAGGCGGATTTTTACTGCCTATTTTAAGAGACTTATAAAGCGGAGCTCTGTGCTGGCATGACGCTAGTTCCGGTCGCACATCCTTTTGTTAACATACCGCGGGGTTAACATCTTCCCTCATAACGCCAGCGTTAAAGCCGCCTGTAGAAAGCGTATTATGTGGTAAAGAGCGATAGCCGGTGTCCAACATAGAGCGATTGATGAGAGATGGGATGGCAGACTGAAGCCAGAAGAAACTGCAGCATGTTGATAAAGAAATGTCAGGCCCCCTTTCGGAGGCCATATTAACGCATTGCTACTCTATAAGCCTTGAGTGATGCCGATGATTAATGTGCACCGCCGCCACCGCCGCCGGCACCGAAAGGAGGTTTAGCCAGCCACACCATTCCCAGCATTAACAGGAATACGCCGGCAGAAGCCCAGAAAATCTCATTGGCGGAGATGATTAACCCCTGATCGGTTATCTGCTGCGCTATCCAGCCCGACGCCTGCTGTTGGCTCATGCCCATATCCTGAAGCCTATCGTACATGGCTTGCGCATTCGGATTATAAGGCGTGACCGACTCCGCAAACTGCGCGTGGTGCATTGCCTCCCGATTAGTCCAGAGTGTGGTGGTAATCGAAGTACCAATAGAGCCTGCGAGCGTACGCGTAAAATTAGACAAACTGGAAGCCGCCGCGAGTCGTTCAGATGGCAATCCGGATAGCGTAATGGTAGTCAATGGCATAAAGAAGCAGGCAACCGCAAACCCCTGGATAAACTGTGGCCATGCGGAAGTGGCGAAATCCATGCCGGGTTCAAATGTCCATGCGCGCCAGTAGAAACATACGGCATACATAATAAAGCTAAATGTCACCAGCCGTCGCATATCCAGTTTATGGGCAAAGCGCCCAATCAGCGGCGATAGAATGACGGGAATAATGCCTACGGGCGCCGAAGCCAGCCCGGCCCAGGTTGCCGTATAGCCAAAAACCTCCTGGAGAAGCTGCGGCAGCAGCACGATACTCCCGAAATACAGCATATAGGCCAGGCTGATGCACAAACACCCAATCGTGAAGTTTCGCGACTTAAAGAGTGAAAGATCGACGATGGGGTTTTTATCCGTTAATTCCCATACGATGAGGAAACTAATCGCGATGACCGCAACGATGGTTAAAATAACTATTTCTGAGGAATTGAACCAGTCAAGCTCTTTACCGCGATCGAGCATGACCTGCAGGCTGCCGATGCCAAAAATTAATAGCCCCAGCCCGACGGCATCAATGCGCCGCCGTTCGGTTCTGGTTTCGCGGCCGCGTAACGTTTGCAGTGTCATCAACACGACCACAATGCCGATAGGAACGTTAATAAAGAATATCCAGCCCCAGTGGTAATTATCGCTGATCCAGCCGCCCAAAATTGGCCCGCATATGGGCGCAACAATAACAGTCATGGACCACAGCGCCAGGGCGACACTGCGCTTGGCCGGTGGATAATTACTCAGTAATAGGCTTTGAGATAAAGGAATCAATGGACCTGCAACAATCCCCTGAATAACACGGAAGAAAATAAGCATTCCGAGGCTGTTGGAGATGCCGCAGGCCCAGGAGGCGACGGCGAAGGCTGCCGTTGACCATAAAAAGAGTTTTACCTCTCCCACGCGCTTTGCCAGCCACCCGGTAAGAGGGATAGAAATCGCATTGGCAACGCCGAATGAGGTTATCACCCATGTCCCCTGGCTCAGTGATGAGCCCAGGTTTCCCGCGATGGTAGGGATGGCGACATTCGCTATCGTTGAATCCAGCACCTGCATAAAAGTGGCCAGTGCCAGGGCGATGGTCATAATGACCAGCGGCGTACCTTCCAGCGGCTTTTGTTGTTGCATCACTATCTCCGCCGCATCAGCCAGCGTTTGCCCGGATAATATCGGCAATCAACCGATCTACCGGCGTTAGGTTCAATTCGCGTGCGTTACTTTGATAGGCGGGAGTTGTACGCTGCTGGGTGGACAGCACGCCGCCATCGCGATTGCTGGTGTCTACTTTTACCTGAGTAGAGAGGCCAATGCGCAGCGGATGTTTCTCAAGCTGCTGTGCATCAAGTTCAATACGCACCGGTAAACGCTGTACGACTTTAATCCAGTTTCCGGTTGCATTCTGCGCGGGTAGCAGCGAGAAAGCACTGCCTGTGCCCATATCAAGGCCGATGACTTTTCCTTTATATTCAATATCATCGCCGTAAATATCGCTGATAATAGTCGCCGGCTGGCCAATACGCATATGGGCCAGCTGCGTTTCTTTAAAGTTCGCGTCTACCCATAAGTTGCTGGATGGCACTATCGCCATAAGCGGCGTAGTCGTACCGATTTCCGCCCCCACTTGCACAGAACGGCGTGAAACGTATCCGGTCATAGGGCTGACAATCTGAGTACGTTGCAACGAAAGCCAGGCGTTGCGCACCGCTGTTGCAGCCTGTTGAACCGCCGGTTGCTGCTCCAGACTGGTATCCAGAATCATGGCTTGATTGGCATTATATTGCTGTACGGCGACATCCAGTTGTGCCTGGGCGCTGGCGACCGCATCGCGGGAATGCTGTAACTCTTCACGGCCAATCAGATTTGAGTTACCTAAGGGAATTCGGCGCTGTAAATCGCTTTGTGCCTGGGCTAGCGCGGTTTTACGTAGCGCAATATTTGCTTTGAATTGTGCGCTGTTTATCATCTGCTGACGCACCTGGCGAACGCTAGAGGCTAGCTCGGTTTTCGCTTTTTCAAAACTTTGTTCTGCATCTGTTTTATCGAGCGTAACCAGCACATCGCCCTTTTTGACAAAGTCAGTGTTCTCAACCCAAACTTTTGTCACGCTACCCGGCACCTGCGACATGATTTGCACCTGATTGCCTGCAACATACGCATCATCGGTATTTTCATAATGGCGCAGCACCAGGAACCAATAGATGCCCCAGGCAATTGCGGCAATAACAATTATTAGGGTTAAAAAGAGTAGGGCGCCTTTGCGCTTTTTCTTTTTTCCGCCTGAGGGTTGCGATATTTGCGTTTCCGCATGTTCGCTCATGCTTGTTCTCCACTTTACTTATTAGATGCCTGATATTGGCAGGCTATTCAGTCAGACAGGCCAGCATGAAGCATGCTGGCCTGTCTGTATAATATTGGAATCTATGCGCTGGGGCAGGGAAGTCGCTTAACGCGCTGTCTCCGTAGCATAGGAGATATCATCCATCTGATCGAGCTGCACAAGGAGTTTGCGCGTAATCTGCTCCAGTTGGTTTTTTTCGCTATCAGTTAACGCTGACCACAAATGCTGCAGGCATTTGTGCTGCGGCGGAAGCACCTGACGCAGGAACTCATGGCCTTTTTCCGTTAGCTGGAGATACAGGCAGCGGCGATCGTTATCGCTTTCCCGCCTTTCTATCCATCCGCGCTTCTCCAGCTCGTCAGCAATGCGCGTTGCGTTGGTGCGCGAAGAACCTAACGCGCTGCTGAGCTCGCTAGGCTGAATGCTATGATCTTCCTGAGACTCGAGGGTGATTAACGCCATGAAAAGAGTTTCGTTAATTCCCTGCGCCTTAAGCATTTTATTACGATTTTCCAGCAGTTTACCCTGCATGTGCATACAAAGGCGATTAAGCAAAATTTCCTGATAGGGAAAATCTGCCTGGCGGCTGGCACGGAATTTTAACATTTGTTCAATAGGCGAAAACGAACTGTCCATTTGGCGTAACCTCATTAGTTTCAGCCGATATAGTAAGCATGGTAACAAATAATGTAAATGTATTATTTTCCTAAAGATGCCGCATCGCTGGCTGAATGTGTATTGTCTCTGTGGCTGAATTACTGCAGCCAAACAGGTCCGGGAACTTCCCGCTAATTTAGCGAAAGCTTCCTGAAGTGGTTTAATATCACTCTCATGATATTAACAGTGCGTAAGTAATTCACCTTAAAATAATTGTGTCAGGAAATATTTCTGGAGGAAATTACATGGTATTTGGAACCTGTAACGCGAATGCTGAATGCCGTAATGCCGCAACGTTTTGGGGTAAAGAATAATACCGTTGCCTGGGTATTAACTGCGCGTAATAACCAAATAAGCGCGCATGGAAAACCGCGCGCTGTCGCTGGCCGTGGATCTTGCTCAAAAGGAACAATAAAAGCGTGCCTGATGTGACACGCTTCGAAAGTGGAGTTATAAACACCTATCACGCGCTAGCGTGCCGCGCTGTTCATTTCTGATATTAAAGGTGCTTTTTCGCCGCTAAGTTCTGAAACCAGATCGTTCACGCCGTTGCTCATGCCGGTAAAGCGCGTTAAGGAGGAGCGGGAGACGGCCACAAATACGCCGATATTTTTTTCCGGTACCATGGCGATATAGGTGATAAAGCCGCCAGCGCCGCCGGTTTTTTGAATAATCCCCGGGCGACCTACTTTGGGCGCCATAAACACCCATCCCAGCCCTAATGAATCTGCCTTACCCGGCACATCCATTCCGATAACGCGATGTAGCTTTTCGCGTGGATAGATCATGGTTTGCATGCGATCGGCCTGCTGGCTACGCGTATGGATATCGGTACTAAGAAATTGCTGCATCCAGCGCATCATATCATCGGGGGTGGAGTAAACTCCGCCGCTACCGATAGCGGCCAGCGTATTGTTACACGGGCTGGCGCTTTTACCCGGGATCATGAGGCGAGCGCACTGATCGGGGGAAGGCGTGTAAGTAGTATCTTTCATCCCTAATGGACGCGTAATGTATTGCTCAAACAATTGAGGATAGGGGCGGCCTGTGGCTCTGGATAGCGCGTCGGCCAATAGGTCGAATGCAAGATTAGAATATGCGGCTATGGAACCGGGAGCATGTTTGATAGACGCTTTATTGAGCCAGCTCCAGCGCTGTTCCCGGGTCGGCCAGACGAATACCGGGCGGTGCGGTGCGCCGCCTGGCTGTTCGCGCGGCAGGGCGCTGGTATGCGTGGCCAAGTTTACAAGGCGTATCGGTTGACCGTTCCAGTCAGGCACATGCCTACCCGGCGGTGCATATTTACTCAGCGGATCGTTAAGTTTAACCGTGCCCTTATCCAGCAGCTTCACCAGCATTTCACTGGTCATCAGCTTTGTTAGTGAAGCAATACGGATAACTGAATCAGCGCGGGGGCGAATGCCGTTACCCGGGCGCGTTTCCCCCATGCCGTAAAACAGGCGCTGATTACCGTTAATCACCACCAGCGCCATGCCTGTGGCGCCGCTGCCATAAAAAATATGATTGGCGTAGCGTTCGACAATGTCAGAGGTGAATAAGGGATCCGGTGCCGGGGTGGCCTGACTAAATATTGGCAGCGCTACTGCGATGAGAGCTGTAAAAAAGCGGACTTTGCGTTTCAACGTTGAGATCCCATAAACCAGGAGAACTAAAGATTATTCGTATTTACACTACGCCGCATCAGGACGCTAGCGTACTAATATGAAATCGTAGGTGAAAAAACGTAAGTTAACATTTCATTTCATCATCAAACGATAGCGGGCTTGGGTATTACTCGTTAATTTATTGCCACAGTTGCCGGAATTATCTGAGCCATTAGGCCCGCAGGTAACACGGGCAAAAATAGGGAGCTGCACCGCATAATCCTTTCTGGCGCCCCTCGCTCGCCCCCTCTTTTTTTTCACTGCGATTTCATGGTTTGATACAACGTTTTATGAGGCACGGTGCTTTTGACACGGTATGTTAAACGCCGCCGCGGGTTGCAGGCCCGGCGATACTTAGGACTGAGCAGGAGTATTATGGATGTTTAAGGCGTTTTTTCCTCGCCCGGCGCTGTTTTTCAGCTCGGCGCTAATCTGGGCGATAGTGGCCGTTATTTTTTGGCAGGCAGGCGGCGGCGAGTGGCTGGTGCGAACGGCGGGCATGCACGGCGATGTACCCATTAGTGCTGCGCGCTTTTGGTCGATTAGCTACTTAGTTTTTTATGCGTATTATGCGTATTATGCGCTGTGCGTAGGCGTTTTTGCGCTGTGCTGGTTCACGTTTTGCCCGCACCGGTGGCAATACTGGTCGGTATTGGGAACCGCGCTGATTATGTTCGCAACCTGGTTTTGGGTTGAAGTTGGCGTTGCGGTAAACGCCTGGTACGCGCCTTTTTACGATCTTATCCAACAGGCGCTTAGCGCGCGGGGCAGCGTAACGATTGATAAACTCTATCACGGCGTAGGCGTATTCCTTGGTATTGCCTGTATCGCTGTCGTAGTTATGGTTTTAAATAACTTTTTCGTGAGTCATTACGTGTTTCGCTGGCGTACCGCGATGAATGAATTTTATACCGCCCACTGGCAGCAATTACGCCACATTGAAGGCGCGGCGCAGCGCGTGCAGGAAGACACCATGCGCTTTGCCACTACGCTTGAAAACATGGGCGGTTCTTTTATCCGTGCGGTAATGACGCTGCTGGCTTTTCTCCCGGTGCTGGTTGAGCTTTCAAAACATGTTCCGGAACTTCCGCTAATTGGCCGCGTACCTCACGGTTTAGTGATTGCCGCGATCGTTTGGTCGCTGGCAGGTACGGTGCTGCTCGCTATCGTGGGTATTAAGCTGCCGGGGCTGGAGTTTAAAAATCAGCGCGTTGAGGCCGCTTATCGTAAAGAACTGGTCTATGGCGAGGACGACCCGGAGCGCGCGAAGCCACCGACCCTCAGCGCGTTATTTAACGATGTGCGTCGCAACTATTTCCGGCTTTATTTCCACTATATGTATTTCAATATTGCGCGTATTTTGTATTTGCAGATAGACAACGTCTTTGGGTTATTTATGCTCTTCCCGTCAATTGTTAGCGGCACCATCACGCTGGGGTTAATGACGCAAATTACTAACGTTTTCGAGCAAGTTCGCGGTGCGTTTCAATATCTCATTAATTCCTGGACAACGCTGGTTGAGCTGATGTCCATCTATAAGCGTTTACGTAGCTTTGAACAACAACTGGACATTCCGCCTTTGCTGCCGGTGAATGATGTACCGAGGTGAGCGTTGACGTCGGCGGGTTAAAAATGTCAGGCTTCCGGGCGATATCTTCGCGATTAGGGATAACTATGGAATATTCATTTCGTCCGGTGTTACTGACCGCTCTGGCATCTCTGATGCTGGCGGGGTGCAGTGGTAAAAAGCCGCAGCCGGCAGGTGTGAAAGTCGTGGATGTTGCGGCGACCGTGCGCCAGAAGATGCCGGCTACGGTGCGCGATCGCGAAGCCTGGGCAAAAGATATCGCCGCCGCGTTTGACAGTCAGGGGCTGGCACCAACCGAAGAGAATGTGTGCTCGGTGCTGGCGGTGGCCGGTCAGGAATCTACCTGGCAAAGCGATCCGCAGGTTCCGGGCCTGAATAAAATCGCCTGGCAGGAGATTAACCGCCGGGCGGGTAAGCTGTACATTCCGGCGTTTTTGGTGCGTACCGCGCTTTCGGTTAAATCCACGGATGGACGCAGTTACGCAGAACGGCTGGATAGCGTCAAAACGGAGGGTGAACTGAGTGCGATTTTCGATGATTTTATCGATATGGTTCCGCTGGGGCAGAAACTTTTCGGCAACCTGAATCCCGTACATACCGGCGGGCCGATGCAGGTCAGTATTGCTTTTGCCCAGGCGCACGAATCGGAATACCCGTGGAAAATGTCAGGCACCGTGCGCCAGGAGGTATTCACCCGCCGGGGTGGCCTGTGGTTCGGGATTTATCACCTGTTAAATTATCCCAATAGTTATAGCCGCTCGTTATATCGTTTTGCTGATTTCAATGCCGGCTGGTATGCCAGCCGCAACGCGGCGTTTCAAAGTGCGGTAAGCCGGGCGACCGGGGTCCAACTTGCGCTGGATGGCGATTTGATTCGCTACGATTCGGATGAGGCAGGAAAAACGGAGCTGGCGGTACGGCGATTAGCGCCGCAGTTGGGGATGAGCCAGGAGGCTATCCATCGCGCACTGAAACAAGGCGACACGCAGGCGTTTGAAAAAAGCGATTTGTATCAGCAAATCTACGCCATTGCAGAGCGCCGGGCCGGGAAAACGCTGCCGCGAGAGAGCCTGCCGGGTATTCAATTGGATAGCCCTAAAATTACGCGAAAATTAACCACTGCCTGGTTCGCTCAGCGCGTGGATGCGCGCCGGGCAAACTGCATGCAGCGTTAGAGGTGAAGATAACGATAGCGCCTTTTTAACCGCAGCAGCACCATGATGCTTACGGTTAAAAGCGCTGTAATTACGGATACGCTAATGCCAAACAGACTTGAGACGCCGATGCCCATCTCAATAGGCGGACGCGTTGCACTACCGGTTTGTAGTAAGTGTTCAATCACGCCAGGAGCATTTATCAACATTATTAGAAACTGACTGCCCGCCCAAAAGCAAAACAGCGTATAAATGACGTAGGCGATATTACTCAGTTGGGTCCTTTCATGCCGCTTCCTGATGCCTGAGAATATAGGCTTAAATAGGGTGAGATCGGCCATATAAACCTCCGGTGGCGCTGTCTATAAATCAGGGAAATGACCCGCATCACATTAAGTCTGGCAGCTCATTCATACAGTCAATATCGGATTGATGGGAATTTTCTCCACAGAATTGTCCTGTTTTTTCCAAATAGCGCCGCAGTTCGCATTTTTGGTATCACAATTGGCTGGGAATATGTTTAATCGCAGCGGAGCTCCTACCACGGTGAGTCTGGTGTACGGCGGCTTAGCGCAAAGCGCCTTTGGGGGTATTGCCACGGATAAAAATTCGCTTTCCAGAAGGTGGCAATGGTTTCACCCTAAAGGGGGTACCAAACCCCTTAATAGGAAGCCTCTGCCAGTCTTGCAGCCTTGTGGTATTTAAAATAAGGCAGAGCCAAAATCAAAACCTGTTGATGACCATACTCACAGGCCGTAATTTCAGTCGGCAATAAAAACGCGCTTTCCGCCGAAGGGACCCGTTTATAAGCGCGTTTTATCAGGCGACGAGTATCGTTTTAATAAAGCCAGGCATCCGACACGGCCAGATTACTTTCAGGTATGACGATAAGGCGCGCTGCGGAAGGAGGAATAACCGCAGCGGCCGCATTGGTAGCGGTTAAGTTGTTACCTCGACTGGAGCCCGTTAATTACGCTGGAGCAGGGCGCGATCGCCGTTTCCAGCGCGTTTTCTTCGCGATGCCGCATTAGCGCCAGCTCGATCAGGCGCGTTATTAAATCGCTATAGCTCAGGCCGCTAGCCTGCCAAAGTTTGGGATACATGCTGATATTAGTGAAGCCGGGCAGGGTATTAACCTCGTTAACTACCACCTCATTTTGCGGCGTAAGAAAAACATCCACACGCGCCATGCCGTAGCATTCAAGCGCCTGCCAGGCTTTGATTGCGGTCTGACGAATACGCTCGCTAACGTGTGGCTCCAGTTCGGCAGGAATGGTCACGCGCGCCTGATTATCGCTAATATACTTCGCGTCATAGCTGTAAAAGTCGCTACTGACTATCACTTCGCCGCATACGCTGGCCTCGGGCGTTTCATCGCCCAATACGGCGCACTCAATTTCCCTGCCAGTAATGCCTTGCTCGACGATAACTTTGGTATCATACCGAAAGGCCAGGTCTAGCGCAGCGCGATACTCCGCCTCATTACTAACCCGGCTTACGCCAACCGAGGAGCCCTGGCGCGCTGGTTTCACAAACAAAGGCAGGCCAAATCGCGCTTCCAGCTCGTTGAATGGCGTCCCGTCACGCGTGCTGGAACGTAGCGTAATAAACGGGGCAATAGACAGCCCGGCGTCGCGCAGCAGTCGTTTGGTAATATCTTTATCCATACAGGCCGCCGACCCGAGAACGCCGGAGCCGACGAAGGGGAGGTTAGCCATCCGCAGCAGCCCCTGCAAAGAGCCGTCTTCGCCGAGCGAGCCATGGATGATTGGGAAAATCACGTCGACGTTCAGTGCGGCGTTTTGTGTGATATTAAGCAGAGCTTCTTGCGGCAAGCCGGGGCATAGCGCAATATGCTGCGCGGATGGTTTAAGTGCCATATCAGCCGGGTTGGTGGCGTTTAATAACCACTCCTGCACGTCGTTAAGCTGCCAGCGCCCTTGTTTATCCATACCCAGCAGAATAGGGTCAAATCGAGAGCCGTCGAGTGCATCAATAATATTTTTTGCCGACTGGAGGGAGACCTCGTGCTCCGACGACTTGCCGCCGAATACGATACCCACGCGCAGTTTTGCCATGTTGTCACCTTCAAAAAACATCTTAAAAGAGGACAACATAGCATGCCGTCGCGCTGTGTACATCCGTTGGGTGCGCGGCTGGTTGCTTTCTGCCTGGCGTGCGCCGTCTGCGCCGCCGTTTTTATCCCGGCGGCGCGGTCTGCTGCTCCGCATATACCGTTCGACACTGTGCGGGGTCAGCTTCATGGGCGCTGCGTGCCGCGCTGCTAATATCAGCGCATAATAATGGTACGCGCTGAGTAAGCGATGGCGGAAAACGGGAGGTGCCCGGTGCGCGGAGCAGTACGTGTGCCTGTGCAAAAACGGGTATCTGATAAACTACGTATCACCAGCGAATAAATAACGCGATTATCATGGAAAAGTGGAGAATTAATCTTATTTCGGTCTGGTTCGGCTGTTTCTTTACCGGCCTGGCCATTAGCCAAATATTACCGTTTTTACCGCTTTATGTTTCTCAGCTGGGGGTTAGCTCGCATCAAGCGCTTTCAATGTGGTCAGGGTTAACATTTAGCATCACTTTTTTAGTCTCGGCGATTGTTTCCCCTTTGTGGGGAAGTCTTGCCGATCGTAAAGGGCGCAAGCTGATGCTGCTGCGCGCCTCGCTGGGCATGGCGATAGCTATATTGCTACAGGCCTGGGCGACTAATGTGTGGCAACTCTTCATTTTGCGCGGTGTAATGGGGCTGACATCGGGATATATCCCCAATGCAATGGCGTTAGTCGCTTCACAGGTGCCGCGAGACCGCAGCGGCTGGGCATTAAGTACATTATCTACCGCTCAAATTAGCGGAGTAATTATTGGGCCGTTATTGGGTGGCGCGATGGCGGATCGCCTGGGGCTGCGTACGGTTTTTCTGGTCACATCATCTCTGCTGATGGTGAGTTTTTTAGTTACGCTTGTTTTCATTAAAGAGTCTGCGCGCCCGGCAGCCACAAAGGCGGAGCGGCTTAATACAAAAGCCGTCTTTGCCACGCTGAAAGCCCCACGACTGGCGATTGCGCTTTTTGTCACCACGCTGGTTATCCAGCTTTCGAATGGCTCTATTGGCCCTATCCTCGCGCTCTATATTAAAGAAATGACCCACGGCAGCACGAATATTGCATTTCTAAGCGGCATGATTGCCGCGGTGCCTGGGGTATCTGCACTGCTTTCTGCGCCACGGCTTGGGCGTTTGGGAGATAGCATCGGTACGGCTCGCGTGCTGGTGGCGACGCTTGCGATCGCCGTAGCGTTATTTTTTGCCATGTCGTTTGTCACCTCTCCGCTTCAATTGGCGATACTGCGTTTTTTACTTGGCTTTGCCGACGGCGCAATGCTGCCGGCTGTGCAAACACTGTTAGTCAAACAGGCCAGCGATCGGGTGACCGGGCGAATATTGGGGTATAACCAATCATTTATGTATCTGGGTAATGTGGCGGGGCCGTTAATGGGCGCAGGGGTGTCGGCACTTGCGGGATATCGCTGGGTTTTTGCGGCGACGGCGCTGGTGGTGCTTCTAAATATCTGGCAATTAAGGCGCGCTTTGCAGCACCAGCGAAAAAGCGCGTTATCTTAATTATCGCATTATAAAAACGTTTCGCTGGCGATTAAATATCTCTTTTGCGCGACCGATAAGGGAATAAAAAGAAAAATAAAATAGAAAACGATAGGTTTTATGTACGGTGAATGTTAATTTGGCGTTAAACATAAGCCAGCGGAAACACGAATATGAAGAATTTAATTGCCGAGCTATTGCTCAAGATTGCTGAAAAAGAGGCTGAGACAGAAGCGCTACAGGCACGCGTTCAGGCATTAGAAATTATGCTGGCCTCGTTGTTAAAAAATACCAATGCGATGGTACGTCATAGCGTTATTGATGATATTGAACATTGCCATTTTTCCACGACATATTCGCCAGACAATACCGATGGGAATAGGGAAATGTTGCATATTTATCTTAACAAATTGCTTAATCAGCTACAGTGATTATGTAAATGGGTTGCAGCATAATTCTTTTTATAACGCTCATTAAAGTACATTAATTATCTGAACTAATTATTACATTATTCAGTCTGCATTATGAAATCCGGCCACAGATAAGTTATCGACTTAACTTTAATTAACGAATTAAATTAAATTGGCGTTTTTTTGTTACCAACGGTGCAAAACTGATCCACCCCAGCGGTTGAAAACTGATCCA
>CALYPF010000139.1 GCA_945271245.1 uncultured Enterobacteriaceae bacterium | reverse complement strand
TAGACCGTTGGTGGTGACGGTAAGTGGATCACTTTTTACCCGTTGTTGACAATTAACGCCGCCGGTGCGCCGCACTGTTTCCTTTCCGTAACGAAATGGGGTCATTCTGCCATCGTCAATACGGCGGGCAACGAAGATTGCCATATCATCCTGCGCGGTGGTAAAGAGCCTAACTACAGCGCGCAGCACGTGGCGCAGGTGAAAGAAGGGCTGGCGAAAGCGGGGCTGAGACAGCAGGTGATGATTGATTTCAGCCACGCTAATTCCAGTAAACAATTTCAAAAGCAGATGGACGTAGGTACTGACGTATGCGCGCAAATCGCCGGCGGCGATCGGGCTATCATGGGCGTTATGGTCGAGAGTCATCTGGTTGAAGGTAATCAAAACCCGGACAGCGGCGAGCCGCTGGTATACGGTAAAAGTATTACGGACGCCTGTATCGGCTGGCAGGATACGGATACGCTGCTGCGCCAGCTTGCCCGGGCCGTCAAAGCACGTCGCGCCTAACGCATTCTGTCGGCGCTGGCACAACAGAGGGGCGAAAGCCCCTTTTTTACATTTCTTCAATCAGAACAGACAGGCTCGCAGGCCGCAGGCGTACCGGTGTGGAAGAGAATAAAGCTCTCTGCCGATGCGTATCGGCAGAGGGAGTGTCTTTATATGGCTAAGATTTATTTCGCTTTGCCCTGATTCGCTACCGCTGCCGCTTTAGCCGCAATTTCTTCGGCGTTGCCCAAATAGTAATGTTTAACGGGTTTGAAACTTTCGTCGAACTCATACACCAGCGGTACACCCGTTGGAATATTCAGCTCCAGAATTTCATCTTCGCTCATATTATCGAGGTATTTAACCAGCGCGCGCAGAGAGTTACCGTGCGCGGCCACAATGATGCGCTCGCCGTTTTTCAGACGAGGTAAAATCGTTTCGTTCCAGTAGGGAATAACGCGATCGATAGTTAATGCGAGGCTTTCGGTTACCGGCAGTTCGCTCGCGCTCAATTTTGCATAGCGCGGATCGTGGCCCGGATAGCGCTCATCGTCTTTGGTCAGCTCCGGCGGGGTTACAGCAAAGCCGCGGCGCCACTGTTTTACCTGCTCATCGCCGTATTTTTCGGCGGTTTCAGCTTTGTTCAACCCCTGCAGCGCGCCATAGTGGCGTTCATTCAGCTTCCACGATTTTTCAACGGGCAGCCAGTCCTGGTCCAGTTCATCCATAATATTCCACAGGGTATGAATCGCGCGCTTCAGTACAGAAGTGTATGCGAAGTCAAAGCTATAACCTTCATCTTTTAATAGTTTTCCCGCTGCCTTTGCTTCGCCTTTACCTTTCTCCGACAGATCGACATCGTACCAGCCGGTAAAACGGTTTTCCTGATTCCACTGGCTTTCACCGTGACGCACCAGAACGAGTTTAGTCGTAGCCATTGTCTTACTCCTGTATAAGCGTGAGAGATTGATAACGATTCTCATTATATTGCCGCCGCGGGGGCGGCGACAATGCCTCTGCTCTTAACATAGCGAAAATCCTGCGAAAGTGTAAGACAGATGTGAACTCAGCGTGGTTTTTAAGGCGCAAACTGGTGTAACCGGTGAGCAATTTCCGGCCTGACCAAAACTATAAGTCAGGCCGAAAAGCGCTATGCGGCGCTAAAGCAGTAGTGGGTGATACTGACATATTCCTGTTCCGGCGCCAGCATAACATTTGGCTGCGGCCACTCCGGATGATTAGGGCTGTCCGGCAAAAACTCGCTTTCTAGCGCCAGCCCCTGCCAGTTAGCATATTCACCCTGCTCCCGGGCCGGGGTGCCCGCGAGAAAGTTGCCGGTATATACCTGCAGCGCCGGTGCGCTGGTATATACCGTCATTTTGAGCCGCTTATCCGAAGACCATACCTGCGCCGCCGGGTGCGAAACATCTCCCCGTGCGGTCAACAAAAAGGCGTGATCGTAACCGTTAACGATTTGCTGACCTTCATCTTTCAGGAAATCCTGGATGATGGGCTTGGGGCGGCGAAAATCGAAACCGGTATTCTCTACCGGGCATAATCCCTGAGTGGGGATGCCGCTTGCATCTATCGGTAAATAGCTATCGGCAAACACCTGTAACTCATGTTCACGCACATCGTTTTGGTTATCGTCCAGGTTGAAGTAAGCGTGGTTAGTCAAATTGACGGGGCAGGCCTGCGTTACCTGAGCGCGATATTCGATTTCCAGCCGGTTATCTTCTGTAACGCGATAGTGCGCTGTCACCCGGCACTCTCCCGGAAAGCCCTGATCGCCGTCGAGGGACTCCAGTGCGAAAACGGCTTCACTTTCATTTTGCTGTAGAACTCGCCAGCGGCGCTTATCAAACCCGCCTGGCCCGCCGTGGAGCTGATTCGGCCCCTGATTCGCAGCCAGTGTAATTTGCTGCCCGTTCAGCGTAAATTGGGCGTTGGCTATGCGGTTGGCATAGCGGCCAACCGTGGCGCCCAGATAAGCGGATTGATTTTGATAGGCTTCCGGGCTGGCGCAACCGAGCAGCGTTTCTCGAACGCTGCCGTTGCTGAGTGGCACGCGGCAGGATAATAGCGTTGCGCCCCAGTCCATTAATGTAACAACCATACCTCCGGCATTACGCAGTGTGGAAATACGCCAGGGGAGTTCGTCGGGCGCTACCTGAAGCGTTTCTTTTAGCATACGTCAGCTCCTTTTGACGGCTTACAGATATAGAATGTCTCTTTGATGCCGGTTTTCGCTTCATATTGCGTTTTTACCGCATCTTGTACCGCTGAAACCAGCGATTCAGGCACCAGTGCCACAATACATCCACCGAAACCGCCGCCGGTCATGCGGACTCCGCCCCGATCGCCGATAACCTCTTTCACGATATCCACCAGAGTGTCAATTTGCGGTACGGTGATTTCAAAATCGTCGCGCATAGAGGCGTGAGACTCCGCCATCAGCTCCCCCATACGGTGCAGGTCGCCGCAAGCCAGTGCCTCAGAGGCTTGCTCGGTGCGTGCATTTTCTGTAAGGACATGGCGTACGCGCCGGGCCACCACGGGATCTAACTCATGTGCGACCGCATTAAATTGATCCAGAGACACATCACGTAAGGCTTTTTGCTGGAAGAATCGTGCGCCGGTTTCACACTGCTCGCGCCGGGTATTATATTCGCTGCCAACCAGGGTGCGTTTGAAATTACTATTAATAATGACTACGGCGACGCCCTGCGGCATCGGAACCGCTTTTGTATTAAGAGAGCGGCAGTCAATCAATAGCGCGCTTCCTTCCTCACCAAGGGCAGAAATAAGTTGATCCATAATGCCGCAGTTACAGCCAACGAACTGGTTTTCTGCTTCCTGTCCGTTTAACGCTAACTGAGTGCCATCCAGAGCCAGATCCCAAAGCTGCTGAAAAACCTTACCCACCGCGACTTCCAGCGAGGCGGACGAACTCAGGCCCGCGCCCTGAGGAACGTTACCGCTGATAACCAAATCGGCGCCGCCGATGCGATTATCGCGCTGCTGCAGATGTTTAACTACGCCGCGGACATAGTTGCTCCACTGCTGTTTTTCGTGGGGCAGGATGGGCGCATCCAGCGAGAATTCATCGATCTGGTTATCATAATCAGCGGCGATAACGCGAACCCTGCGATCGTCGCGTGCGGCGCAGGCAACCACGGTTTGATAATCAATCGCACAGGGGAGTACAAAACCGTCGTTATAGTCGGTGTGTTCGCCTATCAAATTGACGCGCCCCGGCGCCTGAATTACGAGGCTTGCCGGGTAGCCGAATCTATCGGCGAACAGGGAAAGGGTTTTGTCTTTCAGCGTCATTATTATTCTCCAGATTCGCGGTAATGAATATCGCTTACGGCACGCAGCCGTTCGGCGGCCTGTTCTGCGGTTAAGTCGCGCTGAGTTTCCGCCAGCATCTCGTAGCCCACCATAAACTTGCGCACCGTGGCGGAGCGTAACAGCGGCGGGTAAAAATGGGCGTGGAGCTGCCAGTGCGCATTGTCTTCGCCGTTAAAAGGCGCGCCGTGCCAGCCCATAGAATAGGGGAAGGAACAGTGAAATAAGTTGTCGTAGCGGCTGGTCAGCTTTTTCAGCGCCAGGGCCAGATCCCGGCTTTGCGCTTCATTCAGATCCGGCAGCCGTAGCACGTGCGCCTTCGGTAGCAAAAGTGTTTCAAACGGCCAGGCCGCCCACCAGGGAACCACCGCCAGCCAGTGCTCGGTCTCAACGACGGTGCGGCTGCCGTCTTGCCGTTCTCGCTGAACGTAATCCACCAGCATCGGCGAGCCGTAGCGGTTAAAGTAATCGCGCTGGGCGGTATCTTCCTGCTGCGCTTCATTAGGCAGGAAGCTGTTAGCCCAAACTTGCCCGTGGGGATGGGGATTGGAGCAGCCCATCGCCGCACCTTTATTTTCAAAGACCTGAATCCAGGGGTAGCTGCGGCCCAGTTCTGTGGTCAGGCGCTGCCAGGTTTCCACCACGGCCTCCAGCGCCAGAACACTCAATTCGGGAAGCGTTTTACTGTGATCGGGGGAAAAGCAAATTACCCGGCTGGTACCGCGCGCGCTTTCCAGACACATGAGCGGATCGTCGCTTTGCGGCGCGTCCGGCGTATCGCTCATCAGAGCGGCGAAATCATTGGTAAAAACATACGTTCCCGTATAGTTCGGATTTTTATCTCCGGTGACTCGGGTATTTCCCGGACACAAATAACAGGCGGGATCGTGAGAGGGTGGGACATGGTCCGATGTCTTCTCCTGCGCCCCTTGCCACGGGCGTTTAGCGCGGTGGGGAGAAACCAAAATCCACTGCCCCGTCAGGGGATTATAGCGGCGATGCGGGTGATCGACCGGGTTAAACGTTTCCATTGTGCGGTCCTTAGTCCGGGTAGCCCTGAGGATGGCGGGATTGCCAGCGCCACGTGTCGGCAGCCATTTCGTCAAGCGTGCGGGTTACGCGCCAGCCCAGTTCGCTGTCGGCCTTACTGGCATCGGCCCAGTACGCGGGCAAATCACCGTCGCGTCGCGGTGCAAAGTGATAGTTAACGGGCTTGCCGCAGGCGTGACTAAAAGCGTTTACTACGTCGAGTACGCTGCTGCCGATGCCCGCACCGAGGTTATAAATGTGTACGCCGGGTTTATTTGCCAGAGTTTGCATGGCGGCAATATGGCCTTCGGCCAGGTCCATCACGTGGATATAATCGCGAACCCCGGTGCCGTCTTCCGTTGGATAATCATTACCGAAAATCGCCAGCGAATCGCGGCGCCCAACCGCGACCTGGGCAATGTAAGGCATCAGGTTGTTTGGAATGCCCTGAGGATCTTCCCCCATGTCGCCAGATGGGTGCGCGCCGACCGGGTTGAAGTAGCGCAATAGTGCAATACTGAACGCGGGATTCGCCTGTTGGATATCCGAGAGGATTTGTTCAACCATTAGCTTACTGCGCCCGTAAGGGCTGGTAGGGTGGCCAGTGGGAAAGCTTTCGACATAAGGAATAATTGGCTGATCGCCGTAAACGGTGGCCGAAGAGCTAAAAATAAAGTTGGTCACATTCGCGTTACGCATAGCCTCAATGAGACACAGTGTGCCGCTGACATTATTGTCATAATATTCCAGCGGTTTATTCACCGATTCGCCCACGGCTTTTAAGCCGGCGAAGTGAATAACTGTGTCGATAGCATGTGTACGGAAGATAAGGCCGAGGAGGGCGGCATCGCGAATGTCACCCTCAATAAATAGCGGTGCGTTTCCGCCAAGGCGCTCAATAACGGGTAATACGCTACGCTTACTGTTACACAAGTTATCCAGCACAATAACCTCGTGCCCTTTTTGTAGCAATTGCACGCAGGTATGACTGCCTATGTAACCGCTACCACCCGTGACCAATACTTTCATTTTTTGCTCCATTAGGCTTAGCTCATGTCATTAACTTAGCATATCAGAAGCCGTGAAAGTGTGACATGCACAGAATTAGTGGAATCGTTTACACTTGGTGATTTCGGGAGTATTCCAGATTGTTAACCGATTTTTTGTCAGCGCTGTTATTGACAGTAAGCGGCTATTTCTGGCGCGCTAAGGGGGGTTATCCTGAGATTCTGATGCAGTGAAAAGTTTTTTCTTACGGCGGCGGTGAAGCAGATGGATTACGTACCAGGCTAACCAGCGACTAAGGTCACTGGCGGTTAATGAGCCGTGTCAGCGACTTCAGTGAAAAGTAATCGCGTCATGCGCTTACTCTCTCAACTGAAATAGCTTTTCATCCCGCGTTAAAACCATCGATAACAGGCGCTGGATCTGCTGCCGGTATCAAAGCCTGCTGCTGCGCTAAAGGTTGTCGCCCACATCGTCATTTCCGTTTAGCTGCCAAAATATTGCCGAAAAGCGAGGGAGTAGAGCGCAGAAAACGCGGGACATGATGGGTTAGCGGCGCAGGGGAGCGTCGCTAACCGGCAAATTAATTTAGTTTATCGCACTGGTAACGAAAACCTTCTCCCTCGGGAATAAAGCTTAAACGGTGAGTGATGCAATCCGGCGCATCCTCCGCGTGGTGCGACACAAAAAGCAACTGCGTGTCCCCTTCGCCGATAAGAATATCGATAAAACGGCGCACAAGCTGTCGGTTAAGCGAGTCAAGCCCCTGCAACGGCTCGTCGAGGATCAGCAGTGCCGGGCGCTTGACCAGCGCACGAACAATCAATACCAACCGCTGTTGCCCCCAGGAAAGTGCGTGAAAAGGGGTTTGAGCCGCCTGGTTATCCATTCCCAAAAGCGCAAGCCACTCATGGGCAAGCTTCAACTGGCGATCGCCAGGGTTCAAATAAAGCCCGATAGAGTCATGCCAGCCTGACAGCACAACGGTCAATACTGAAGCGCTGACCCGATATTCCAGGTGCAAACTACTGCTTACGTAACCGATATGCTTTTTAATATCCCAAATCGTTTCACCGCTGCCGCGCCGCCGCCCAAATAGCGTAAGATCGTTACTGTATCCCTGAGGGTGGTCGCCGGTAATCAGGCTTAACAGCGTTGATTTCCCAGCGCCATTAGGGCCGGTTATTTGCCAGTGTTCGCCCGGCGAAACGCACCAGTTCAGACCATGCAAAATAGGGCGGTCATCGTAAGTTACGGTGCCATTGCGTAAAAGAACCCGCGGTTGATTTACATCGGGAAGAGCATGGTCGCCGTCGGCGTCGGGAAGACGGTAAGTCGCCAGCTTTTCACTGTGCGCCAGTTGGGCAATAAGCGTTTGTGCCAGAAGTGACTCGCGCGAGCCGGTGTGTTCCAGAGCGCATTCGGTCAGTACCCCCGCCTGGGCGACAAAAGCAGGGATATCATCAAAACGATTCAGGATAAGCGCCAGCGTGATACCGGCTGCGTGTAAGTCGGCGAGTCGCGCGCTCAGCGCGTCGCGCGAGCCGTAATCCAGACCGTCGAAGGGCTCATCAAGCACCAATAAGTCCGGTTGTTTCATCAGCGCCTGGCACAGTAATGCCTTACGCGTTTCGCCGGTTGACAGATATTTAAAGCGGCGGGTGAGCAAATGTCCGATGCCAAACTGTTTTGCCAGTAACTGACAGCGCGCGTCATCGTCGATATCATGCTGAATAATCTGCGCTACGGTGCGACCCGTGTCGGTTTCTTCCGGGTCAGCCATATCGGTATTGTTATTTCGCCATTCCGCCTCAACCAATTGCTGCAATTGCTCAAAAGACAGCCGGGCGATGCGTTGAAATGTCGAATGATAATCGCCGGACTGGGGGGCCATTTCACCGCAGAGTGCGCGCGCCAGGGCCGATTTCCCGCTGCCGTTAGCGCCGATAAAAGCCCAGCTTTCTCCGGCGCGCAGCGTCAGCGCCGGGATTTTTAGCGCTGTAGTCTCACTCAGATGAAATATGCCTTGCGTAATTTGCAATGCTGACATGCTGTATCCCGTTTTTTGCAGTGAATAGCTACAGGGATACGTGCTCTGGCAGGCAAAGTCAATAGGCGTGAAAGCGTTAGCAGAGCGTGGCGATAATTACCCGGTCGGCGTTAAAAAAGGCGGTGATTTCAGTACCAATGCTCAAATTTTCCTGTGCCACTTGCGCCTGTGGCACCGTGGCGCACAGCGATTGCCCTCCCGGCAGCGTGACTAAAACTTCGCTGTGCTGCGAGCCGCTCTCGATGCTACTGATTGTGCCGCTAAGCTGGTTATCGGCGCGTTTATCCACGTGATGCGCCTGCGCCAGCTCAATCCACGGCGCTTTAATCAGCAGTAGCACGTCTTTTCCGCTCCCAAGTCCCAGCCGTTCTGCGCTCTGGCGGGTAATGGCCGCTTTAATCTGGGTATGTCCGTCGGCCAGCAGAATATCGATATGCTGCTGTACTCGTTCGCTCTCATCGCGGTGCATCACAGTGCCGAATAATTGATTGCGCGCGCTGGTTTGTAGCGAGAAACGGGATATGGCGGCGAGCAGGCTATCGAGCGGCAGACTATCATCGCGAAGCACATCAAACGCCTTCTGCTGAATCTGCGCTAACAGGGAATACAGCTGTAACAGGCGTTCGCCATAGGGCGTGAGATGCGCACCGCCGCCGCCTTTACCGCCGGTGGTGCGTTCGACCAGAGTTTGTTCGGTAAGCTGGTTCATTTCATTAATGGCATCCCAGGCGCTTTTATAGCTGATGCCAGCCAATTTCGCTCCCTGGCTGATAGAGCCGGTCTCTGCTATCTGTTTTAGCAGTGCAATACGACGCGGATCGGCAAATAGCCTGTCCTGCAGCTTCAGCGTTAATAAAATTTCTGCCTGCATAATGTCATTCCTGGTGCGCGAAAAGGTTATTTTCTCTTATTGGAGCCGGAGTGGCAAATTCGCACAAAAGGCGATATCTTTTTTACACGCGACGCTAGAATACCCCCTCAATTTACGCTGGAGCACGCCATGTTTGAGTTGCTAAAAGGTCTGGTTTTCGCCGTTATCATGGTGCCCGTGGTGATGGCGGTCATTCTCGGTTTGATTTACGGTCTGGGAGAAGTATTCAACGTTTTCTCAGGCGTCGGGCGCCGCAACGAGTCCAGAACGCATCATTAATCTTTTATTAACGCCTGGCGACGCCGGGCGTTCTCTTTTCTCCCTCCTTGCTAAAAACGCTTCTCTCTACTAGGAAAAACGCCGCGCTATCGTTATATTACGCCCTACACAGCGTATTATCGGGAGTATAAAAATGACGATTTCATGGTTACGACTTACGACGGGCGCAGTGGCACTGTCACTGAGTATCGCGGCGCAGGCTGAACCTGCGGAAAAAATCACCGTATTTGCCGCTGCATCACTAACTAATGCGCTATCGGATATCGCGCAGCAGTATAAAAAAGCGCATCAGGTTGAGGTTGTCTCTTCGTTTGCCTCTTCCTCAACGCTAGCGCGACAAATAGAAGCAGGCGCTCCGGCAAACCTGTTTATCTCTGCCGATCAAAAGTGGATGGATTATGCGGCCGGGAAGAAAGCCATTGAAACCGACTCGCGTATTACGCTGTTGACTAACAGCCTGGTCGTGATAGCGCCGCAGGCCAGCGCACAGCCCTCTTTCACCATCAATAAAGAAACGAAGTGGCTGCCGCTATTACAGGAAGGGCGGCTGGCCGTTGGCGATCCCGATCATGTCCCTGCAGGAATTTATGCCAAAGAGGCTCTGACGCACCTTGGGGCCTGGGAATCACTTATGCCAAAACTCGCTCCGGCGCAGGATGTGCGTGGGGCGATGGCGCTGGTTGAGCGCGGTGAAGCCCCGCTGGGCATTGTGTATGGATCTGATGCGGTTGCCAGTAAAGGGGTTAAAGTCGTCGCGACCTTCCCGGAAGACTCCCACCAAAAGGTCGAGTATCCAATGGCAATGATTAAAGATAACCCGTCCACCGCGACCCAGGCGTTTTATCGCTATTTGCAGGGGCCGGAAGCAGCAGCGATTTTTAAACATTACGGTTTCACTACGCGCCTATGATATTAAGTGGCCCTGAATGGCAGGCCGTTTTTTTAAGCCTGCGCGTCTCTGCAATTGCCGTAGCGATAAGCCTGCCTTTCGGCATTTTATTCGCCTGGATTTTAGTCCGCTGCCGTTTCCTGGGAAAGACGCTGCTTGATGGCATTATCCATCTCCCTCTGGTACTGCCGCCCGTAGTCGTCGGATATTTATTATTGATTGCCATGGGGCGGCACGGGCCGGTAGGGCGGTTACTGTATGAATGGTTTGGCATTAGTTTTGCGTTTAGCTGGCGCGGGGCCGTGCTGGCGGCGGCGGTGATGTCCTTTCCCTTAATGGTACGGGCAATACGTCTGGCGCTTGAGAGCGTCGATATTCGCTTAGAGCAGGCGGCGCGCACGTTAGGCGCCGGGCGCTGGCGAGTATTTTGCACTATCACGCTGCCCTTGATGCTGCCCGGTATTATTGTTGGCGCGGTGCTGGCGTTTGCGCGTGCGCTGGGGGAGTTCGGTGCCACGATCACCTTTGTATCTAATATCCCTGGGGAAACGCGTACTATTCCATCTGCAATGTATACGCTAATTCAAACGCCCGGTGGCGAAAGCGCCGCTGCCCGCCTGTGCGCTATCTCAATAGTACTGGCGCTTGTTTCTTTAATGATTGCCGAATGGCTGGCGCGTAAAAGCCGCCAGCGCGTGGGGGGATAACCGGTGCTGGAGCTTGATTTTGAACAGACGCTCGGCGGTCACCGGCTGGCGGTAAGTGAAAATTTGCCGGGGCGAGGTATTACCGCGATATTTGGCGTTTCCGGCGCAGGTAAAACTTCGCTGATTAATGCCATTAGCGGCCTGACGCGCCCGCAGTCCGGGCGCATTGTGCTCAACGACCGTGTGCTGAGCGATACGCAGAAAAATATTTTTTTACCCCCGGAGAAACGGCGCATTGGCTATGTATTTCAGGACGCCCGGCTGTTTCCCCACTATCGGGTGCGGGGCAATCTTAAGTACGGGATGGTGAAAGAGATGGCTGGCCAGTTTGATAAACTGGTCAATTTGTTAGGTATTGAGCCGCTGCTTGGGCGTTTTCCCTGGACGCTGTCTGGCGGCGAAAAACAGCGGGTGGCGATTGGCCGCGCGCTGCTAACGGCACCGCAGCTTCTGCTGCTAGATGAGCCGCTGGCCTCGCTGGATGTTCCACGTAAACGTGAGGTGTTGCCGTATCTGCAGCGCCTGGCGCGGGAAATCGAAATCCCGATGCTATATGTTAGTCATTCTCTGGAGGAGATCCTGCATCTGGCGGAAAAAATCCTGGTGCTGGATAACGGCGCCGTGAAAGCCTTTGGTCCGCTGGAAGAGGTGTGGAACAGTGAAGTAATGTATCCATGGCTGCCTGAAGATCAGCAGAGTAGCGTGCTGGAAGCGACGGTACTTATGCACCATACGCACTATACCATGACGGCGCTGGCGTTAGGCGCACAGCGGCTCTGGGTTAATCAACAGTCCGCAGAGCCGCGCTCTTCGCTGCGAATTCGTATTAAATCCTCTGATATTTCCCTGGTGCTGCAGCCGCCGGTAAACAGCAGTATTCGTAATGTGCTGCATGCCCGCGTGGTTTCATGCCTGGACAATCAGGGGCAGGTGGAGGTTCAGCTTGATGTCGAAGGGCGCACGCTGTGGGCGCGCATCAGCCCGTGGGCCAGGGACGAACTGGCTATCCGCCCTGACGTTTGGCTGTATGCGCAAATAAAAAGCGTTTCAATAGCGACCTGATATTAAAGTAGCCAGCGATAGATAGCGTCGGCGATACTGCTTTCTTCGTTAGTGCCGATCGTTTTATCGGCGCGCGCTTTGATGGCATCGTCGGCGTTGCCCATCGCAATACCAAGCCCCGCCGCTTCCAGCATACTAAGATCGTTATAGTTATCTCCGAATGCGACTACTTCATTCATCGTCGCCCCCTGCGCGGCGACCCATTGAGCGAGACGATGACCTTTGCTGGTGCCCGGCCGGGCGACATCGACCTGATCGCGCCACGACCATTCGCAGGCAAGCTGAAGTTCGCTTTCAATCTGCCGGGTGATTTGCTGTAGACGGGGGATATCTTCGCCGGTCAGTGCGAATTTCCAGATAGCGTGCGCGCTATCCACTGCCGCGAATAAGGAATCGACCTTGCGCAGCGTAGGCCGCTGGTGTTCTGGTAGCGTAAGTGCCCAGCGCTGTGTTCGCTCAACGTGTCCGACCGGAGTTTGATACAGCATTTCATCGTCCACATACATGAGCGCGTGAATATGCCAGGCTTCCAGCAAATTGAGGGTTTCTCGCGCCTGTTTCCGGGATAGCGGCGATCCCTCCAGAACGCTTCCGGCTGCGTAATCATAAATATAGGCACCGTTGCAACAAATGGCGGGAGTATCCAGCGCCAGTGCCTGATAGAACGGGTGAATAGCCACATGGTGACGGCCGGTGACAATCAGAACCTGATAACCCGCCGCGCGCGCGCGTTGCAGAGCCGTCAGCGATTCCGGGAGAATAGTTTTTTGTGGCGTGAGTAATGTGCCATCGAGATCGAGGGCGATAATGCGCCTGCGCATAGAGATTCCTGTAAGCATAAAGGAGCGGAAAGGGTTAAATATTACCTGCCCGCCGTGCGGATACAACCGCGTAAAGACGCGGCGTTAACGGTTTTCTGTTACCAACGGTGCAAAACTGATCCACCCCAGCGGTTGAAAACTGATCCAG
>CALYPF010000138.1 GCA_945271245.1 uncultured Enterobacteriaceae bacterium | reverse complement strand
TGGATCAGTTTTCAACCGCTGGGGTGGATCAGTTTTGCACCGTTGGTAACAATAAGCGGCTGGTTGATGGCGAAGTAATGCTGACGCCGCTTGGGCTGGAGGGCGATCAGCAGGCCGAGGCCGCGCGCGGCATACACGGTGGTATTGACCGTGCATTGTGTCATTATCCCCGCGAGCACTATCAGCGCTGGGCCAGGGATTTCCCGCTTTTGGCTGAGCATTTTACGGCCCCGGCATTTGGTGAGAATCTTTCTACCGAAGGGCTGGATGAGCACAATGTCAATATCGGCGATATTTTCCGCTGGGGAAAGACGCTGATTCAGGTTACTCAGCCGCGTTCCCCCTGCTATAAACTGAACTTTCATTTCGACATTGATGATATCTCGCAGCTTATGCAAGACACTGTCAGAACCGGCTGGCTTTATCGGACGATCGCCGGTGGAGGCGTGAGCGCAGATGTGCCGCTGGAACGCGTTTCTCGCGTTAGCGATGTCAGCGTATACGAAGCGGGAGCCATCGCCTGGCATCTTCCTTTTGACGATGAGCAATACCAGCGCCTGCTAAGCGCAGCGGGGTTATCCGCGAGCTGGACAAAGACCATTCAGACGCGGCGAATTTCTGGCGAGATAGAAAGCTTTTCCCACCGGCTTTTTGGCCGGCGCTGAGAGCGCAAGCCTTCGGATGAGTGAGCCAGCGCAATCTGCGGCATCTGCGGCGAAAAAAGCGCCTGATTACGCGCTCAGCGGGCTTAAAAAGGCGTGCGGGCGAAACCAGTCATCTCTTCTAATCCCATTTCACGGCCCAGCGTGGTCATTGGATGCACGACAACAAGCCCACGCACGCTCTTTTTCAGTTTCCCCATATCCGCCTGCTCTTTCTTTGTGATGGCGCGGCGATGAGGCATTTGCATGAGTTTTTGTGCTTCTTTGCTGAGCTTTTGAGTGCGTACTTCATGCAGGCGCGCGATTTCTTGCTCCAGCGTCTCTTTTTCTTTTTCCAGTTCCGCGTATTTATCCGCATTTTCAACCAGAGACATCGCAGCCTGCTGGTGTCGAATCGCGTCCAGACGGTCGCTCAGGCGTTTAATTTCGTTTTTTTCAATCTCTTTCATGGGTATATGCCGACGTGAGGTAAACAGGGCGAATAAGGATACACCAGACGAAGCGCCGTGGGAAAAACGATTATTTTTGGAATGCTTTTTTCATACTGATGTGTGAAATCAGCTCGGTGAGAGATAGCACCATGGTTGAGCGAACTATCTGCTGATAACGCTGCTGTTGAAGCGCAAGCAGTGCGGGATCGTCGCCAATAGCAGGCGCTGGCGGTAATGTGGTTACGCAGTGAAGTTCGCCAAACGGCCCCAGGATTTCGTCGTCGGTAAACGCGTAGTCGCTGCCGTCATAATTTAGCTCTTCACGCAGGGCCATTAACAGCTCGCAGTCTTCATATTCCCGGCGGCTTATCATGCCTAAACCATAGATTAACTTTAGACGCACGGAAAGATTGCCCAGCGGTCCGCTGCCGCTTAAAAGCGGTTCTACGGCGTACTTCACCGCATAGTCATCTTTACGAAATACCTGCGTGACCAGTAAATTAACCGCCTCGGCCAGCAGATCAACTGAGGCAATAAGCAAACTCCTGACGCTGCTGCCCGCGTTAAGCCGCTCTAGAATGCGGTTTTCAAAGGCCTGGACTTCTTCCATTTGTGCCTGCATGTAAGCAATCAGCTCCGGGCGCGGCGTGACCGCCGCGCCTGATGAGGGTATTACTGTGCGTTATAGCACGCGACTACGTCATTAACGACGTCGCTCTGGGCATCCAGACCGGAGATCTGCGCAAGCGCGTCACGCGGGCCTTTTTCCGCCAGAAGCTGCGCCAGTTCCTGCGCCTGAGGATCCTGATCGCAGTGGAAACGCAGCCCGGCTGCAATGCCTTTTACCAGGTTTTTATGAGGCAGACCGTATTCCAGAGTACCGAGGAGCGGTTTAATCAGACGGTCGCTGGCGCTCAGTTTACGCAGCGGCTGACGGCCCACGCGTTCTACGTCGTCTTTCAGGTATGGGTTTTCGAAGCGCCCCAGAATTTTTTGAATATAAGCCGCATGTTTTGCTGGTTCAAACCCATAGCGTTTAATTAGCACCGCGCCGCTTTCTTCCATCGCGCCTTTCACCACGGCACGGATTGATTCATCCAGAATGGCGTCGCGAATGGTGCGGTGCCCGGCCTGCTGTCCCAGCCAGGCGGTAATCGCGTGCCCGGTATTGAGCGTAAATAATTTACGCTCTACGAACGCCATCAGATTATCGGTCGGCTCCATGCCTGCAATCGTCGGTAGCGCGCCTTTAAACTGCGTTTTATCAACAATCCATTCGCTGAATGTTTCAACCGTGACGGCCAGCGGATCGCTGTCTGCGGATTCTGAAGGCGGAACGATACGATCGACGGCGGAGTCGACGAAACCTACGTGCGCTTCGGCCCAACTTTTACCTTCCGCGCTGAGCGCATTCAGGACGTGCCCTTTAAGCTGGGTGGTGCCACGCACCATATTTTCACAGGCGATGATATTCAGAGGGCGTTCATTTCCGGCCGCGCGGCGTTTTTCCAGGCCTTTAGCGATAGTCGGTGCGATGCGCTCCAGTACCACGGGCCCAACGGCGGTGGTAATTAAATCTACCTCGGCAATGAGCGCCACAACATCGTCGCCGATGCTGCTGACTGCATTAACGTCGGAAACGGTATCCACCTGCTCCTGCTCACCGACGACGTGGACTTGATAGCTGTGGCGGGCATTTAGCGCGTCCAGCACCGTTGGGTTAACGTCCGCAAAGGTGAGGCTGGCTCCCGCGTCTGCCAGTAATTTACCGATAAATCCGCGGCCAATATTTCCTGCGCCAAAATGTAATGCTTGCATATGATTCACCTTCATCAATGTTGTTACCCGAGAGGGCTGGGATGAGGCGTTTCCCTCACCCTAACCCTCTCCCCAGGGAGAGTCGCGGTACCGAATTTATCTCCGGTACCGCCAAAATCATTGCGACGGTATCAGCGTTTTGTGAACCGTCGGCCAGTGAGGCAGAACCGGGTTAACGGATCTGCCTGCACGGTCTTATTTTCCAGACAGCAGCGCGAGTACTTCGTCCACGCTGGTGGTGTTCGCCAGGCGTTCGATCACTGTGTCATCATCCAGTGCATTAGTCAGGCTGGTAATCACCTGGATATGTTCGTTATTGCGGGCGGCGATACCAATAACCAGCCGGGCAATCTCGTCTTCTTCTTCACCAAACCTTACACCCTGCGGATACTGGCAGAAAACAACGCCGGTTTTAAGCACCTTATCTTTCGCTTCTATCGTACCGTGTGGAACGGCGATGGATTCACCGAGATAGGTCGGGGTTAATTTCTCACGCTCCAGCATGGCATCAACGTATTCCGGCTCCACGTAGCCGCCTTTCACCAGTTGTTCGCCGGCGAAGCGGATAGCCTCTTCTTTAGTGGCTGCCTGGCGACCGAGGAAGACATTGTTCGCGCCCAGCGTAAACAGATTGCCAGCTTCTGCGTTGACCTCGGTTTGTTGAGGAGCGCTGGCAATCGCGGGGGCTTCCTGCGTTGCCGGATGCTGCGCGGCGACCAGACGTTCGGTCAAATCGTTATACAGCCCGCTGTCGAGGAAGTTATTAAGGGAAATGTGCTGTGCGTGCGGCGCCTGACGCATTGCGCGCTCGGTGAGATCGCGGTGCGTAATGACCAGGTCAACGTCGCCAGGCAGGTTATTAATCGCGCAGTTAGTTACAGAAATCGCGGTCAACCCTGCATCCTGCACTTTTTTGCGCAGTACGCCGGCGCCCATGGCGCTGGATCCCATGCCCGCATCGCAGGCCACGATAATTTTACGCACGTGGCTCAAATCGCCTGCTGCAGTCTCAGCAGTGGCTGTGCCGCCTTTTGATTGCGCTTTCATCGCCTGCATGCGGCGAGTTGCGGCATCAATATCGTCTTCTTCTTTAACCTTACTGGTTTTCAGCAAAATAGCGGAAACAACGAAAGAAACCACCAGAGCCACCGCAATAGCGGCAATATTGGCGAAGTAAGCCCCTTTTGGCGTCATGGCCAGTACTGCCAGAATAGAACCCGGAGATGCCGGAGAAACTAAGCCGCCGTTCAGAACGCTCAGAGTGAATACACCGCTCATTCCGCCCAGAATAACGGCGATAATCAGACGAGGATTCATCAATACGTAGGGGAAGTAAATTTCGTGGATACCGCCAAGGAAGTGAATAATTGCGGCACCCCCGGCTGATTGTTTGGCGCTACCGCGGCCAAAAAACATGTAGGCCAGTAATACGCCCAGGCCCGGACCTGGGTTTGCTTCAATCAGGAAGAAGATAGATTTGCCGATATCATGCGACTGCTGGATACCCAACGGCGAGAAAATACCGTGGTTGATCGCGTTATTAAGGAACAGAATCTTCGCTGGTTCAACGAAGATAGACGCCAGAGGCAGCATATCGTGCGCCACCATAAAGCTAACGCCAGCCGCCAAAATCTTCGACAGCACTTCAACCGCCGGGCCGATACCCATGAAAGCCAGAATGGCGAGGATCATCCCGATGATACCGGCGGAGAAGTTATTCACCAGCATTTCAAAGCCGGACTTAATTTTACCGTCAATTAGCGCATCGAAACGCTTGATACACCATCCACCCAGCGGGCCGGCAATCATTGAGCCGAGGAACATGGGCATATCCGCGCCGACGATAACACCCATGGTTGTGATAGCGCCGACAACGCCGCCGCGCTCGCCGCCAATCAGGCGTCCGCCGGTGTAGCCGATAAGCAGCGGCAGAAGATACGTGATCATCGGGCCTACGAGTTTTGCCATCGTCTCGTTCGGGAACCAGCCGGTAGGGATAAAGAGTGCGGTGATAATCCCCCAGGCGATAAAGGCGCCGATATTCGGCATCACCATATTGCTAAGAAAACGACCAAAGCTCTGCACTTTGATCTTGATATCGGATGACATAAAACACCCCTTATGTGAGTACGTGCCGGGAATAGCCCGTTTCTTTTTTTGTTAATGAGGCGGCAGGTAAGCCAGCCTGATGTCCGTGATGCGAAATCTGGCACTGAAAACGCAAACTGTCCAGATGGTGCCATTTTGTGTGACATGAATCACTAAACATTAGGGGGTAATGGGGGCATTGATGTGATTTTGGTCACAAAAAAATAGCCAATCCCCTCGATTCTGATGAAATATTTGTCATTTCATGACACTCAATGTGATTTGAGTCACATTTGTGCTGATCGAGTTTATGTCACTTATGTGAGATGAATCACCTAAGTACCTATAAAAATATCATCGGCACGGGTGATAAACGCCGATGGAGGCAGGCACCGTTTCCAGTCATATGCTTAATATGAATGCCTCGCCAGGCGATGGTTATATCTGCAGGGTTGGCAAAGCGTTGCTCCTGACGGTGTGCCTATCACTGAGAGAGTTCATGTCAATATTATCTATTCACGGCCGTGCTCAACGGCGCGCGGCGAGGTATCCGCAGAATGGTAACGCGTCATCCGCGAGCTATCCCGGCGTTTAAAGCTTGATAGCATGGTTTTTCAACCTGTAAACCGCCGCCGTGGGCGATATCTCGGGTTATACGCCATACTTTCCGCGCGCGCAGGTCGCTCAGCCACTATTTCGATATCGGGCAGAGCCAGCAATCCTCACTAACAATTAAGTGTGTGTCGGTAATCGGGCGCTGGCTGGCGTCAACATTCATGGTTTGTGAAGTAGTATTAAATCGGGAGGCGCCGTTATTATGAAGCTTGTGGGTCGTTATACTTGTCCGCACGTGCGTAAAATCTCAATAATGCTTCTTGAAAAAGAAATGCCTTTTGAGTTGATTGATATACAGCGCGCCGGTGGGGAAATATCAGCAATGAATCCTCTGAGCCATATGCCATTATTGTGCACCGACAGCGGTGAGCGCTGGTTTGGCTCTGCGGTAATTAGCGATTATCTGGAAGAAATTTATCCTACGCCGTCGTTACTTCCCGGCGATTGCGCTGGAAGGCGATGGGAAAGCCAGATAGAGGCGCTTGCCGACGGTATTATTAACGTGGCGGAGCGGCTGGTCAGTGAGCGTCAGCGCTCGCCGGGGCAACAATTAGACGTTCTGCTATTGCAGTTGCGGGATGAATTGGGCGGCTGTCTGGACTGGCTGGAACACCAACTTTCGCAGGGTCGCATTACGACGCAGCCGCTACGCTTAGGCGCAATTGCCGTGGGCTGCGCTATTGGCTATCTCAATGCACAGCGCATCGCTCCGGGCTGGTGCGCTTCGCGCCCGCTGCTGGTGAATATGGTGGGTGCCCTGTTCGAACGAAATAGCTTCGCCCGCACCGGGCTGCCGGGGTAAACCCCTGGGCGGGGTCATTTGGCTATTTAAGTCGGATTTAGGGCGCCCGTTTATCCGTCGATTATTTAATGTTTATCTACAGCCGCCGGGATTTAACTAAAGCTTAAGCGCGTGCGGGTTAGCTTCGCGCTGGCTTTGGGTTTGTGTCTCACTGACGTGCGGTACGCCATGCAATGACTCAGGGTATATGACAGAGCGAAGCGGCACCTGTTACACTCGCTATCTTTCCCCCGAACGATATTTAGCCATGACTCAACACGATTTGTTCAGCCAGCTTCCTGCCCTCGATCGCCTGTTGCATGATGCAACGTTTGCCCCGTTGTTAACGAAATACGGTCACTCACGGCTGGTTGAAACGCTGCGCCTGATGCTGACGGAAGCACGCTCGGTTATTCGCAAGGAAGGGGCGCTTCCAGACTGGGCGCAGGCCTGGGCCGTGGAGGCGGAAACTCGCCTGCATCGTGAAGATACCAGCGCGCTACGTCCGGTTTTTAACTTAACCGGCACCGTGCTGCATACCAACTTAGGGCGCGCCATTCAGGCGGACGCCGCCGTGGAGGCGGTAAGCCAGGCGATGCGGGCGCCGGTGACGGTGGAGTACGATTTGGACGGTGCCGGTCGCGGGCATCGGGATAGCGCTATCGCCCGGCTGCTGTGCGAGCTAACCGGTGCGGAAGATGCCTGTATCGTGAATAACAACGCGGCGGCCGTGTTATTGATGCTTGCTGCCTGTGCCAGCGGGGAAGAGGTGATAGTGTCGCGCGGCGAACTGGTTGAAATTGGCGGCGCGTTTCGCATCCCGGATGTAATGCGCCAGGCCGGGTGCATACTACAGGAAGTAGGCACAACTAATCGCACGCACCTGAAGGATTATCGCAGCGCCATCAATGAGAAAACGGCGCTGTTGATGAAGGTACATACCAGCAATTATCAGATAGCCGGTTTCACGAAGGCGATAGATGAGGCAGAGCTGGCAGAGCTTGGCAACGAATACAATATTCCCGTGGTGGTGGATTTAGGCAGCGGCTCGCTGGTGGATTTAACCCAGTATGGCCTGCCCGCCGAACCGATGCCTCAGCGGCTGATTGGTGCGGGCGTTAGCCTGGTCAGTTTTTCAGGCGATAAGCTGCTTGGCGGCCCGCAGGCGGGGATCATCGTGGGTAAAAGAGCGCTGATAGAGCGGCTGCAAAGTCATCCGCTGAAGCGTGCGCTACGCGTGGATAAAATGACGCTGGCGGCGCTGGAGGCGACATTACGGTTATATCGCCATCCTGAAACACTGCGCGAGCGCTTACCGACGCTGCGTTTGCTGACGCGAACCGCTCAGGAGTGTACGGCGTTAGCGCAACGCCTGATGGCGGCATTGATGCCGCATTATCCGGAATTTACGTTCCGCGTTGAGCCGTGTCTGTCGCAAATAGGCAGCGGTTCGCTGCCGGTGGACAGGCTGCCAGCCGCGGCGCTAACGCTGGCACCTCTTGACGGCCGGGGAGGCACGCTGGAAGCGCTGGCGCAAAAATGGCGCAGCCTGCCGGTACCGGTGATTGGGCGTATCACCGACGGGCGGCTGTGGCTGGATATGCGCTGCCTGGAGGATGAAACGGGGCTATTGGAGATGCTGTTGAAATGATTATCGCGACTGCGGGTCACGTCGACCACGGAAAAACGACGCTTCTTGAGTGCCTGACCGGCGTGAATGCCGATCGGCTGCCGGAAGAGAAAAAGCGCGGTATGACCATTGATTTAGGTTATGCCTATTGGCCTCAGCCCGATGGACGTATTCTGGGGTTTATCGACGTTCCCGGGCATGAAAAGTTTTTAGCAAATATGCTGGCAGGGATTGGAGGTATCGATCGCGCATTGCTGGTAGTGGCCTGCGATGACGGCGTGATGGCCCAAACCCTGGAGCATCTTGCTATCCTGGCGCTTACCGGCAAACCGGCCCTGACCGTGGCGCTGACGAAAGCGGATAAAGTTGATGAAGCGCGCATTGAGCAGGTTAAAGCCGAAGTGGCGCAAGTGCTTGAAGAACAGCGCTGGGCAGAGGTGACGCTTTTTGTCACCGCGGCCACTGGCGGCGTCGGCATCGACGCGCTGCGCGCGCATTTGTCTCAGTTGCCCGAGCGCTCACATCCGGAAAAAAAACGCTTTCGGCTGGCCATCGATCGCGCGTTTACGGTCAAAGGTGCAGGGCTGGTGGTGACCGGAACCGCGCTCAGTGGGGATGTTCGCGTGGGCGATTCACTGTGGCTGACCGGTGCGGATACGCCGGTGCGCGTGCGCGGATTGCATGCGCAGAATCAGGCGACAGAGAGCGCCTGCGCCGGGCAGCGCATTGCGCTCAATATTGCCGGCAATGTGCAAAAGGCGGAGCTTCAGCGCGGCGACTGGTTACTTAGCGCCAGCCCTTCGCAGCCCGCCTCAGAGCGCGTGATTGTCGAGCTGGAAACCCATGTTGCGCTAACGCAGTGGCAGCCGGTGCATATTTATCATGCGGCGCGCCATATTACCGGGCGGGTTTCGCTGTTGGAAAATTCTCTGGCGGAGCTGGTGCTGGATACGCCTCTGTGGCTGGTGGATGGCGATCGGCTGGTGTTGCGTGATATCAGCGCGCGCACCACGCTGGCGGGCGGGCGCGTCGTTAGCACCACGCCGCCGCGCCGGGGCAAGCGTCGGCGCCCTTATTTGGATTGGCTGGCGGCGCTGAGTGAGGCTCCGGACGATGCGCAGGCGCTGGATACCTGGCTGCAGCGCGGTGCGGTGTCGCTGGCAGAATTCGCCTGGGCGCGCCAGTTAACGCCGGCCGGTCTCGAAAACCTGCTTTCGGAGCGCCCTGGTTTACTCAAGGCGAGTGAACATATCCTAAGCCAGGAGGTGGCGGCTGACTGGCAGCACACACTTTTACAGGCTTTGACACGCTATCACGAGCAACATGACGATCAGCCTGGACCCGGTCGCGAGAGGCTGAGGCGCATGGCGCTGCCTTCGGAAAATGAAGGGTTGGTGCTGGAACTCATTGAACGATTACGCCAGCAAGGCGAGCTTGAATCACGCCAGGGCTGGCTGCATTTACCCGGGCATCAGCCCGGTTTTTCGGGTGAGCAGCTCGCGCTATGGCTGCAGGTGGAAGCGTTATTCGGCGATGCTCCCTGGTGGGTGCGCGATTTGGCGCGCGAAACCGGGCAGGATGAACAGCGGATGCGGCAGCTGCTAAGGCTTGCAGCCCAGCAGGGGCTAATCACCGCCATCGTAAAAGATCGCTATTACCGTCGCCAGAGTATTCTGGCGTTCGCCGATCTTATTCGCAGCCTGGACCAGGAGCGCGGTTCTACCTGCGCCGCTGATTTTCGCGATCGTTTGGGAACCGGACGGAAGTTGGCGATTCAAATTCTCGAATATTTCGATCGCATTGGCTTTACCCGCCGCCGCGGGAACGATCATGTGCTGCGTGATTCCCGCCTGTTCGAACATTAATATTTTCTTCTCTTGCACCGCCCCGCTCGGGGCGTTTTTCATTGCCGTCTCTCCCATTTTTATTGAATTGAACGCTGGTGAATTCGGTTGTTTTGTGATCGCTATTACATATTCCCCAGTTGGGTTACAGAAGAGCGCCAGAGCTGTCTCGATCCTGGACGAATATTTATTAAAAATAGCCGCCGCATATTGAGAGAGGCTTTTAAAACGTTGTCTGCTTCACAGTTTGAAGGGGAATAGCCGTTATGTTCGAAGGGTTATTTATAACCGGAGATGAACAATGGCAATATCCTGCTTTTACATCCCTTCCGTGAATGTTATCGGTCAGCACGCCCTGGATGAGGCGCTGAATTTTTTACAGGAACGTGGGTTTCGGCGGGCTTTAATTGTCACCGACCAGGGACTGGTTCGTATGGGCGTTGCGCAAACGCTCAGCGATGCGCTGGCCCGGCGTGATATTAATGCCGTTATCTATGATGAGACGCACCCAAACCCGACAACGACCAACGTTGAGGCCGGGCTGGCATTGCTCAGGCGGCACGATAGCGAATGCGTTATTTCTCTCGGTGGCGGTAGCCCGCATGACTGCGCGAAGGCGATTGCGCTGGTTGCCGCGAATGGCGGCGATATTCGCGATTATGAAGGCGTTGACCGCTCCGCCGCACCGCAATTGCCGATGGTGGCGATAAACACCACGGCGGGAACGGCTTCTGAAATGACGCGGTTTTGTATTATTACGGATGAAGTCCGTCATATCAAAATGGCTATCGTTGATAAACACGTTACGCCGCTTCTTTCCGTTAACGATCCATTACTGATGCGGGCGATGCCTGCCTCGTTGACTGCGGCTACCGGCATGGATGCGCTGACGCATGCGATTGAAGCGTATGTTTCCACGGCGGCGAATCCGATAACCGACGCCTGCGCCCTTAAAGCGATCGCCATTATCCATCGCGCCCTGCCTGCGGCCGTTGAGCGTGGCGATGATATGGCCGCGCGGGAAGACATGGCCTGGGCGCAATTCATGGCCGGCATGGCGTTTAATAACGCGTCGCTGGGCTATGTTCACGCAATGGCGCATCAGTTAGGGGGCTTCTATGACTTACCGCACGGCGTTTGCAATGCGGTGCTACTTCCGCACGTTCAAATACTTAACAGCCGGGTTGCCGCTGAGAGGCTGCGCGACTGCGCCGCCGCGCTTGGCGTGAATGTTGACGGGATGAACGCGGAATGCGGGGCGCGGGCGTGTATTGAGGCCATCCAGGCGCTTTCGCGTCGCGTCAATATTCCTGACGGGCTGCGCCAGCTTGGGGTTAAAGAGGCGGACATCCCCGTGCTGGCGGACAATGCGCTTAAGGATGCCTGCGGGCTGACCAACCCCGTGCAGGCGACGCATGAAGAGATTATGACCATTTACCGTAATGCGCTGTAAGTCGATATAACAGTGTTCTCACGCGCGCAGCGGCGCGGTGGGACAAGGAGAAAAACATGGCTACGCAATCAACCAATAATACTCAACTGGCCTCTGAAACCCCGCCTTATTCTTTGCGCCTTAAGGCGCGCTATGACAATTTTATCGGCGGCGAATGGGTTGCGCCGACATCCGGGAAATACTATCAAAACCTGACACCAGTGACGGGAGAAGCGCTGTGTGAAGTGGCAAGTTCCAGCACGGCAGATATTGATAAGGCGCTGGACGCTGCGCATGCCATAAAAGAAGCGTGGGGGAAAACGGCGGCTCAGCAGCGCGCTGCGGTTTTGTTAAAGATAGCCGATCGCATGGAGCAAAATTTAACGCTGCTGGCTGCGGCTGAGTCGTGGGATAACGGTAAACCTATTCGTGAAACGCTGGCGGCGGATGTCCCGCTGGCCATCGATCACTTCCGCTATTTTGCTTCCTGTATTCGCGCTCAGGAAGGGGGCATTAGCGAGATAGACAGCGAGACGGTGGCCTACCATTTCCACGAGCCGTTAGGGGTGGTTGGGCAGATTATTCCGTGGAACTTCCCGCTATTGATGGCAAGCTGGAAGATGGCGCCCGCGCTGGCGGCGGGGAATGCGATTGTCCTGAAACCGGCGCGCCTCACGCCGCTGTCGGTGCTGGTTTTAATGGAAATTATTGGGGACTTGCTGCCGCCGGGCGTGGTTAATGTGGTAAACGGTGCGGGCGGCGAGATTGGGGAATATATGGCGACATCGCCGCGCATTGCCAAAATTGCGTTCACCGGTTCCACGGAAGTAGGCCGCGAGATAATGCAGTCCGCGACGCGCAATATTATTCCCGTGACGCTGGAGTTGGGTGGTAAATCGCCGAATATCTTTATGGCCGATGTGATGGATCACGATGATTCCTGGCTGGATAAAGCTATCGAGGGATTTACGCTTTTTGCGTTTAACCAGGGAGAAGTCTGCACCTGCCCCAGCCGGGCGCTTATCCACGAATCGATTTATGAGCGTTTTATGGAACGTGCGCTGCGGCGCGTAGAGTCGATTCGCGCCGGGCACCCGCTGGACCCAAAAACGCAAATGGGCGCTCAGGTTTCCGCAGGGCAGCTGGAAACTATCATGGATTATATCAATATTGGGCGTAAAGAAGGCGCGGAAGTACTGACCGGCGGGCAGTTGCGTAAACTGGACGGCGATTTGAAAGGCGGTTTTTACATGGAGCCGACTATTTTGCGCGGCGACAATAAAATGCGCGTATTCCAGGAGGAAATCTTTGGGCCGGTGTTAGCGGTCACAACCTTCAAAACGCCGGAGGAGGCGCTTGAGATAGCCAACGATACGCTATTTGTTACCAACGGTGCAAAACTGATCCACCCCAGCGGTTGAAAACTGATCCAG
>CALYPF010000137.1 GCA_945271245.1 uncultured Enterobacteriaceae bacterium | reverse complement strand
CCGAGCCTGCCGAGCCTGCCGAGCCTGCCGAGCCTGCCGAGCCTGCCGAGCCTGCCGAGCCTGCACCCTATTTATCTCTTACCTCCGTTTTCATCGTTAATCACTGCACGCACTGTTCTGCAGCGCTCTAAATCTATTGATTTAACTCAATCATAAAAGAGTTGTGATCCGCTTCATTTACTTGTCGATTTGATTGAATATAATCAAACTGATTTTTATTAATCAGGCGGTGGTTATGAAGATAAAAGCGTCAATAGAAAAAATTCCTGGCGGGATGATGATCGTCCCTTTAGTACTCGGTGCCCTGATCAATACATTTGCGCCTGAGGCATTACAGGTGGGCGGGTTTACCACTGCGCTGTTCAAGAACGGTGCACCGGCGCTGTTAGGGGCTTTTCTGCTCTGTATGGGGGCGGGAATTCATATTAAGGCGGCGCCTAAATCATTACTTATCGGCGGCGGTATTACGTTGACAAAATTTGTCGTGGCCGTCGCGTTTGGTTTTATTGTAGAAAAAGCTTTTGGCGCGAACGGCATTTGGGGACTTTCTTCGGTAGCGATTATTGCGGCGATGAGTAATACCAATGGTGGACTATATGCCGCGCTGGCCGGGGAGTTTGGGCAGCAAAATGAGGTCGGTGCCACGCCGTTAATGTCACTCAGCGATGGCCCGATTCTCACCATGATTGCACTCGGCTCGGCGGGAATGGCGAACATTCCCATCATGTCGATTGTCGTCGTCATCATTCCCATGTTAATCGGTATGCTGCTTGGTAACCTCGATGCGCAAATGCGGGATTTCCTCTCTAAAGGCGGCCCTTTATTAATCCCTTTCTTTGCATTCGCGTTGGGAACCAGTATTGATTTAGGCATGCTGCTTAAGGGCGGTATTGCGGGGATTTTATTAGGCGTGTTAACCACACTATTGGGCGGATTTTTCAATATCAAAGTTGACCGGCTGTTGGGAGGAACCGGAATTGCCGGTGCCGCAGCGTCCAGCACCGCGGGAAACGCGGTGGCAACGCCACTGGCGATTGCTACCGCTGACCCTTCTCTGGCGAAGGTGGTCGCTGCCGCTACGCCTTTGGTTGCGACATCGGTGATTGTCACTGCGATTTTGACTCCAATGCTGACTTCATGGGTAGCAAAGCGTAATCGACGGACGATGCGGGTAGAGGGAGGAAAAGTAGCGTGAAAATGATAGTCATTGCCGATGATTTTACCGGCGCGAATGATACCGGCGTTCAGCTTGCAAAAAAAGGGGCCAGAACCGATGTACTCCTGAGAAGCGATGGCGCTATCTCCCGGCATGCAGACGTACTGGTGGTGAATACGGAAAGCCGGGCGCTGCCGGCGGAACGGGCAGCAGAAGCCGTCAGTCAGGCGCTGCGCGCCTGGTGTCAGAGCGAGCAAACCGTACCGATTATCTATAAAAAAATTGATTCGACCTTTCGCGGCAACATTGGAGCGGAAATTACGGCGGCGATGCAAGTCAGCGGTAAACGACTGGCGTTGATTGCCGGCGCTATTCCCGCTGCCGGAAGAATTACCCGCAACGGCGAGTGCCTTGTTAATCATGTTCCACTGCTGGAGACCGAGTTTGCCAGCGATCCGCGCACGCCGATCGTCTCTTCACGCATTGCAACACTGATTGGGCTGCAAAGCGCGTTACCCGTTTATGAATGTTCTTTGGAGCAGGTTCGCAGTGGTGCGCTGGCCGATCGCTTAATACAAATAGCCGGCAAAGAGAGAGCGCTGATCGTGCTGGATGCAGAGCAGGAAAGTGATTTGCAGGCCATCGCGCTGGCGGCATTTCAATTGCCGGAAGTTCCCCTGCTGGTTGGCGCAGCCGGGCTTGCGAATGCGCTTCCTGCGGAGCGATATCTGACGCCATTGCAACAATTGCCTGTCCTCGTTATCGCGGGTTCAATGAGTGAAGCTACCCGACGTCAGGTGGAGCAGGCGCAGCGGCAGGGGCGTCTCGACGTGGTTGATGCGGATGTCGAATGCCTGCTATCGCCGCAGGCTGATGCCCATAGCGCGCATATTATTGAAGCCGCCTGCGAAATTTTACTGCGCCAGCGCCACTGTGCAATTCGCACCAGTCGCCGCGCCGACGATCGGAATAACATTGAGGCATTAGCCGCGCGCTATGCGCTGGATAGGGAAGAATTAGGTGCGCGGTTAAGCCAGCGAATAGGCGACATTACGCTGGCAATACTCGAACGTACGCGAACCGGTGGGCTGTTTTTAACCGGCGGTGATATGGCGACCGCGGTTGCGAATGCGCTGGGAGCAGAAGGATACCGGATCCAGCGCGAGGTGGTTCCCTGTATTCCCTGTGGCACCTTTATTAATAGCGAGATAGACGATCTGCCGGTTATCACAAAAGCCGGGGGATTTGGAAGTGACAACACGCTGTGTGACGCGCTTTATTTTATTGAGGAGATGTATCGTGGTCAGTAAAACTGTTGCTGTAACGATGGGCGATCCTGCGGGAATCGGTCCGGAAATTATACTTAAAGCGCTGAGTGAAACCGAACTCGCCGGTGCGCCGGTTGTGGTGGTGGGATGTTTGAGCACACTGCAGCGCTTACAGCATGCCGGTATCGGCGAAGCCGTAACGCTGTGCCCCATCCAGCACGCCGCCGACGCGCATTTTTCTCCGGATAAAATTCACGTTATCGATGAGCCACTGGCCGATCCTGATGCGCTGATACCGGGGAAAGTGCAGCCTGAGGCGGGAGATTTAGCATATCGCTGCGTGAAACGAGCAACTGAAATGGCGATGGCGGGTGAGGTGCAGGCTATTGCGACCGCGCCGCTGAATAAAGAAGCGCTACATTTAGCCGGGCATCTTTATCCCGGACACACCGAGCTGCTGGCCACGCTTACGGAAAGCCGTGATTATGCGATGGTGCTCTATACCGATAAATTAAAAGTGATCCACGTTACCACGCATATCGCATTACGTAAGTTTCTGGATACCTTAAACCAGCCGCGTATTGAAACCGTGATAGGGCTAGCGGATAGTTTTTTGAAACGGGTGGGATACCAAAAGCCGCGTATCGCTGTGGCGGGCGTTAACCCGCATGCGGGTGAACACGGCCTTTTTGGTGATGAAGAGGCGCGTTTTGTTACGCCCGCAATTGAAGCATGCGCCGCACGGGGGATAAACGTATCCGGCCCCTGCCCGCCGGATACTGTGTTTCTTCAGGCGCACGAAGGACTGTACGATATGGTTGTCGCGATGTATCACGACCAGGGGCATATTCCATTAAAACTACTTGGTTTCTATGATGGCGTGAACATTACTGCGGGGCTGCCTTTTATCCGTACCTCCGCCGATCACGGGACCGCGTTTGATATCGCCTGGCAGGGAAAAGCAAATGCCGCCAGTATGGCGACCTCTATTCATCTGGCGATGCAGTTAGCCTAGTTGCGTAAAAAACGCCCGGTTGATGGAAGCTTCTTCTGCCGGGCGGTTTGCTTCCACCGGTAGATTTCAGTAAGCGCTTAACCCTTTTCATCAGATGCTGATGAATTTTATAAGTTTCCGATCGGAAACAGGCCAGTACCGCAATGTTTTCTGATTCAGGTTTAGCAAAAGAAGAAAAGGCTGTCAGAGATAGCGGCACCCTGTACGGTTTGCCATAGATTGGCAGGTTAATATCAGCCTGGGATTTGCGGCGATACGTGCAGACGGAATAGCAGGGGGCGCAGCATCTAAATTGCCGATGCTGCGCAAATCTATTAAGCGAAATAATTAAAGATAGAATAGCTCGATAGACATTTGTCCGTTCTGGTGAATTGCCTGGCTGACGTTACCCAGCTCGGATACTTTATTAATATTTGCCTGCAGCGCCAGCGGTGCTGAAAAGGTGGTGAATTTAAGCGGCGTATTTCCGCCACCTTCGGTGCTCCGCCATGAAAGGACGGTTTGGTTGCCGGCCACCCATGGGCCGCTCAAATTCGTGACAAGTTCCAAATCGCTCCACGAACCGCCGCTATCTTTACTGATCAATGTGTTTAATGGTTGCGGCTGGCCGTCGATGATAGCTTTGGTGGTATTCAGAATAGCCTGGTAATTACCGATCAACTTGCCTTCACTTGTTAAACCTAGCCCGTTTATTAAGTTTGCCGTCGCGCCGCGATTGAACGTGAAGTTCAAGGTTTTTGGCATGGCTACGGCGCTGCTTGCCTGCGCGTCAGAGACGCGAAGGCCTACAAATGTTGGCGCTTCGCATGTAATAGAGAAGTCCAGTCGTTTCTCTGGCAGCGTGGTATAGCTATCCGGTGAAAGCGTACTGGTGACTATTGTGCCGTAATCAAATGTGCCGCCACCCAATAAACTGGGAGTACAGGCAACCGGCACAATAGTACCGATAACTTTAACATCTACGCTATCGGCGGCTACGGCGCTATTAATATTTAAGGCCGCTGCCAGTATAGCGAGGGGAAAATAAATCCTTTTCATTATTCATATCCTCCCTGAAACTCTTATGAGGGTGTGTTCATTGAAGAAAAATCTCAATGCATGGCGATAAATATATGCATCGATTCTTGAATTTAAAAGGGAGTAATTTAATGTGTAAACGGTTCCCTTATCAGGCATTTATATCTAATAAATATATGTTGTCAATAGTTCAAATTAATTCTATGTTAGCGTGATGGGAAGATGATTTTATTTTAATTTTTTGAAAAATAAGTGATTTTTAATTAATTTATTTATATGGTTAACTCTGTGTAAAAAGTGTGAAAGCTACTTTTTAAGAATAGTCATTCAGCGATTTCCCGCATACTATGAATTCACGGCTGTGAAATTTTAACAATATATTGCTATTAGGTTAATTCTAAACTCGAATAGGGAGGAAGACACAAGTGCAGACAATGTTTTTTCATTAAGCTGGCAAAACATGTTTCATATCGCTGCGCCCGGGGTTCTATCTTTTTCTGTTGCCTGGTATTTAGCCAGTGAATATCTGCTCGCCTAATTGAGGTATATATCTGAACTACTTGCTCAGGTGAAGGAGACGTTTGCTTTCATCAGCCCCTCTGGAAGGAGACTGAAAATTAGCGTAATCGGGGCCGAAGAGGCTCTTTTATTGGGGGCAGCGCATCTGCCTTCGCGCCAGGTATCGTCACAGCTTCGGCTGTTTTATATCACCTTCCAGAAAAGATTATGCGTAGCGGCAGAGCGCTGAGGCTGTTTTGTAGGATACGGCCTGTATCGAAGAATTTACGTTCGGCGCGCACGCTGGCAGCGTGATGTTATGAGATAGCGTTACGGCTAGTGCGAAATAGGTCAGATGCGACGACTATTGGGCCAGAGGGCGTTTTTACCGGACATAGTGTGGTGAAAAACGCTGGCCATTGAATTGATGATGCTACTTTAAAAAGCGGTAATAACCACCTTGCCGCAGGCGGTTATCTTGAGATCACACGCTGGGGATGTTGTGTCCGTAGTAAATTTCGCGCATCTCTTTCCACAATAACTGGGTAATTGCATCGCGCTCTGCAGCGGTAAGATCTTCTGGCCGGGTGTGGAACATATAGTGTTTTAAATCAAAGGCTTTTAAAAGCATCTTGGTATGAAAGATGTTTTCCTGATAGACATTGACATCCGTCATGTCATACAGCGCTTTCATATCCTGCGGCATAAAGTTTTGGATGGAGTTGATATCATGGTCGATAAAATGCTTCTTTCCTTTTACATCGCGGGTAAATCCCCGCACGCGATAATCAATAGTGACAATATCTGATTCAAGCTGATGGATTAGGTAGTTCAGGGCATTGAGCGGCGAAATTACGCCGCAGGTGGATACTTCGATATCTGCGCGAAAAGTGCATAATCCGCTGCGAGGATCGCTTTCGGGATAGGTATGTACGCAAATATGACTTTTATCTAAATGCGCGACTACGCTGCCCGGCAGCGGACCGGGGTGCTCGCTGGTGTCAATCAGCTTCGGATCGATAGGTTCTTCGCACATTAAAATGGTGACGCTGGCGCCCTGAGGATCGTAATCCTGGCGCGCAACGTTCAGAATATTCGCGCCAATTATCGTGCAGGTTTCGGTAAGGATTTCTGTGAGCCGGTTAGCGTTGTACAGCTCATCAATATAGGCGATATATCCATCGCGTTCTTCTGCTGTTTTGACATAGCAGATATCGTAAATACAAAAACTGAGACTTTTCGTCAGATTATTAAAGCCGTGCAGTTTGATTTTATTCAATTTGGCTCACCTCCTTAACAGTATGTCAGGGTATTAGGGATCCATAGCGGGTGGTCAGGTTAAGCGTTAAGCGCATCCAGTAAATATTGCGGCAGTGCGAATGCTGCGCAGTGTATTGCCGGATTATAGTAGCGGCAGCGTAGGCCGGCCCGGTGAAAACGGGCCTGAATGGTATCAGGCTGCAAATGGCGCAGCGCTTCGTTATCCGTCGCCCAGGCAAAAACCATAGGGCCGCCGTAATAAGTGGGAACCGCCGCCTGATAAAAGCTGGCATCGGCAAAAGTATGGCTCAGCCGGTGATAACTCTCTTGTGCTTCATCCTGCTGCAGAAAACAAACGCCGTTTTGGGCGACGAAAACACCGCCCGGGTTCAGGCAGCGCCGACAGCCGGTATAAAACTCAGAGGTAAAAAGCGATGCGCCTGGTCCGATAGGATCGGTGCAATCAGAAATAATGACATCAAATGTGCGCTGAGTCTGGGTAACGAAATTGACGCCGTCATCAATGATTAGATTCAGCCTGGGATCGTCATAAGCGCCGGCGCTGTGGCGGGGCAGATACTGGCGACAAAAATCGATGACGCTGGCATCTATCTCCACCATCGTGACGGTTTCTACGTCCTGATGGCGACACACCTCGCGTAGCATACCGCCATCGCCGCCGCCGATAATCAATACGTGTTTTACATACCCGTGAGCCAGTAGCGGTACGTGAGTCAGCATCTCATGGTAAATAAATTCATCGCGCTCGGTAGTTTGTATCACGCCATCAAGCGCCATCACCCGGCCAAAGGCGGCATTTTCAAAAATAATCAGATCCTGAAGCGCGGTACGTTCGCGATAGAGTACGCGATCGACGCTAAAGTATTGGCCAAACTGCGGATGCAGCGTTTCATTCCATACGGTGAGATCGCACATAATACGCCCCTTTGTTAACGTATGGTTAAAGATAACGCAACATGGTAGCTAACAATAGCCCGGCATGCACGGTTATTGTTAGCAGGGTAAAGCGAGGATTATTTTACGTAGGCTAATAAGTTAAAGGAGTCGCGCGCCAGCGCTTTGCATTTTTTAGATCTGGCGATGGCGATGCCGCTGAGGTCGCGATAGCTATCTTCGCCCAGCGCTTTCATGTTGAAACTCTCGTAATTGCTCAGATCCCACTGATTTTGCTCGGCAAAAAATACCAGCGCACGGCGGATTAGGTTGTTAGGCAGGTTCTGGTAGCCGCAATCATTTTTGAGATAAACGAATACCGCCGTGAGATCGGCGATATCTTCCGCTTCAGATTCGCTTAATGCCTGGCTGGTGGCGGAAAACCCTAACAGACTGCCCAGCAGGGCTACCTGGATCAACTTGGATCAACTTCTTCATGACATCTACCGACAATGAACAGAACTTTCACGTTAGCATATTTCTTTACCGTTCGGCGTTCCTTTATTCCGAACCGCATTTCTTGACCTTACCGTTAGGGGAGGGTTTATGCTGCCGGCGGTTATCTTTTATCCAAGGAATAGCATATGCAGCGTCGTGATTTTTTGAAATATTCCGCCGCCCTGGGCGCCGTTAGCGCCTTCCCTTTTATCAGTCGTGCGGCACAGCCGCTTACGCGTCCGACGCTGCCGATCCCGGCGCTGCTTGAACCCGATGCCCGCGGGCGCGTGACGCTTATCGCTCAGGCGGGCAAAACAGCATTCAATGGCAAAGATGCCGCCACGTGGGGCTATAACGGCGCGCTATTAGGGCCGGCGCTGCGCGTGCGGCAGGGGCAAAATGTCAGTGTTGATATTCACAATCGTTTACCCGAAGCGACGACGGTGCACTGGCATGGGCTGGAAATCCCGGGTGACATTGACGGCGGGCCGCAGGGTGTTATTGCTCCCGGCGCTATGCGGCAGGTGAGTTTTACGCCGCAGCAGCCTGCGGCTACCTGCTGGTTTCATCCGCATCAGCACGGCAAAACCGGGCACCAGGTGGCGATGGGGCTGGCGGGGCTGGTGCTGATTGAGGACGAAGCCAGCCGCAAACTAATGCTGCCCCGGCAGTGGGGAATTGATGACATTCCGCTCATTATCCAGGACAAACGGTTTGATGCGCGCGGGCAGATTGATTATCGGCTCGATACCATGACTGCCGCCGTGGGCTGGTTTGGCGATACGTTATTGTGTAATGGCGTTAACTATCCTCAGCACGCAGCGCCGCGAGGCTGGCTACGCCTGCGTATATTGAATGGCTGTAATGCGCGTTCTTTGATGATAACGACCAGCGATAAACGACCGCTCTATGTAATCGGCAGCGACGGCGGCTTGCTGAGTGAGCCGGTAAAACTGGATGCGCTGCCTGTGCTGATGGGCGAACGTTTTGAGGTACTGGTCGAAGTAAGCGGGGCCACGGCCTTTGATATTCTCACGCTGCCCGTGAAGCAAATGGGGATGGTGGTGGCGCCGTTTGACAAACCGGTGCCCGTGGCGCGTATTCAGCCCGTTACTGCGATGGCGCCCGGCGCGCTGCCGGACACGCTGGTGAAGCTGCCACCTGTGCCGAAGGCAGAGGGGGCGCAGGAGCGCTGGCTCCAGCTTATGATGGACCCCATGCTTGATATGATGGGCATGCAGGCGCTGCAGGATAAGTACGGACCTCAGGCGATGGCGGGAATGTCGCACGGGGAAATGGCTAAGATGCACGGCAAGGCATCGCATGCGGGAATGAAAGATGCGCACATGGGGCAGGCGAGCATGGCGCATCACCGGAGCGGCCAGGGGAATAGTGCGGGCTTTGATTTATTCAGCGCGAATAAAATTAACGGCAAAGCCTTCGACATGAATAAGCCCGCGTTTCAGGCCGCGCGCGGTGAGTATGAACGCTGGGTTATTTCCGGCGAAGGCGACATGATGCTGCATCCTTTCCATATTCACGGCGCGCAATTCCGTATTGTTTCGGAAAACGGTCGTGCCGTCGCGCCGCATCGTCAGGGCTGGAAAGACATTGTGCAGGTTGAGGGCGCACGCAGCGAAGTGCTGGTGCGGTTTAATCACGCCGCTGCCGCCGAATGCGCGTACATGGCGCACTGCCATTTGCTGGAACATGAAGATACCGGCATGATGCTTGGTTTTACGGTGTAACGTTGCGCAGATTGCGGGCAGAGAAACGTTTTAATGTAGAACAGAAAAAACAGCCCGGCGTTAAGCCGGGCTATGCGGAAGTCGGCTCATCAAAGAGCATGATTTAGGGTCGCATCGCCAGCGCGCGGGCAATTGCCACCCGCTGCTGCTGCCCGCCTGACAGGCTCGATGGCCAGGCATCGCGTTTATCGCTGAGTCCGACCTTTACTAACAGCTCTTCGGCAAAGATAACCGCATCATTGCGCGTCATGCCGCGCAGCGACATCGGCGCCATCAGCAGATTCTCCAGCACCGTCATGTGCGGGAACAGGTTAAAACGCTGGAAGACTATGCCCACGCTTTCACGCAGCTTATTGAGATCGGTGTTCTTATCGTGCACGGCAAAACCGTTCACCACCACTTCGCCTCCCGTCACGCTTTCCAGCGCGTTCATGCAGCGAAGAAATATGCTTTTCCCGGAGTCGGATGGGCCTATCACGCAGACCACTTTCTGCGGTTGAATCTCGCAGTCGATGCCGCGGAGCACGTGGCTGTCACCGAAATGCTTATGCAGATTTTTTATGTGAATCACTTTTGCCAAACCTCTTTTCCAGACGGTTAACCAGCTGCGCCAGCACGAACGTTATGACCCAGTACACAAGGGAAATGGTCAGGTAGGGGTCCCAGTAGGTGGCATTAGCCCCCGACACCGTACGCGCGGCGTAGGCCAGATCGGCAAGCCCTATCGCCGAAGCCAGCGAGGAGTCTTTGACGGTGGCAATTGCGTTATTACCCGGCGGCGGCAGGATGCGGCGGAAAGCCTGAGGGAGGATCACCTTGCGCATGGTTTTCCACCAAGACATACCGAGCGCGCGTGAGGCTTCCCTCTGTCCTTTATCGATCGACTGGATGCCCGCACGGAAAATTTTGGAAACATAAGCATCCGCATTGAGCGTAATGGCGACGATACATGACAAAAACGCGCCGTAGTTCGAGCGCAGCTCGCGGGCAAAATCGCTGCTCATCACGCCGCTTGTCACCAGTAACCCCTCTCGCGGGTTGATGAATAACGGCACCAGCGCAAAGTGCACCACCGCGATCTGCACAAACAGCGGCGTGCCGCGAAATGCGCTGACGTAAAAACGCACCGGAAACTGCACCAGGTAACGAAGCACATATTTCCACGGTCCGTGCTCGGCTTTCGCCATTTGCCCAAGTCCGCGCGTCAGCCCCCACAGCGTGCCGAGGATCGCGCAGATAATGGTGCATTTGAGGGTCATTATCGCGCCATCCACGAACAGCGGGCCATACTCCTCGATAATTTCCCAACGGAATTCCGTCATAGTTTATCCCTGAAAAAAACGGCGACCGTCCACAGAGGCGATTGCCGTAACATTACGAATGATTACTGCGCCGGTAACCCAGGTACGTCGGCATCAAACCAGATCTGATAGATTTTGGCGTAGGTGCCGTCGGCAACGATTTTCTTCAGTCCGGCGTTCAGCTTGTTGAGCAGCGCAGCGTTGCCTTTAGCCACAGCGATACCAAAATACTGGCGCGCGAATTTGGCGTTCGGCACCAGTTTGAACTGTTTCTCCGGGGGCTGTTTAATGTAGTACTTCACCACGCCGACGTCGCCCACCGCCGCGCTCACGCCGTCTTCAAACAGCCCCTGTAACATCAGCGGCGTGTTGTCGAAGCGTTTGATGGCGGTACTGTTTTTGCCGAGCACGTCAGATACCACGATATCGCCGGTGCTGGAATTCACGACGCCGACTTTCTGATCTTTCAGGTCTGCCAGCGGGCCCGCTTTCGAATTCTTTGGCACCACAATGGACTGCTCTGCCGGGAAGTACGGTGCCGAGAAATCGACCATCTGCTTACGCTTGTCGGTGATGGTGATGCCGGAAATGATGATGTCGCGATCGCCGGAGTTCAGGGTCGCGAAAATCCCCTCCCACGGCGTATTGACCAGTTTGATATCGAAGTTTTCGGCTTTCGCGATGGCCTTAATCAGATAGATATCGAAGCCTTCCTGCTGCTTCTGATTATTTTCAAACTCAAACGGGCGATAGATTCCGCCCGCGCCCACTACTATAGGTTTTTGCTGCCGCGTGTGCGCTGAGCGCGAGGGCCGCCGTGAGGCAGCAGGCTTTCATTCATTTACCGATTATATTAGTGCATTTTTATGTGTTTATTTTGCATAAAAACACATAAATTATTGGCCTTATGCAACATGCGCAGCGGGGAATAACGCCGGGTTATCGTGGTTCATCTTTTTCTGCCATCACCGATAAATCGTTAGGTTCTGTTGATCCAGAAGGGGTATTCGGCCCGAAAGGTTTGCACTCCGCATCGCTATATAATTTAATGCATAGCGATTATTTCCCTTCTCAGAGCACATTTATGTCCAGACTACACCGCCTTTCTCTTTGTACTGCCCTTGCCTTTGGCACGCTGTTCACCGTCAATGCGGCGCACGCCGATCGTACCGTTACCGACCAGCTGGGTCGCCAGGTCACGCTGCCCGATCGTGTCAATCGCGTGGTGGTGCTTCAGCATCAGACGCTGAACCTGCTGGTACAGCTCAATGCTCAGGATGACGTGGTCGGCGTGCTGAGCAGCTGGAAGAAACAGCTTGGCCCGCAGTTCGCCCGCTTTATACCGAAGATTGCTACCCTGCCGATGCCCGGCGATCTGACTCAGGCCAATATCGAGAGCCTGCTGGCGCTGCATCCGCAGGTGGTTTTTGTCGCAAACTACGCCCCGACAGAAATGATTCAGCAGATTCAGAATGCCGGTATTCCGGTGGTGGCCGTTTCTCTGCGTGAAGACGCCGCTGGCGAAAAGAATAAAATGAACCCGACGATGGCGAACGAAGAGCAGGCCTACAACGACGGGCTGAAACAGGGGATCCGCCTGATCGGTAACGTGGTGGAACGTTCGAAAGAAGCCGAGCAGCTGATTAACTACACCTTCACCGCGCGGGCAAAAGCCAATGCCCCAGTGGCAGATATTCCGCAGGATAAAAAAGTCCGCGTCTATATCGCGAACCCGGACCTTAACACCTACGGCTCCGGAAAATATACCGGCCTGATGATGGAGCACGCCGGAGCGCTGAACGTCGCGGCAGCCACGGTGAAAGGCGCGCGCCAGGTTTCACTGGAGCAGGTTTTGCAGTGGAATCCTCAGGTAATTTTCGTCCAGGACCGCTATCCGCAGGTAGTGAAGCAGATTGAAAACGATCCACAGTGGCAGGCTATTGATGCCGTCAAAAATCATCGCGTCTGGCTTATGCCGGAATACGCCAAAGCATGGGGTTATCCAATGCCGGAAGCGCTGGCGATTGGCGAACTGTGGATGGCGAAAAAGCTCTATCCGGAACGCTACAACAGCGTCGACGTCGATAAACAGGCGCAGGATTACTATCAGCGCTTTTATCGCGTGAACTGGACAGCGGATGCTCAGTGAAGCCCGCTTTCGCGGCCTGCAATCTGCGCTAATCCTCTTCACGCTGCTGCTGGTGTCAACAACGGGTAAAAAGTGATCCACTTACCGTCACCACCAACGGTCTA
>CALYPF010000136.1 GCA_945271245.1 uncultured Enterobacteriaceae bacterium | reverse complement strand
TTAGACCGTTGGTGGTGACGGTAAGTGGATCACTTTTTACCCGTTGTTGACAAATGCAGGTGAGTGTTGCGGCGCGCTTCGCGAGAACGTACTTACCGCTTCGCCCACGGTAGCACACCTTAAACCAGCGTATCGTAACGTGCGTTTTCCCGCACTCGGATAATGAGACGCTTTTTCTGTTAGCACCGTCACGTGGAAATGCTTTTTTATGGTTACCTGAGGCGCGTTTCCCTGCTATTATGAGCGATAACGAACATTTATGAACTTTAACGAAACTCACGAGGCCAGCATGGAAACCAAAGATCTGATTGTGATAGGTGGCGGGATTAACGGTGCCGGTATCGCGGCAGACGCCGCCGGGCGCGGTTTATCCGTGCTGATGCTTGAGGCCAACGATTTGGCCTGCGCAACCTCATCCGCCAGTTCAAAACTTATTCACGGCGGTTTACGCTATCTTGAGCACTATGAGTTTCGTCTGGTCAGTGAAGCTCTGGCTGAACGCGAGGTGCTGCTTGGGCTGGCGCCACACATTGCTTTCCCTATGCGTTTTCGTCTTCCCCATCGCCCGCATCTGCGTCCGGCGTGGATGATCCGCATCGGCATGTTCCTGTACGATCATTTGGGTAAGCGCACCAGCCTGCCACGTTCGACCAGCCTGCGCTTTGGCCCGGATTCCGTCCTCAAACCTGAAATGAAACGTGGCTTCGAATATTCCGACTGCTGGGTAGACGATGCGCGCCTGGTGCTGGCGAACGCGCAGATGGTGGCGCGTAAAGGCGGTGAAGTAATGACCCGAACCCGCGCGGTCTCCGCGCGCCGCGAAAATGGGCTATGGGTCGTGGAAGCCGAAGATGCCGATACGGGCAAACGCTATACCTGGCAGGCGCGCGGGCTAGTGAATGCCACTGGCCCCTGGGTGAAACATTTCTTCGATGAAGGGCTGCATTTACCTTCACCGTACGGTATCCGCCTTATCAAAGGCAGCCATATTGTAGTGCCGCGCGCGCATACGGAAAAGCAGGCCTATATTCTGCAAAATGAAGATAAGCGCATCGTATTTGTGATCCCATGGCTGAATGAATTCTCGATAATTGGCACCACCGACGTGGAATATCACGGCGATCCCCAGCAGGTTAAAATCGATGACAACGAGATTGATTACCTGCTTCAGGTGTACAACAAGCACTTTAAAAAACAGCTGGCCAGGCAAGATATCGTCTGGACGTATTCCGGCGTGCGCCCACTTTGCGACGATGAATCCGATTCGCCGCAGGCCATCACCCGCGATTATACGCTGGATGTGCATGATGATAACGGGCAGGCACCGCTGCTTTCCGTGTTTGGCGGGAAGCTAACTACTTACCGTAAATTGGCCGAACACGCGCTGGAAAAGCTGACCGCCTATTACAGTAATATCGGTCCGGCGTGGACCAAGACAGGCGTGCTGCCCGGCGGCGATATTCACGGCTCGCGTGAACAATATGCGCAGCGTTTGCATAGCCGTTATCCGTTTATGGGCGAGGCTATGGCGCACCGTTATGCCTGTACTTACGGAAGTAATAGCGAACTCATCCTTAAAGACGCACAGGCGCTGGACCAGCTAGGTGAAAATTTTGGTCACGATCTGTATGAGGCCGAGCTGCGTTATTTGGTTGAACACGAATGGGTTCGCCGACTGGAAGATGCTATCTGGCGTCGCACGAAGCTGGGCATGTGGCTGAATGATGAACAACAGACTCGGGTTAGCGAGTGGCTAAAACAGGCGACTGAACAGCGTTTATCCCAGGCTTCCTGACTCCGTTTTCACGCCAGCGCTATGGCTCTACGTCATGTCATCCAGCCGGGAATACACAGGCCGGGTGATATGAATTAATGTCTTTTCCACCAACACGCAAGGCCGCGCTGTATTTCACGCAGCGCGGCATTATTTAGAAAACATTCGCCGCTGCAGCCCGCCAAAGCCAGGACATAGCGATTTCGCTGCAGAGCAGTTTATAACCCTCACCTGCTTCAGCTCAGCAACCATGCCGCTCCGCTCTCGGGCCACATTAATAATTGAAAGTTTAGGCAAGCTGACGCAGCATACGTCGCAGCGGCTCGGCGGCTCCCCACAAAAGCTGATCGCCGACCGTAAACGCGGATAAATACTCTGGGCCCATATTCAGCTTACGCAGACGCCCAACGGGCGCGTTGAGGGTACCGGTGACTGCCGCCGGCGTAAGTTCACGCATCGTGATTTCACGCTCATTCGGCACCACTTTTACCCATTCATTATGATCAGCCAGCATGGCTTCTATGGTGGGCAGCGACACCTCTTTTTTCAGTTTCAGCGTAAATGCCTGGCTATGGCAACGCAGCGCTCCCACGCGAACGCACAGGCCGTCAACGGGGATAGTGTTTGACGTGGCTAGAATTTTGTTGGTTTCCGCCTGCCCTTTCCACTCTTCGCGGCTTTGCCCGTTATCCAACTGCTTATCAATCCAGGGAATAAGGCTGCCGGCCAGCGGCACGCCAAAGTTATCCACCGGTAATTCACCGCTGCGGGTTAACTGCGTAACGCGGCGCTCAATATCCAGAATGGCGGAGGCAGGATTGGCGAGCGCTTCGGCTACATCGTCGTGCAGCATACCCATTTGCGTAATCAACTCGCGCATATGGCGCGCGCCGCCGCCAGAGGCCGCCTGATACGTAGCCACAGAGGCCCACTCTACCAGCCCATTCGCGAATAATCCTCCCAGCGACATTAGCATCAGGCTCACGGTACAGTTGCCGCCGACAAACGTTTTGCCGCCGCGATTCAGAGCTTCATCTATTACGCGTTGATTGACCGGATCGAGTACGATCGTCGCGTCTTCCCGCATCCGCAGCGTGGACGCAGCGTCTATCCAGTAGCCCTGCCAGCCACTTTCCCGAAGCGCCGGATAGATTTCGTTGGTATAATAGCCGCCCTGGCAGGTCACGATAATATCCAGCGCCTTTAGCGAATCCAGACAGTAGGCATTCTGAAGCACATTTTCAGCAGGCTGTCCGGCGAACGAAGGCGCCGGCTGACCGACCTGCGACGTAGAAAAGAAAATCGGGCGAATAGCCGCAAAGTCGTGCTCCTGCGTCATGCGCTGCATCAGCACAGACCCAACCATGCCGCGCCAGCCGATAAAACCCACATTTTTCATAGCGAATAATTCCTGAGAGGTCAGAGCGAATTGTGCATCCCAGCAGTAAGACTGGTACAGTCATCCACCTTACAAAATGCTGCCAAAGTCGCAAGTGAAAATAATCGATGATAGCCCCGCCCTGAGTAATAACGCTTATCGCCAGGGGCAAAGCGCAACGGACTGGCCACCGCCGCAGGCGGGCCGCAAAGGATAAAATAGCGTTAAGAAAATCAATACATTGATATTTATTTGATTAATAACGAGAAAGCGCCCATTTTTTCTCGTCATCTGTTATTTGAGAAAGCCATTTATGAGTGATATTTTTTCCGCCACCGTTTTGCTGCTACTGATTATGGATCCGCTGGGTAATCTACCGATTTTTATGTCGGTGCTAAAGCATACCGAGCCAAAGCGCCGCCGGGCGATTATGATCCGCGAACTGCTTATTGCGCTGCTTATCATGCTGATTTTTCTGTTCGCTGGCGAACGTATCCTGGCATTTTTGAATCTGCGCGCCGAAACCGTCTCGATTTCCGGCGGCATTATCTTATTTCTGATTGCGATTAAAATGATTTTCCCCAGCCATGAAGGCAATGCCAGCGGCCTGCCCGCCGGCGAAGAACCTTTTATCGTGCCGCTGGCGATCCCGCTGGTAGCCGGACCTACGCTTCTTGCCACGCTGATGCTGCTATCGCACCAGTATCCCGGCAACATCAGCGCGCTGGTTATTGCGTTACTGCTGGCCTGGGGCGGCACGGTATTTATCCTGCTTCAGTCATCGCTGTTCCTGAGGCTGCTGGGCGAAAAAGGCGTAAATGCGCTGGAACGTCTCATGGGGCTGATTCTGGTGATGCTGGCCACGCAGATGTTCCTTGACGGAATCCGCGCCTGGATGAAAGGATAAAAGTAGGCCACCGGAACGGGTGGTCTAAATACTAAAATTGAGGAAAGGCGCAGAGCCGCCCACCGGGCGGCCCTGCTGCATTAGGAAAGGAGCTCGAAGGCTATCATTCCAACGATTGCACCCACCGTGCCAAGGATAGTCTCCATCAGCGTCCAAGTCTTCAGGGTTTGCGCTTCGGTAGCGCCGGTGAAGCGCCCATATAGCCAGAATCCGGCATCATTTACGTGGCTGACCACAATAGAACCGCCGGCAATGCAGATTGACAGCGCCGCCAGTTGGGCACCTGAATAGTGCAACTGCTCAATTACCGGCATGACCAGGCCCACGGCCGTCAGACAGGCCACGGTCGCGGACCCCTGAATAATACGCACCGCCGCCGCCAGCACAAAACAGGTAACCGCAATCGGCAACCCAACGCCGGTTAGCGCCTCACCTAACGCAGGGCCGACGCCAGAATCCACCAGTACCTGCTTGAACACGCCGCCGGCACCAATAACCAGTAGGATAATCCCGGCGGGCTGAAGGGCATGTCCACAAATTTCCATCACCCGCTCTTTATCCATACCCTGGCGCATCGCCAGGCCATAGATAGCCACCAGACAGGCAACCAAGATGGCGGTAAACGGATGGCCGATAAACTCAAACCACTCATAGAGCGTGGAGCCTTCGGCGGTAAAACGCGCGGCGATGGTTTTCAGCCCCACCAGAATTAAAGGCAGCAGAATAAGCGACAGACTAAATCCAAAAGAGGGCAATTTTCCTTCGCCCAAATGGGGTTCTGTAACGTCATCCGGAATAGACAATTGAACATAACGGCTAATAAAGTTACCGAATAGCGGCCCGGCGATAATCATACCCGGCACCGCTGCGCACAGGCCAATAAGGATCATCCAGCCAAAGTCCGCGTGCATTTGCGAAGCCAGTAGCATCGGCGCCGGACCGGGCAGCAGGAAAGCCGCCGCCGCCGCGACCCCGGCAAAAAGCGGGATCACCAGTTTTATCAAGTTAGTGCCGGTATGGCGTGCCATTGAAAACGCGACGCTAATCAGCAGGACGATTGCGACTTCAAAAAACAGCGGCAGCGCGCAAATCAGCCCGGCCAGCCCGATAGCGTAGTGCGCCCGGCTATGGCCAAATGACTTCAGCATTTTTACGGCTATCTGATCTACCGCACCGGTTTCGTGCAGGATTTTGCCAAACATCGCTCCCAGCGCCACTACCACGGCCAGGAACCCGAGCGTGCCGCCCATACCTTTTTCCATCGTGGCGGCGATTTTATCCAGCGGCATCCCGGAAAACAGCCCCGCGCCAACAGAAACGACCATCAGTGCGACAAACGCGTGCATTCGCGCCTTCATCACCAACAGCAATAGCAGCAGGACAGAGCCTACCGCGGTTAATACCAGCGTTAATGTACTCACGATCCCGCCTCATTTTGCTTAATCATAGAAATAGCATTTGCTACCACGCCATCCAGCGGCTGGTCGATATCGACAACCAGAACGTCGCCTTCGTCAGCCTGCGGCTCTTCCAACGCATCGAATTGGGTCACCAGCATTTGCGGTTTAAAGAAATGGCCCTTCCGGGCTTTAAGCCGGCTTTCAATCAGCGCGTAATCTCCTTTCAGGTAGATAAACGCTAAATTAGGATTTCCTTCACGCAGGAGATCTCGATAACTTTTTTTCAAGGCAGAACAGACAATTAACGAGATTTTATTGGTGCGCTGCATAGCAAATGCAGCATCATTCAGCGCTTTTAGCCACGGAATGCGGTCGTCATCGTTCAGCGGCTCTCCGGAAGCCATCTTGAGGATATTACGGCGAGGATGCAGGAAATCACCGTCCAGAAAAGCGGCATGAAGTTTGTGGGCCATTTCACCGGCAACGGCGGATTTACCGCTACCGGAAACGCCCATCAGGACATAAACGTGATGGTCGTGATTAATAGTGCTCATAGCGCGACTCCGACTGACACAAAGTAACATCGGCATAGTGATGTTACGGGTAACTGTTATCGGTAACATTGTCGAACGCCGCGTGTAGAGAAGCAACGTCCGTTTTCAGGAATTGCCTGTAATTGTGAACCTTGTCAAATAATAGGGTGACTCAGCGTCTCGCCCTGCCCGCCACCACCGGCAGGTGCACGGCGTATTACCGGGCGCTTTCCCAAATAGGAATGAGTAGCCCTGTATTGACGCTCCCGAGTTTCCCAATGAATTGCCGCTAGACAGAGCCGCCGGGGAATAATGTAAACCCCAGATCGCACTGCGCTGGCACCACATTTTCACCGCGGATGCGCGCCAGTAAACGTTCAGCGCCGATACGCCCCATCCGTTCGCGCGGAGTCAAAACGCTGGCCAGCGGCGGCTCCATAACTTGCCCGATATCATGCCCATGAAAACCCGCAATCGCGATATCGTCCGGGATGCGCAGCCCTAATCGCTGACATTCAAACGCCGCGCCCACCGCAAGATCATCGTTAGTACAAAAAATACCGTCAAGCTCCGGATATTCGCGTTTAGCCCGACGAAAAAGCGCAATACCGGCGGAATAAGAAGACGATTGTTCATCCATTACGCTGTAAGGCGTCACCCCGGCGTCGCGCATTGCCTGCTCATAGCCGCGCTGCTTCATGATTGTGCGTTCATCGAGACGCGCGCCGAGATAGGCGATATGCCGATGCCCGCGCTGGAGCATTAGCTCGGTCATTTGGCGCGCCGCTTCGACGTTATCAAACCCCACCGCAATATCAAGACACGGAGAGACGCTATCCATCAATTCCACCACCGGGATTCCGGCGGTTTCTATCATACGCACCGTGCGCGGCGTGTGTGCGCGTTCGGAGAGAATTAAGCCGTCAATGTTCCAGGAGAGCATCGACATAATACGTTCTTCTTCCAGCTCTGGACGATAACCATAGTGCGCCAGCATCGTCTGATAACCGTGCGCATCAATCACACTTTCAATGCCGCGTAATACTTCAGCGAATACCTGGTTGGTTAAAGACGGGAGTAGAACGCCAATTGCCCGACTGGTGGCATTAGATAGAATATCCGGCGCACGATTGGGGATATACCCCAGTTCGTCCAGCGCGACGGCGATTTTTTCACGCAACGCCACCGAGACCTGTTCAGGGTTACGTAAAAAACGACTCACCGTCATTTTTGTTACGCCGACGCGATCGGCAACATCCTGCAATATCGGTCTTTTCTTTTTCATTGTCCTGAAGCAGTTATCAATAACGGTCCGGCTCAGTGTAGCACGGTCCTGCCGCAGGCTTCCCGTGTTATGGGGCGAAGACGCTTATACTCAAAAAAAGGGCCGCCCGGCGGGCGACCCTGGATATTCCCGGTTTATACCGGAGGTAAATCGAACAGCAGGATTTCACTGGCGCTATCGGCATGGATTGAAATAGCCTGTTCATCCCAAATAGCAATACCGTCGCTGGTCGTCGCTTTTTGCCCATTAATAGACACATCGCCTTTAACAACCTGTATCCAGACGCGGCGATCGGCGGCAATTTGCCAAATTGACTGTTCATCTTTCGCCAGCACCCAGCGATACAGCTCCATATCCTGATAAACCCTGAGCGAACCCTCACGCGCATCCGGCGACAGCACCAATTGCCGGCCCTGCGGCGCATCAAATCGACGCTGCTCATAGCGCGGCTCAATCCCCGTTTTTTCGGGAATGATCCAGATCTGATACAGGCGCAGGCGCTCATCCGCCTTCGGGTTGTATTCAGAATGGCGCACGCCGGTCCCGGCGCTCATTATTTGGAATTCACCGGCTGGCACCTGTTCTTTGTTGCCCATGCTATCCTGGTGCTCAACCGCCCCTTCCAGCACATAAGTCAGGATTTCCATATCTTTATGCGGATGGGTGCCAAACCCCTGCCCGGCCTCTATTACATCTTCATTTATAACGCGAAGCGCAGAAAACCCCATAAAATTAGGATCATAATAGTCCGCAAACGAAAATGAATGCCATGAATCCAGCCAACCGTGATTAGCATGGCCGCGCTCATTGGCTTTACGTGTATAAATCATATTAACCCCCTGCACAATCTCGATAACAATAGTGTGGACCTGAAACCCCGGCGATGATAGAGGGGGAAAATTGATACCTACATTCAAAAAATATGAATAATAAAACACCGGCATGTATATTCTATCCAGCGATGACCAGTCGTGATTAACCGGCCCGTTCGCGCTATTCGCTATTGTACATCGGGTTAAACATTCAAAAATATTCACATTTATGAACAGGCAACTGGCCTGTGTGCAATCGGGCTAATCGCCCGTCTTTTTTGTATACGATACGGACAGGCCTGTTTCGGGTTTGTCACAGACTGATATAGACATTAGCACTGCCTTCATCGGGGAAGTAACAGCGGGGTGACATTCCGGCCCTGTATAGCAGAGCAATTAAGGCGACTGTTTACGGTAATGCAGTCCCCGGTATCACCCGTTTCCTACAGATAAAAAAAAGCCAGCGCAAGGCTGGCTAAAAAATACTGGAAGCAATGTGAGCAATGTCGTGCCTTCAGGTTTCACCGCAAAGTCTCCCCTGAACGCAGTGCAATAATAATCATTATCATTCTCATATGTCCAGCGATTTCGAAAATTTTTTGGCATTTCCTCTAATGCAAATCACCGCCATACCCCATGGCCCCAACGTCGCTTAAGGCATACGGCTCCGGCGGAACGGTAGTTTCATAAACCGTTTGCCCGCACTGGGTAACGCGAACCCGAGCATTCTTATTTCCGTTATCTAACGGCGAAAATTAAAGGCAACGATTGCCAGATACGGCTCCACTTAGGCGAGATGAGGCGTTTGCCCGGCTCCCCCAAATAAAGCCCTACGCCAGACTTGGGACTTGCCCATCAATAAATTCAGTGGTATCCAGAAAACTACCACCTCATTTAGGAATCATTGGATGCCTCATATCACTCTACGCCACGCAGCGCCGGAAGACGCCGAGGCATTACTGCGTATCAACGCTCATCCTGATGTACTGCGCAATACACTGCAATTCCCCTACCCTGCGCCCGATACCTGGCTGACGAGGCTCACGCAAAAACAGGCCGGGCAGCACCATCTGGTAGCCTGTATTGATACAAACGTTGCAGGGCATCTGCATCTCCAGGTTGAACAAAATCCGCGGCGTAGCCACGTGGCAAGCTTCGGTATCAGCGTCGATCCTCACTGGCAGGGTCAGGGTGTCGCCTCTACGTTATTACAAAGCGCCATCGACCTCTGTGATAACTGGCTGCGCGTCGAGCGCCTTGAATTAAGCGTCTATGTCGATAACGCACCGGCTCTGGCGCTGTATCAAAAATATGATTTCGCTATAGAAGGCACCGGACGCCAATACGCCCTGCGCAACGGAGAATATACGGATGTCTACTTTATGGCACGGTTAAAGAACGAGCATCGGACTGCGGAATAACGCGCCGGTTTACCCGGCCATCGGGATCTTCGTAAGCCTGCCAGTAACATTACTTCACAATAAAATACGCCGCCCCGTACCAGCGAAGCGGCATTAAAATTAATAGCCGGCCGCCAGATCGTCTGGCGTCCGGGGATCGGCCGCGCCGTAAAGCGTCCCGTCGGGCGCTGCCATAATGCTTTGTGTACTGCCCATCGCCGGTTTCACCGCAATATGCTGTCCTTTTGCTTCAAGCAGACGCAGCGTGTCCGGGCTAAACCCTTTTTCAACGCGCAGTTCATCCGGCAACCACTGGTGATGAAAGCGCGGCGCATTGGTCGCCTCCGCAACGTTCATACCAAAATCAATGGTATTCACCAGCATTTGCAGCACCGTTGTAATAATACGGCTCCCGCCGGGGCTGCCCGTCACCAGCCAGACTTTCCCATCTTTCAGCACCAGCGTCGGCGACATTGATGACAGCGGGCGTTTACGCGGCGCCACGGCGTTCGCTTCACCGCCAACAAGACCATACACATTCGGCGTTCCCGGCTTCGCAGAAAAGTCATCCATCTCATTATTCATTAAAATACCGGTATTACCGGCGACAATGCCGCTGCCAAACGTCGTGTTTAGCGTATAAGTGACCGCTACGGCGTTACCTTCTTTGTCGACCACGGAGAAATGGGTAGTCTGGTCGCTTTCATAAGGTGCCAGCTTGCCAGGTTTAATGTCGCTCGAAGGCCGCGCTTTATTCAGATGGATTTGCTGCGCCAAAGATTTAGCGTAGGCCTTACTGGTTAAAGCCTGAATCGGTACTTTTACAAAATCCGGATCGCCCAAATATTCCGAGCGATCGGCATAAGCGTACTTCTCAGCTTCCGCCATCGTATGCATTGCATCCGCGCTGCCAAATCCGTACTTCGCCAGGTCGCTATTCTCCAGGATGTTCAATATCTGTACGATATGAATTCCTCCGGAGGATGGTGGGGGCATCGAATAAATTTGATAACCGCGATAATCGCCGCGAACTGGCTCGCGTTCCACGGCGCGATAAGCGCCAAGATCGGCTTTCGTGATAAGACCGCCGTGCTTCGCCATCTCCTGGGCAATTTGCGTCGCGATAGCGCCTTTATAAAAAGCATCCGGTCCGGATTGTGCAATTAACGCCAGGCTATGGGCCAAATGACGCTGCACCAGCCGTTCGCCCTTTGCCCAGGGTTTACCGTTCGGCTTCCAGAAAATCGCCTTGCTATTCGCATGCTGAGGCAAAACCTCGCTTCCGTACTGCTTCAGATCGTCCGCCAGCGCATCATTTACCACAATACCTTCTTTAGCCAGGCGAATAGCGGGCTGCAGCACGCGGCTAAGCGGCAGCGTGCCATATTTTTCAAGAGCCAGCGCAAACCCGGCAACGGTGCCAGGCGTACCGGAAGCCAGATGCGACGTGAGAGACTTTTTACTGTCCGCCTCCCCTTTTTCATCCAGGAACATATCGCGGCTAGCGGAAGCTGGAGCCATCTCACGGAAATCTATTGCGATATTTTTCCCCTCTGCGGTATGTAACATCATAAATCCACCGCCTCCCAGGTTCCCTGCCTGAGGATGCGTGACCGCCAGAGCAAACCCAACGGCGACGGCCGCGTCAACCGCATTTCCCCCGCGCTTTAAAATATCAACGCCAACTCGGGTTGCCGTCGCATCCACCGATGACACCATACCGTGGCGTGCCACTGTCGGATGAAAAACATCTTCTTCTACGCCATATGAAACCGGCGGCGGAGCCGCCACGGCCTGAAACGCCAGCGCCAGCCCGCACGCAATTAACCACTGCTTCATCGTTATGTTCTCCAGTCTGGAAGGAAATGGCTCACAGAAACACCCAAAATCAGATAGACCTGGCAGGTATGCGACGCGCCGTAGCTTACGGATGCGGCTGAACGTATCGCCAAGCCTGCGGTAAAGCCTGGTTGAGAATGTTTGAAAAAACATCGCCAGGTGGAGAAAAGGCGTACAATATGAGAAACCTTCACGAAGAGGAGCGTAACGTGAAAGCGATATTCGTCATAGGAATGGGGTTATTTTCGCTATATGCCGGCGCAAAGCCGCTCACGGCGCAGCAAATGCGTAATGAACCACTATTGCAAAACTCCAGTCAGCAAAGAACGCAGCAGGAAATGCGTATTCAGCAAAACCAGCAGCAAAATAATCTGCAGCAGGCGTTACGCAGTCAGCAACAGCGCCAGGAGCAGCGGCTACAGAACCAGATGCAAACCGATCGCGACCGCATTCGTCAGTCACAGCCCGGCGCGGTAACCTCGCAGCAGCGGATAATGCCGCGCGCGCAATAATGATCCGTGGCGTTAAATACCCGTGCTTAAGGCGCCTTCGCAGGCGCTTTTTTATCGCCCGTTAACGCCGATAAATAGGTAAATTTGCGGCATAAGTGCCCTACCAAAGCCAAAACGAAGCAGAAAACCATATCAAGATACGCTCCGTATCAAAAGCAGCGTTTAACAGAGTCCCGCATTGTGGAAATGCCGAAGTGAACCCTGCCAGCAAAGCAACGGCACCCACTTTTACCGCAAACTTATCAAGGCGCAGGAAAACCTGCCCAATAATGAACTGGGAGTGATTATTCATAGTGCGATAAAAAACGCCCGCCAGCTTCGACATTGCCGCCTGGCCCTCACGCCTTTCAAGCGGTGGCCAGGGTTCTAAATCAGGAGCCAAAGTCCGGACCAATGATATCAATGCGATCGGTGCACAGCGTATCTACGCCAAGTCGCAGTAGTTCCCGCGCCCGGTGCGGGGAGTTAACGGTATACGCCAGAATTCGCAGTCCTTCTCGTTTAATCGCCGTAATACGGTCCGGCGTTAACAGGCGATGGTTGAGATGCAAAGAGACGCACTCCAGCGAACGTGCCTGCTGACGCCAGTCTTCGCGCCAGCGATCCATTAATAGCCCGCGCGGCAGCTCCGGTACGGCGCACCGTGCCGCAGCCAGCGCCTGCGGAGAAAAAGACGATAGCAAGGGTGCCTTCATGCCCTGCCATAGCGTTTGCGCTGCACGCGCCACTGCTGCACCCGTTTCGACGTCCAGCCCGGTAGTGGGCTTAATTTCAATATTGGCCTCCATGCCATAGCGGCGGCAGCGCTCCGCTACTTCAGATAATAGTGGCAAAGGTTCCCCGTCAAAGTCGCGGCCAAACCAGCTTCCTGCATCAACCCGCTTTAGCTGTAACCAGTCCAGGCAGCCTGCTACGCCCCACGCATTACTGGTGCGGTCGAGCGTATCATCGTGCAGCAAAAAAGGTTGCCCATCTCGCGATAGCTTTACATCAAACTCAATCATCCGGTGCCCAAAACGCGCCCCGGCATCGATACCTGCCAGCGTATTCTCTGTGGACTGACCCCGTGACAGTAGACAAATTCTGTCCTCACGACGAGGCCTGTTCAA
>CALYPF010000135.1 GCA_945271245.1 uncultured Enterobacteriaceae bacterium | reverse complement strand
TGGATCAGTTTTCAACCGCTGGGGTGGATCAGTTTTGCACCGTTGGTAACACATAGTGGCGATTTGTACTGTGACGTCTTTTTGCTGGCGGTGAAAATGGCCAATCGTCCCGGGTAGCAGCCCCAGCGCCGCGGTGGGAAGTGCGCCGATGCGCACGACATCGCACTGCTGTTCTTCACGGCGGTTCAGCGACAGCCCGGCGTGATTGAGTGCGTCCAGTACTCTGACCGCATGGGTTAAAAATTGTTCGCCGACCAGCGTCAACTGGGCTCCCAACCGCCCGCGCTCAAAGAGGCGCGCACCGGTAAGCTGCTCAAGCTCATTAAGCGTTTTTGATAGCGCGGGCTGGCTTAAATGTAAGGTTTCCGCTGCACGCCCCAGCGTTCCCTGTTGGGCAACGGCGACAAACGTGTGGAGATGCCGCAGGCGAATGCGCTGGCTAAAAAGAGTCTGTTTTTCCATAACCCATAGTAAAAACATTCACTGGCGGAAGACAAGTTAACCCAATCAATTTTTGATAACCTGATAGCAAAATAAATTTAACATTACTAACATATGCCGACAGGTGGACTCAGCGTTTACGCCTTTGTGCTAACGCGGTTCAGCCGCCCATCTGATGAAAACATAAGGAAACGTTGAGGATAACCTGGCGTTATCCTTTATCAATGAACAAGCTTGAAGGAAGACAGAGTGTCAGCCATCGCCATCGTGCCAGCGCGCGTGGCCGGATAATCGGGAAAGTGCGTTGCCTGGGGCGCGAAACACAGCGCACATTGAGGGTTGTTCAGGCTCACAAAATACAATATTCACCCAACGCATCGGCGAAGAACTTTCTATCCTTGAAAACAGCCTGGCTCAAGGCGTTCCAGGCCATCAGAGGTAACGATTATGGCGAATATTGTGTCGCCCGATGAGATACGTGAAACATTTGTACTGGCGCTGTCGGCAATGTATCAGCGGGAAATTCCGCAGTACGCTACGCTGCTGGAACTGGTTTCAGAGGTTAATTTTGCGCTGCTTGAGAGTAGCCCTGCGCTGCATCAGAAGCTGGCCAATGCAGGGGAGCTGGCCTGTCTGAACGTAGAGCATCACGGCGCAATTCACGCGGGAAGCGCCGCTGAGCTTGCGACATTGCGCCGCTTATTTTTGGTTATGGGTATGCACCCGGTGGACTATTACGATCTTGCATTGGCCGGGATTCCCGCCCATGCGACCGCGTTCCGGCCGCTGGATGAAAGGGCGCTGGCACGCAATCCTTTTCGAATAGTGGTTTCTCTACTGCGCCCGGAATTTATTTCTGATGACCCCCTGCGGCGGCGCGTAAGAGCGCTGGTGGCGGCGCGAAATATCTTTTCGTCTCGCTGCCGTGAGCTGCTTGATATCTGTGATGCTCAGCAAGGCCTTACCGCCGCACAGGCAGAGATGTTTATTACCGAGGCGCTGGCAATTTTCCGCTGGCACCGCCGGGCAATCGTGGATGCCAAAACCTATGAAGCTCTGTTGCGCGTGCATTATCTTATGGCCGATGCGGTTTGTTTCCCCGGCTGTCATATTCACCATCTCACCCCACGCACGCTGGATATCGACAGAATACAGGCCTTAATGCCTGAGTTTGGTATCACCCCCGGTGCTATTATTGAAGGCCCGCCGCGCCGTAGTGTGCCCATTCTGCTGCGTCAAACCGGGTTCCGGGCGCAGGCGGAACATATTACCTTCACCTGTGGGCGTGAAGGGCACCACATTGCGCGCTATGGCAAAATCGAACAGCGTGGGATGGCGCTTACGCTTAAGGGACGCGCGTTGTATGAATCCCTGTTATTAAAAGCCGGCGTAGGGCAGGACAATCTGGGGCATCAGCTCCGGCTGGGCGATGTTTTTCTCCGCTTTCCCGATAGCGAAGACGCCCTGCGGCGCGAAAAACTAGGCTATTTTCGTTATAAACTGACGCCTGCGGGTGAAGCATATCGTCACGCGATACGCCCTGGCGTCGATCCTGAGCGTTATATCGCACGCGGTTGGGTTATTGCCCGTCCCGTTAAGTATGAGGACTTTCTTCCAATAAGAGGGCCGCTGAACCTTCATGTGGCGCCTGGTGATGAGTTAAACCCACGTAGTGCCAGTCAGGACGTTTTCGAACAGGCGCTGGGCGCGCCGCTCTTCTCTTCGTTCGCGCTGTATCAGGAACAGGAGGATAAGAGCAAACGACGTTGCGGTCTGCTATAAACGCGGTAAGCTTGCGGAGTGTTAGAAAACTGGACGCTAATATGGAATCACCGCGCACTCCGATAATCACACTTCCTGATGGCCAACTTATAGGTACACGCGACGACGATATCGCCGTCTGGCGCGGTATACCCTACGCTGCTCCGCCCACAGGCGATAGGCGCTGGCGGGCGCCTCAGCCCGTTATACCGTGGGAGGGCGTGCGGGTAGCTGACCGATTCGGCGCGGCGGCCTGGCAGGATGCGCAAACCTGCCGTGATATCGCAGGCGGCGATCCCGGCACTTTTGACGAAGACTGCCTGTGGCTGAATGTGTGGGCACCGGCAGAGGTCAGCGCAGATGCGGCGCTTCCGGTAATGGTGTGGCTGCACGGCGGCAGTTTCACGCTCGGCTCCGGCGGTCTCGCTCCGTATGACGGACGGGCGCTGGCCCGGCGTGGTGCGGTGGTCGTAACCGTCAATTATCGGCTGGGGCTGCTGGGTTTTTTTGCACATCCCGCACTGCAAGGTGAGGATATTTCAGGAGAAACTTGGAATTTTGGTCTGCTCGATCAAATTGCCGCTTTATATTGGGTGCGGAAAAATATCGCCCGCTTTGGCGGCGATCCGCGTAATGTCACGCTGTTTGGCGAGTCGGCGGGGGGGCGCAGCGTACTCTCATTACTCGCATCGCCGCTGGGGCGCGGATTATTTGATAAAGCCATTGTTCAGAGTGCCTACACGCTGGAAGACGAAAGTGCGGAAAAAGCGCAGGCGCGATGTATGGCTGCGGTGCGTCATCTGGGGGCGGGCATTGATTCTGATGCCGCCACGCTGCGTAAATTACCTGCCGATGCGCTGTGCGCCGCTGGCATGCCATTTACCATGGGACCGGTACCAATATGCGGAGATCGCGTACTTCCTCAAAGCATGATGCGCTGTTTTATGGCGGCGCGCCAACATCCAGTCCCGGTGATGATAGGCAGCAATAGCGATGAAGCCAGCGTAATGAATTTTTTTGGTATCGACCTGGCGCAGCAAATCCAGCGAATGCGCCGCGAGCGCCGCCTGGGGCTGGGGTTAATCCGCATGCTGTACCCAGGCGTGCGTAACGATGCCGAACTAGGGCGCCAGGTGTGCCGCGACATGGCGTTTACCACGATGGGATACATTGTTATGCAGGCCTGCCGGCGCAGGAAAGTGGCATGCTGGCGATACTGGTTCGATTACGTGGCCGCCGGTGAACGGGAACGCTACCCGCACGGCGCTTGGCATGGCAATGAAATCCCCTATGTTTTCGATAATCTTGCCCTTACGCCGCCGGTGAATGACTGCGCCGAGGCCAGCGATCGGGTGTTTGCCGGGCAGGTGGCGGACTACTGGACTGCTTTTGCCCGCTGGAGACCGGGTCAGGCGACGATACTGGATGGACCACTGCGCTGGCCTGCGTCCGGGCCCGGGCACGATGGAGTATTGCGGATTGGAGTACGGCGGTGCGCCGGTTTTAAACTGGAAAGGCGCTTTATGCGCGCTCGCGCGCGGCTTTTTAGACGAGTGATGCGCCATCACGTTTCACTTGATTAATGACCGGCGTTTTTTGCTGGCGCCGAATCTTATTGGTAAGGCGGTGCGGATGCGTGAATAGGCCTGAAACGCTTTGAGCCAGGCTGTTTTTAAGGATAGAAAGTTCTTTGTCGATGCGTTGGATGAATATTGTATTTTGTGAGCTTGAATAACTCTCAATGTCCGCTGTGTTTCGCGCCCCGGGTGACGCACTTTCCCGATTATCTGACCACGCGCACTGGCACGATGGCGATGGCTGATACTCTGTCTTCCTTCAATCTTGTTCATGGCTAAAGGATAACGCCAGGTTATCCTCAAAATGCGCGTTAGCATAAGATAGCTCATTGGCATAAAGGCGCTGCGTAAAATCCGGCAAATCGTCTGCGCCGAGGGTAAACGCAAAGCTTCGTGCAAAAGTGCGGCGCCGCTGGTCAGTCATCGGGAAGGTTGAAGTCGCCGATGCTGCGCATCGTGGCGAGAAAGTTTTCCACCGTTGCGCGCTCCGTCGTCTGCCGGTAATAGATATTGAGTTCTGCCTGCGCCTCAAATTCTGGCAGCGCCTTATAGATGACACCCGGCGCGTTCAGAGAAAGAAAAGACGCCGGAAGCAGGGCGATGCCATAGCCTGCGGAGATGAGTGTTAATGTGGTGACAGTACTGTCCGCTATGTCTGTAATAAAAGGCGTTTGGCCCAGCAGGTGGGTTAGCGCATTTATTTGGCCATGATTATCTTTACTGTCTCCGTAAATAATAAATCGCTCATGAATAAGACTGGCGGCGGTAAGCGTGGCGCGGTGTGCCAGCGGATGGTTATCGCCGACGCCAACTATCCAGCGCCAGCGGCGCAAACGGTGCGTGATAATCCCCTGCGGGGGATGGCGGCTGAAGCACGGCATTACTGCCACATCCAGCGTCGCGTCCTGTAGCGCCTGGAGTTGCTGACCGGTAGGTAACTCTTTTAGCGTCAGGCGTACATCCGGGTAGCACAACCGAAACGCGCGCAGCGGCGCGGAAATCACATTGGCAAAAAAAGCGTTGCCGGAAAATCCGAGACGTAACATACCGCTGGCGCCGCTCGCCGCCTGACGAGCGCTTTCCACCGCGTAATCGGTCTGGGCCAGTATTTTTAATGCTTCTTCATAAAAACGCTTGCCCGCCTCGCTTACGGCGATCGAATAACGGCGCGCCAATTTGGCCTTCTAAGTCTTGAATTTGCTTACTCAGCGCTGGCTGAACGATATTCAGCCGACGGGCGGCATTGCCAAAATGACGCTCCTGAGCGGCTGCGATGAAATAACGCAGGTGCCTTAATTCCATGATGCACGTCCATAACTCACGGTTATCAGCCGATGATAATAAGCTATTAGCCGGCCTGAGCAGAGTTGTTTATCGTGATGCGGTAATGAACTGGAATCATGATAAAAAGGAGAGCGCATGAGTACCTACAACCGTATTGATGTTCATCAGCATATTGTGCCACCATTTTGGGCCGAGGCGCTGCCCCTGCACGGTGGAGATCCTTCCGGCTGGAAGAGTCCCGAATGGTCGCCTGCCTCAGCGATACGCTTTATGGATGATCTGCAGATAGGCTGTGGGATCTTATCGCTGACCGCGCCGGGGCTATCCGGATGGCAGGGCGCGGCGCGCTCAGAGATGGCGCGCCGGATTAATGATTACGCCGCTGAAATCGTTCACGGCAATCCGCAACGCTTTGGCAATTTCGTTACGCTGCCGCTGCCGGACATTGATGCAGCGCTGCGAGAACTGGATTATGCCCTGAACGATCTGCATGCCGATGGCGTGGTGCTTATGAACAACTATGACGGCATTTATCTGGGCGATGCGCGCTTTGAACCGCTGTGGCAGGCGCTGGGTAGCCGGGCGTGCGTAGTATTCATCCACCCGTTTAAACCGCCAATGACACCGCTGGACGGCATGCCCGCGCCGCTCACCGATTTCCCGGCTGACACCACGCGAACCGCGTTACACATGACCATCAATGGCGTAATGCGCCGTTATACGCGTATGAAGATGATTTTATCGCACGCGGGCGGTTTTTTGCCTTATGCCTGTGAACGCTATGCTGAACTGCTGCCTGGTCTCAACGCTGAGTTATCTGCAGAGGTGATACGCGATGATTTGCGCCGTTTTTATTTTGATACAGCGCTTTCCTGTGGATCTATCTCCCTGACGGCGCTATTAGCCTTTGCCCGGCCAGGACACGTGCTATACGGCAGTGATTATCCGTATGCGCCGGCGAGCGTAGGCGCTTCTTTCACCGCTCAGCTAGACGCTTTTGATGGTTTTCAGGGGGAGCTGCGGGCGCAGGTGAATCGGGATAGCGCCTTAATCTTATTCCCTCGTTTAATGAAATAATTTACGCGCCGCCGCGTGTAAATGATGAATCGTTGGTCCCTGCGTTATCGGTTCATCATTTGCATTGCAGGCGCACCGTATTGAAAAGTGTTTCGGGCAGGCAGGCGCTTTCAGGCATGGGTGAGCGTTTCACGACAAAACGCGCGGCAAGAAATGATTAAATCTTCGGTATTGTTTTATTAGTTACAACATACTATTTGCTAATAATAGTTTGCAGGCAGCGCGGCCTCGTGCCGAGATTAACAACGTCTGGCAAAAAGAATGAAACCCGCAGCAAAAGAAGCAGAGACAATAGCGGCTGAGAAATCCGCGCGTTCCGTTTATTCATCTTTTGCAGATTATCGCTGGTCCGATTTTTTATTCGGGCGTGGCGGGCGCGCTAAAGAGGCAAAAACGGCGAAACTCACCGCTTTTCAATGAATTTTGTCTGGCATGCGGAGTCATACCTGAGGCATTATTTATTGCCGCTTCCGTCAGGCGGCGTAAAATATTTCAACCATAGGACTCATACTCAGGCATGAACCGCAGACGTTTTCTTAAAGCCTCTATGGCTCTTGCCGCAGCCTGCGGCACGCCGGGCCTTGCTGGCCTGTTCTCACAAACCGCATGGGCGGATGATGATGACGGTATCGCCGATGGTGATTCACGCCCCTTTGATTTTGAACATTTACAGAAAAAGGCCGCTCTGCTGGCGAAGGCAAACTGGCGCGGCGCTCCGCGCCCGCTGCCAGAGACGCTGACGCAGCTAACGCCTCAGGCATATAACAGTATTCAGTATGACGCCGGTCATTCGCTGTGGAATACGCTCTCCGGGCGCCAGTTAGATGTACAGTTCTTTCATATGGGCATGGGGTTTAAACGCCGCGTGCGCATGTTTTCCCTCGATCCGTCCTCACATCAGGCGCGGGAAATCCATTTTCGCCCCGAGCTTTTTAACTATCACGATGCTGGCGTAGATACGCGTCAGCTAGCCGCCCAGCCGGACCTGGGTTTTGCCGGCTTTCGCGCATTCAAAGCTCCATCGCTGGCGCAGCGCGACGTTGTCTCTTTTTTAGGCGCCAGTTATTTTCGCGCCGTGGATGATACCGGTCAGTATGGGCTATCGGCGCGAGGCCTGGCCGTGAATACCTTCACCGACGGCACCGAGGAGTTTCCGGATTTTACCGCGTTTTGGTTTGAAACCCCGGCGGCAGATTCGACCACGTTTGTGGTTTATGCACTGCTTGACGGCCCGAGCGTGACCGGCGCGTATAAATTTACGATTCACTGCGAGAAGAAGCGCGTGGTGATGGATATCGAGAATCATCTGTTTGCGCGCAAGGCGATTAAGCAGGTTGGCATCGCGCCGATGACCAGTATGTTTAGCTGTGGTACCAATGAGCGGCGTATGTGCGATACCATTCATCCGCAAATACATGATTCCGATCGCCTGGCAATGTGGCGCGGTAACGGCGAGTGGGTATGTCGCCCGTTAAATAACCCACAGAAACTGCAATTTAACGCGTTTGACGATGAGAATCCGAAAGGCTTTGGTTTGGTACAAAGCGATCATCATTTTGAAAACTATCAGGATGTTCTTGGCTGGTATGATAAACGGCCCAGCTTATGGGTGGAGCCGCGCAGCGCATGGGGGAAAGGGGCGGTTAACTTGCTGGAAATACCGACTACCGGTGAAACGCTCGATAATATTGTGTGCTTCTGGCAGCCGGAAAAACCCATTCAGGAAGGCGACGAATTAGCCTTTAAATATCGACTGTACTGGAGCGCACTGCCGCCGGTGCACACGCCGCTGGCGCGTGTGCATGCGACCCGAACTGGCATGGGCGGCTTCCCTGAAGGCTGGGCGCCCGGTGAACACTACCCTGAAAAATGGGCGCGCCGGTTCTCCGTAGATTTTGTCGATGGCGCGCTAACGTCTTTTGCCGATAAAGGCATTGAGCCTGTTATTACTTTATCGTCCGGTGAAGCACGCCAGCTTGAGATACTTTATGTGGCGCCGCTCAACGGATACCGTATTCTGTTTGACTGGTACCCAACGGACAGCGGCACCGCACCGGTTGAAATGCGAATGTACCTACGTAGCCAGGGGGAGACGCTCAGCGAAACATGGTTGTACCAGTATTTCCCGCCGGCGCCGGAGCAGCGTAAATACGTTGACGATCGCCAAATGCGCTAGCCAACGGCATTTGTACCAGCCTGATAATCCATGAAGCCGCATTGATAAATGCGGTTTTCATCATTTTAGCGACGCTATTACGTAGCTAAAGATAATTTGCCCCGGCGGGGCGAAATACCGGTCACCTTTTATTAGGGTGAATTTTACCGTTGCGCAGCGAGTAAGGAGAGAGGGTGACACAAACTCATAGCTGGCAGGATGAAACCCTGGAGATTGACGCACGCCTGCGTTTAGCGTCGGTGAACGAGAATTTTCTTGAACCGCTGTACGCCCTGATCATAAGTAATAAAGCCTGGCTACAGCAGGCAATGGATTGGCCGCAGCACGTTGTCGATAAAGAAGACACGCTCAAAACGCTACGTGGGAATTATTTCCTGCATCATCGTAATTTCAGCAAGATGTTTATGATCCTGCACGATAGTGTGCTGGTCGGCGTTTTTTCGTTAAACGTGATTGAGCACGCGAATAAAGCGGCTTATATCGGCTACTGGCTGGCACAAGCGGCCCAGGGGCAGGGGATTATTTCACGCGCGCTACAGGCAGTGATGCAAAAATATGCGCAGGAAGGCGCGGTGCGCCGCTTTGTTATACGCTGCATCGTTGCCAATGAGGCGAGTAATCGCGTAGCGCTGCGCAATGGTTTTTCGCTGGAAGGCCGCCTAAAACAGGCGGAGTTTCTAAACGGAAGATTTCACGATCAGAATATTTATGCGCGGATTATCGATAGTGAAGCGGATCGGGCATAACACAAATCAATGAATGAAAGTCGGTATAATGTCCACCGCCGCCAAAGCGTGCAAGCGGCAGGATAATTGGCCTGGAATCACGCTGCCGGGCGTGCTGCCAATGACATTGCGCATGGTGTTACGGCAGATACCCGTCGGTGAGCGGCCCCGGCGAACCCTGCTCACAAAGTTTAGTCAGTTCCCCACCTCATGGGAAGCATGGATGCCGCTGCTCCTGATAGCCATCGCGCTTCAGACAATCCCATAAAATGGCATGCGCGTAATGTACTGCTCACCGGTGAACACTTTATTTCCGTGAATATGCAGCGTTTCGCTATCTACGTTTACTACATTAACGCGATCGCATACGCGGATTTGATCATCCAGCGTGACGCTGCCACGTACGCAGGCATTGCCGCTAACCTCGACCCGATCGTCCAGTAATAATGGGCCGCCGCTTAGCACTGCGTAGTCCCCAACCACAACGTGGTGTTTTAATACGCAGTCTCCGTATACGCGAGCACAGCCACACACGCGGGCGCTATAGCGCAAAGTCGGACTTTCCCCCTCGCCGCGCCCGGCGATGATTTGCGCCCGCTCGCAAACCTGCGCGCAGTCACAAATCCATACATCGTTGATTTCGTTGCCTTCAATGATTGCATGATCGAAGATGGCTGCACGATGCTCGACAAAGGCGTAGCTCACCAGCGCGCTGCCGTAAATTTGGGCCTGATGCACAATTCTGGAGGCGTAAACGCTGGCGCGGTCCGCAATGCGCAGACGCAAATGTGTATCATCGGTAAAACCCTGGCATGCCCGCACGTGGCAGTCACTTATTCGCGCCACATCGCTAATCACGCACTCCCCGGAAACCTGTGAGGCGCGCACGCTGGCCTGCCCGGTAACGTGGGCGTGATGACTGATATACGAATCGTCGATACTGGCCTCACCGTCTATTTGCGCGCCGTGGCTGATAATACTCGCGCCGCAGATACGCGCTTCGCCGGAAACGCGCGCGCCGGCATAAAGCAGCGCGCTGGTATCATATAACCAGCAGTTGCCTTGTTGGCTCAGCTGCGTAGTGTCTTCCACCCAGCCGCCGCGCTCGCCGGCGCGCACATTGGTGAAATCGACGAGCGCTTCAATCTGGCGCAGCCAGCGAGTATGCGTCGTATCTGCTTCCTTTATCACAAAAGGACGAGCGGGTTCGCAAAGGCGAAATTTAGGCATGGCTGCTCTCTGTAATTTAAGGGTGCTTTATTAACCGTAGCAAAGATCCCGATTCCTGAGGCGCGAGGGTGGCATCTCTCAGGCAAATCTCATAAAATGCATTTAAAATATATTTTAAGATTTAAACATAATGCATTATCAACCTACAGGCGAACCCCGACTTACGGTACAACGCTGCATTCTAAAATTACCTGCCGGCTATTTTGGTATGGTCCTGGGTATTATCGGTATGGGGTTAGCGTGGCGCTATGCGCCTACGGTCTGGGCTATACCACGCTGGCCCGGAGAATTCCTGGTTGGCACGGCTATCGCGCTATGGCTATTTCTCATGAGTGCATTTTTATGGCGACTGGTGCGCCATCCATGGTCAGTGCGTGCGGAAATGCATAATCCAGTGCAAAGCAGTTTTGTCAGCCTGGCGCCAGCCACTACGATGCTGGTCGCGATAGGCGTGCTGCCCTGGCTGCGCCCGCTGGCAGTCGGTTTATTTGTGACGGGCGCGGCGGTGCAGCTTCTTTACGCCGCCTGGCAAAGCGCGGGGTTATGGCGCGGCAATCATCCAAAGGAAGCCACCACGCCGGGGTTATATTTGCCTACCGTGGCCTGTAACTTCATTAGCGCAATGGCCTGCGGTGCATTAGGCTGGCATGAAGCCGGCGTGCTGTTTCTCGGAGCCGGCCTGTTTTCCTGGCTCAGCCTGGAACCGGCGATTTTACAGCGTCTGCGTAATGATGGCGCAATGCCAGAGTCGTCGCGCGCGTCTATAGGTATTCAGCTCGCGCCTGCGCTGGTAGCCTGCAGCGCGTGGCTAAGCGTGAACGGCGGCGTAGGGGATACTCTTGCCTGCCTGCTGTTTGGTTATGGGCTATTACAACTGTTATTTATGCTGCGTCTGGCGTCATGGTATCTTGCTATGCCGTTCAGCGTGGCGTTCTGGAGCTTTTCATTTGGGGTATCGGCGCTGGCGACTACCTCGCTGCATTTAGTTGCTGCCTATCCCAATGATATTTACCGCTGGCTGGCCCCGGCGCTGTTTATTTTTTCGAATACGGTCATCGGCGTACTTATAATACGGACCCGAATATTGCTGGCGCAAGGCAGGCTGTTGATGCGCGAGCGCGGGCCTGTAGATGAAACACAAGAGGAGCATTAATGAATGCGAGATGAACATTATTTTACCGAAAAATACGGTCTGACGCAGACGCACTCCGAAGTCCTTAACGCGATGCAATACCTGCCGTCGCAGGGGAAAGCGCTCGACCTGGGCTGCGGAAATGGGCGTAATAGCCTGTATCTGGCGGCCCGGGGTTATGACGTTACCGCGTTGGATCGCAATGAGTCCAGCATTGAGAATGTCCGGCGTATTGCGCAGGCGGAGGGAATAACGACGCTAAGCGCGGATATCGCAGATTTAAATACCCTGCATTTTGACGGTGAATACGACATTATTCTCTCAACGGTGGTGATGATGTTTCTCCAGCCGCAGGCCATTCCGGGGCTAATTGCAAATATGCAGCGAGCGACGCGCACAGGCGGTTATAACCTGATTGTCGCAGCGATGGATACCGACGATTATCCCTGCCGCGTCGGATTCCCGTTCGCTTTTCGGGCCGGGGAGTTGTCTAACTACTACGCAAACTGGGAAACAGTGAAATACAACGAAGACCCCGGCGAGCTGCACCGCACCGATGAAAACGGCAACCGTATCAGGCTGCGTTTTGCCACGCTGCTGGCACGTAAAATGTAGCGGCGCAGCGGCTTCTTTTGAGCCGGGCACCGCGAACGCCCGGCGATTGCGCCGAAGGTTATCAATATCACTATTATTTCTGCGGGCGAGTATGCGGGCAGGACGACGCGGCGGTGAGCCGCATAATAATAAATATACCGACTGTTCTGTGAGTCCACGCACGGAGCATTGACCGCACACAAAATTCCCGGCGAAATGGGAAATACCATTCAAAGCTGCGCAAGTGATTGTTCATCGCTCTTGGCGCTATTTAACGCGATTTTCCATTAAAGACTGCCAAACTTCGCTGTTATCTGAATAATTGATTTATTTTATAGACGGAAAACCCGCAGCAATACATGTAGCCAGAGGGAAACGGATGTGCACCCCTGCATGATATGGCGCTTACCGGAAAATTTGGCACTGGCTAATACTCAGTTTATTCTCTCGCCACGCCACGCCACGCCACGCCACCGGCGAACTGTTTTACGAATCAATTACCTGACATATGGCCAGTGCGCTCAACTTCACGCTCTCATAGCTCGAATTGGCGATGAGAGGTTAATCACCGATTTGTAGCAAGCCCTGCGAACGCAGGCGCTATAAGAAATAAGACGTACTCTATGATGAAGAGAAATGGCATCTGGGGCATGGTCAGTCAATTGCGTGAACGACAAAGAAATCAGGATTATTTCCGCGCACCTTTTTCTCTTAATGACGACGGTAATCTGGTTTAAGGCTGCTTCATTGGCACTTACGATGAAAGTTCGGCAGGAAATGCGCGGGGTTACGAGTACCTTCGGAAGAAACACCCGGAAAGGAAACCTGAGCCAACCTTTAAGAGCATGACTGTGGTGTTCCGGTATGAAGCTGGCTCAAAACCTGTGCTTTCCGGTGAGCCTGATAAAATTCCCCAGCCAGCCATGCTTCAATATTTGCCGCCAATGATATTATCTAAATACAGTATCAATCCTGTGCTTCCCTTTTTACGCTGCGAAAGCAGTTCTGATTTACGGGTATTCTGACTACAATAGCCGCTTTTCGACCGACATGGATACACCGTATGCGCCAGCACGCCAACGCACTTGAACTTCTTAGTGTCAACAACGGGTAAAAAGTGATCCACTTACCGTCACCACCAACGGTCTA
>CALYPF010000134.1 GCA_945271245.1 uncultured Enterobacteriaceae bacterium | reverse complement strand
GGTGCGGATGTTCAGGCAGCTCTGCCCCTTTGATTTCAGAGGCCGGAAAACCCATGCCCGGATGGGGCCGGAAGCGCACCGGCTCATGGCGCACCTGCCAGGTACTGCCAGTGACCGGTTTATCCGGCTGACTCTGCTCCAGCAGCTGGCAGAAACGGTAAAAATTCATGTATGGCAGCCGGTCGTCCAGCTGCGCTATCAGCCGGGCAGACGCGGACTGTGGTTCTCTTTCCACCGGATGCATTTTCCTTCTGGCTGAACAATGAGGGTGAGTTGGTTAAACTGGTTCATATCGGCATACAACGCAAAGAATCGGTTGAGCATTTCACCGAACAGGTGAATGTCACCCTCACCGGTGAAGCCGTTGCTGTCGAGGGTCACTTCGATATCCAGCCCCCGCAGCAGGTAGCCCTGTTCAAAACGTTGAAGGCGATGGTGCTCCACATGCTGAATCGCCTCCAGACGTCGGGTGTTCAGTTCATCTTCCTGCCAGTTATACAGCGCCAGCGTCCCGCGCAGCACTTCGGCGGTACTCATCATGTTCAGGAAACCGGATCCCAGGTGGCTCAGAACCCGCCAGTGAAAACGGTCTTCGGAAGGCGGATAGACTGGCAGCGTTGGTTTGCAGAGATTGCGTACTGAAAGTTGTGTACTGACCACCTGCTCACAGCGGTCAAGCAGCGTACTCTGTAGTGCACGGCGCGGCAGCTGGCCATTGGTGCCGGTGATTTGCAGCGATACGGCTTCACGCTCAAACAGGCGGTCCTCTTCCCACTGGTGCCCCCCAAGGATAAGCCAGGTGTCATACAGCCCGGTCACGCTGCGCTTCACGCGGGTGTGGTAGTAACGGGGTGGTGCATGACGGCGCATCATCCCGCCTTTGTGCCTGAAGCTGCTGAACGGCACATACTCTGCGTCACTGGTCCGGTTTGAGCCTGTCACCGAATCCACCGAATAAATCTCGGTGTGTCCGTCCTGCAGACGTTTGGGGCGCAGCAGGTACTCACTTTCAAGCCCGGTAATGGTGAGCGGGTCAGCTTCCAGTGTGAACAGGTTAATCACCGGCACACAGTGCAGACGAACCGCGTCATCAGTGACCGGCAGCTCTGATGGCCACGGTGTGCTGAACACGACTTCGATGTCGAAATACTCCGCTCCGGCAGGCGGTGTAATGCCATCCAGGCCGTTGAGGTGGACAAACATAAACTTGTCACGGAAGGTGAAATACTCCAGCAGCAGCTGGTAACCACTGAAGGCGGTATCGCCCTTCGGCCACAGCCCGTCTTCCTCCGCAAACCCGCCCGGTGAGAAATATCCGTCAAGCCGGATGCGGTCGGTCTGGCCAGGCAGACGCATATAGAGTGCGGCCTGACGTTTGGTCAGCATCAGATGCAGCTGGCTGCTGACCAGTGCATCCGCCCCGAGATACAGGCTCAGACGGCTGAGATCAGCACCGGACCAGTCTGCCTGACTGCTGCAGGCAAAACGCATCCGCAACAGCGAACGACCGTCAGGCTCAGTCGTCATGGTAATGCCCGAAACGCTCAGGGGATTGAGCATCACATCCTGGGTAGTGCGGTAGCGACAGACAGTGTTCTTCGGCCCTATCGGACGGGAATATATCTCAAGACCCACGGGCACCACTTCCGCCATTTTCATGGCATGCAGCGCCGGGGTCAGTGCCACCACCGAGAGCGACGGAATAGTGCGCAGGTAGTGTGGCCAGAGCATGCTGACCAGCCCTTCGGTCAGTTCCGGCAGGTCGTCGTCAATTTTTTCGCGCAGCCTCCCCATTGAGAAGGCAAACCCTTCAAGCAGGCGTTCAACATACGGATCGGGTGTGCCAGCCTTATCCAGGTCGAGCATTGCCGCCCGATCGGGATGGGTTTGAGCGAACTCTTTCGCAGCTTCACGCAGGTAGCGCATTTCTGCGTCGTAATAACGCAGGGTCAAATCTTCCATTTATTTCTGTTCCTGTGGATTTAACCGCAAAGCACGGCGGCACGGGCTGGATCGACGGCGATCAGTCCGGCAAGTAACTGGTCCATTACCGGTGTCAGGCGGGCCTTATCAGCCTCACTGCGACCGGCTTTCAGGCGCAGGAGTTTCAGATGGCGGGCCTGTACCTCGAACAACAGTTCAGGCTCCCAGTCACTGAGGGTCACTACACGGGCACGCTCACCCAGCTCAGCAAACAGGTGCACCGCCAGGTCATTTTTACCGTACTGCTCAGCAATGCGTCCCATCAGCAGACGCAACAGCCACCTCTGACGATCGGTGATCATGCCCGGCCGGGTCTGCAACCAGCCCAGCGCGGCATCCGGGCCTTCACTGTCGGCCAGCGCCACGGCTTCCGACTCCAGCGCCAGAATGTCGTCGTTACCGGCGGTGGCCGGGGTTGATGGCGTATCGTTGTCCCACCCACCAGTGGTATCAAGCACGCTCTGCTGGATCCAGTTCAGCGTCACTTCATCCGCAAAGGGGGTACCGTCACTGAACGCCAGCGTTTCAAGCCCGGCCAGACGGGTCAGCAGCCCTTTCAGGTCAGCGACAATAATGTCGGCCAGCGTCTCCTGCCCCGACTTCGTCAGCGCCTGGTGGATATACCACTGCAAATCCAGCCACAGGTGATTGGCACCACGTGAAAAGGTGCTGTCGGCCGTTTCCAGCATTTCAGCCCAGTTTTGCTGCAGGTAGAGGCGTTTGAGTAACGCACGCTGATCCGCTCTTGGCGGTTCGATACGGGTACGCCCCTGTGCGTCCGGGGCCGGAATGGCCCGCAGGGTGTCATGACGCAGGCTTTTCATCAGATGGTGCGCTGACAGCCAGCCGTCGGGCTGCTCACGCAGATATTCGGTGAGCGTGCGGGCCTGTGCCAGCAAATCCTGACCGGAGGTGATACGTCCGATAACCGGGGCCCCGTTGTGACTGGCCGTCGAAGGGGTTTCACTGGTACTGGCGTTCTGCGGCACAACCGCATCCACACCACCCGCTTTCTGCAGACGGCTTTCCAGGGCACCGTACAGCGCGTTCAGTTCAGGGCGTATTTCATCCGGCTCATTTTCGGTAAGCTGCGCAATCAGCAACAGCGCGCCGGTGGTACGCATCGCATCGCTCCTGACCACTTCCGGGTACAGGGAGAGCGAATCGGTCACGCGCGAACCCGCCAGCCATTCCAGCGCCGCCTTACGGCTGCGGTCACGCTGCGGGTGCAGTTGTGCTCCAAAGCGCGCCAGCAGACCGGCCAGTAGCTCGAGTCCTTCTGCCAGCCCCTGTTCACCCTCCCGATGCAGTTTTGCCCAGCAGTAGTACGTCGCGACACGAATGTCTTTGGCGATGGTGGTGAGTAACTTCTCCGCAAGCTGGCAGATAAGCTCCGTGTCAGCCCCGGAGAGTTTATTAACCTCTTCACGCATTTGCTGGAAGTCATCATCATAGCCCGGGTCTTCACCAGCGGGCGATGAACCGGACAGCGGCTGCAGCCAGTTATCCCACTGCGCCACGCGCTCACGGGTTGCCGCAAGCAGTGGCGCCTGCTCAGCCTGGCAGGCGTTCAGCAAGGTATTAAGGGTGCTCATCAGTAAACCTCCTCTGCATCACTGGCTGCACTGACCACTGCGACACCGGTGGTGCTGAAGATAGTCTCAGGCAGGCGGAAATTACGCAGTTTCAGCAATACCAGAGGTCCCTCTCCCGCTTCGGTTCGCAGGGTGTAATTAAGCATGCGACCATCCTGGGCCTTCCAGCTCAGGCTGTAACTGCTTCCCACGCCCGGATATGCTTTCACGCTGGCTTTATCGAGCAGGCGAATCAGGCCCCAGCTCCCCGGAATATCTGCGTACTGACGGGTGCCCGCCTGCGTGCTAATCCAGCTCAGGTTCGCACCGGGTGCTTCGGTATCTGCAGGCCAGGTGAAGCGCTTCCACGCCGGCAGCTGGTTCATATAGGTCAGCTTCTGGCTGTCGATAATCATGTCGGTCTGCATCACACCATCGGCAGTGCCCGGCCGCAGCTCAAAGTTCATCCCGGCGTTGCCTTCCGTGAAGGCCACATCCGAGATATGGCTCAGGGTGTTGATGGCATTGAGGAATGCCGGGTTAAACGTCAGCCCCTGCGAATTGATGCTGTCCGGCACCCAGTGATTGCCCTCTTTGTGCAGCACGCCTTTGAGGCGGGTCTGCAGGAACTGGGCAATACGCCCGGAATCGGCATTGAGGTATTTAGCCAGCAGCGGCAGGGAGACATCACTGCTGACATTATTAAACGGATAGCGACCACCAAACGCTGAATTCCACTCACTGACGACAGCCTGCTGCCACTGGGCATTGAGGCTGCCGGCCGCCGGGGTCAGCACCTGCTGCCAGGCCTGCTCCATCGGGTTCACAAACACCGTGCGGCCAAAACCGCTCCACTCCTGACCGAGCCCGGCCGCAACCAGGCTGCCGTAATCGCGGGTTTCGGTCAGGTCCACGGCTTTTCCCTGGAATACCGTCCGGGCAATGGTCTGAGTCATTGCCTGCGGGTCGGCGGCGTTGGTCACCTGCTGAAGGCGCAAACGGACCTGCGTCACGCGGGTCAGATATGACTGCAGGCTCAACGCCTGCGCCCCGGTGTTACTTTTATCCATCAGCGCCAGCACCGGGCCAAAGGTCGCATCCATCGGGCCATGGACACCAGCACTCTGGTCAATGACATCTTTGTTGTCACCGCCCAGCAGGTTCTTCGCGGATTTCACCAGGGAGTCAGAAATCGCCTCGCCGGTCTGTCCGGTGCGCCCCTGCACATTGAGGGTGTTCATCAGCGCCACCAGCGGTGACTGGCGCACGTCGGCCATCAGGGTCAGCTGATCAATAGCATCCGACAGCGTCGCGGCCTGGTTCCAGCGCAGGCTGTTGAGGAATTCCAGCCAGGCACCACCGAAATCAGCGAAGTAACGCTCTGTCAGACGTTTTTTCAGCACTTCCGGCGAAGTCTCGTCCTGTTTATTCACCTGACGCTTGCTGTCCGTGAGCACCCAGTCAAGTTCGTCACGACGCGCCTTCACTACCTTCTCGATAGCGGGCTGTACGGCCTGCTCCCAGGCCTGGCGGGTAAACATGCCCGGCACAATTTCAGTGGTACTGAACAGGCGGGAAGCATCGGTATCGCCGGTCATGTCTTCGAGGCGCATATCGACATACAGGTGCGCAACCTGAGAGAGCATCTTCTGGTACAGGGTAGATTCACTGTTACGCACGCCCATCAGGCGAACCAGCAGCGAACGCGCCTGGCTGACCATGCCCTCATCGGCACGGAGTTTCCACTCCGGGTGCGCAATCAGCTGAGCGCCCCAGAACGACAACAGAGACGGAGCCATCCCCTGCCAGACACCGTCTTTCACACCGTTACGCTTCGGCCAGTCGTTCAGCAAAGCTGAGCTGAACCATGCCGCGTCCATCTGCTCCGGACGTGCCAGCATGAGGTAGAGCTTGAGCTGGTCATAGGTACTTTTTGCCATCTGCTCACGCAGCGGGCTGTCCGGCGGCAGTGCATTAAAGGCATTAATCTGTTTTTGCAGATGGTTTGCAGATGCATCCCGCAACAGCGGCAGTGCGCTATCCTGATAACGCGGCCAGAGTGCCGCCAGCAGGGCGTTGTTCTGGCTCAGCCCGGCCTTCTCGTACCACGGCACGCCATGCTCTGAACGGTATTGCAAACGAGCCAGGGTTTTCTGCAGTTCAGACAGGGCATGCAGGCGCTGCTCCAGCGGCTGATTCTGTCGGGCGGCAAGTGCGGCCTGTACATTAGCACCGTCAATCTGGCTGCGGTTGGTGACATACGCGATGCCCATCCACACAGCCCAGCCCATCATCGCCAGGGCGACAACCGATGCAAACACTTTACGCCATGGAATGCCCGGTTTGCGCGGACGCAGTCCGACAGGCAGCATCCGGACAGATTCAGGCAGCACATCCCAGCGTTTATCCATACCCCAGTGATGCTGCACGCCACGTACAGCACCGGCAGAAGGCTGGCTGAACACCAATCCGGCCAGCGGCAGTGGGCGATACGGGTTTAGCATCACCGACAATGGCGCAGTCACGCTCTCCGGTTCACGAATGAACTGGTCGGCAAGCGTCAGCAGGAAGTTGTGTTTAACATCATCACAAGTCTGTTGCAGACCCTGCGAGGTCAAATCTGACGTCAGGGCAGAAAGTTGTTCTGCCAGTCCTTCGGTACGACAACCGGCAGGCAGCAGACAGCCTGTCGCCTGCACGGTGCGGCCTTCCGGCTGACCGGCGCGCGGGTGCAGGGACCATACGTAGAGGGGGAGTTTCCAGCCAAGCGTATCCATACGCGCGCTGATAGCATGAGACAGGGAATCCATGGTGCTTTCTGAAGGTACCGGTAGCGGCTGCTCCAGCCCAGGCGCTGAGAACTGGTCAAAAGCCGAGGTGACCCACACCAGGCCATCCACCGGGCGGCGGCGCAGTTTGCGCAGCGCGGTCAGCCAGGCACTGTCGGCTGGGGTATTGAGGTCACCGCCCCACAGCAACAGTGTGCCGCGGTCTTCCTGCCAGAGCTGGCCCGTAAGACCCGGAGTCAACTGCTCCACCTCAGATATGGTCCCAGTGACCAGCAGAATGCGTGTTTTACGTCCCCAGCACCGACCGTAGAGGTTACGCATGGCGTCACGGATGGTATCAACAGTGACGTTGCGTGGCGGAGTCCGGGCAACCCTTGATTCATCAGAAGGTAACGCACTGTTTTTCTGCTCCTGCCAGCGATGGTACTTTTCCCGCATAAACCTGAACATAAACGGCGTGTAGCGAATAATCAGCAGCATAAGCCAAATAACCACAAATGCCATCGCCTGTTTCAGGCGTGTATCAAGTCCATATTGAGGACCAAAATGCAGGATCAAGCCCAGTATAGCGAGTGAGATCAGGGCTACGATGCCGGCAAGCCCTCCTCTGCTCCATGAACTAACCGGCGTCATTATTATTGCTCCCTGAAGTAACGGTACTGACAAAACGGTCAGTTCCGGAAGTAAACAGGCCTAAAACAGGTACCTGACCAACCAATGTGATATCGGAGAGCAATGCGGCTAAAAGCCATGCACTACCACCCCCCGGAATACCGTTATATTTTTCCAGTACATCAATCTCCTGGGGCACCCACGTCGTCTGATGCGATTGAGACGCAGTCATTAGATCAGCAAACCAGTCATTCCAGTGCCCATAGTCACAAAACACGTTTGATGTCTGACAGGCGATCGTTTGTGTTTCCAGAAACAATCCCATATCAGCGTTGAAATGAACCATATCCAGCGGCATCGGCCGCAGAATACGGGCAGAATGGGGAAGCTGATATTTTTCAGCCACATCATCGCTGGTAAGCAGCATACTCGCCAGCGCATCGGAATATCGCCCGGCCCCATGCTGCTGTATTACCAGGATCAAATCGATATCCAGAACCGGGTTTTTAAGACGCTCTTCAACCCAGGCAAAAGACAGGGTTTCACAAAAAGAAACGGAACCAGAGATAGTGCGATCGGGATATAGATTTCCCCAGATTTTATGAAATTGAGAGTGAGATTCCGCAGAATTGCTGTCGCTTACAACAGTAACATTAAGCGGCACGGTAACGGGTAGTGTCGCGATTGCGTTCTGCACACCAGCCAGCCCCAATTCTAACAGAGAGCCGAAAGTTACGGATTGAGCACCAAAATGACTGGTCAGTGAAAGAAGTTGCGGCGCGCCTGATGCCTCTGATTTCGCGATAGCATCAGACGTCACACCTGACGGCAACAGAATGCTGCTGCCAAGCACCGCCAGATAACGCCCTGCCCAGGATTCCCACTGCTGCTGCCCGTATTCAGCTTCCTTTAGCAAAAAACGGTGTTCATCAACCGTTTTTCCCCATAGCCAGCCACGCAGACAAAACAGGAATAACCAGCCAATCATGGGGCTGATTGCCAGCCACCAGATATTGAATGTAGCCAGTGTCTTAACCATGCCTGACGCATGCAACATAAACAGCAAAATACCCACAACAGCAGCAACACCACCTGCCATCAGCCACCCCAAAAACGACGGCTCAGGTGGCAATTCCGTTGTCGCTGCTTTCGTCCTTTCCCAGCCCATTGATTATCCTACCGTGCTGTTCTGCACACTTGAAATGACCGTACAGCCACACTGGCACTTACAACCATCGACAATAACAGCACGACCATTGAAAGTGCGATTCGGTGAACCTTCTACAATTGGATTTGTGCCATGACCTTCAATCGGGCAACTCACCATGTCGCCGACTAATGCTGCTTTTTTTCCGTCGACTGTAATAGCGGAAGAGGCGGAAATTACTTTCCCACCATGAGACGTTTTGTCACCAAGTAAAACCAGACCTTTTGCCATATTTCACTCTCGATAAAAAACAATCAATTGATTTTCATCTTGTCAACTTTATCAAAATCAGGGAAGAGAGTTCTTTCAGGAGCAACACTTCCGTCCGGATAAATTATCTTGGAGTACACACCATCGATTTTTTCTGGCTCTATATACTTAACAACCTTCACCTCATCAATTTCAGGGTAAAAATAAATATTACTAAATTCAGACACTCTATAAGAAAGGAAATTGTTTTTCCCTAACAAAGAAAGTGATTTTGTTTTCTCTGCTATTTTCCTTTCTCGAATATATGGATAATATTTAGGTGAAATATTTAAGTCACCTGTAGAGAAGGTGAATTGGCCATTACGCGAAGCATCATTATCAAAAGCAAGCGTCACACCTACCGCTGTACCGGGTACAAGATCTTTGCCAAGGTGTGTTGCGTCTATATACTCGATACCTAAATTGACCGCACTCAGGGTCCATTTACACGAGCCACCACCGGTCATAGCAACCTTTGCTTTCCAGATATCCCCGCTCTCTTGCTGCATGGGGATCCCAATAACGTTATAGCTTGGCTCCGTGATAACTGAGCCATCAAATCCACTGATTCTCTTTTTCATGCATTCATACGAGATGTATCTGACCTCAAGCGGAAACGGTTTCGTATACTGAGACGGATTTTTTACTTCAATATTGACCCATTTTGTATCTGCCGGTGGAGATAACGTTTTATTTACGGCCCGACTTATGCTGCAACCCGCCGAGGAAAACAATACCAGGGAAAGTAGAATAAGTTTTGATCGGCTATACATTTTCCATCACCTTTTCTTCGTATTGAGCAAATCATAAAAGAGTAAAGCCGATGCATAAGCGTGATAGTTAATTTAACCCTATACACCTTAAACGCAACATCCGTCTATTATCATTTACCCACATTCATCTTATCGATTTTATCAAAGTCAGGAAATACAGTCCCATCGGAAACAATACTGCCATCTGGATATATTATTTTAGAGTGAACACCCTTTATTTTCTTTTCTGGCTCAATATACTGAGTGATCTTGCCTTCATCGATCAATGGTTCAAATGAAATATTACTCACATCAACAACATGATATAAGAAAAAGTCCTGAGCACCTAAAAGAGTTAAATCATTTCTATTACGAATTAACCTCCACCTTATTATATAAGGATAGTATTTCGGCGATAACTTCAAATCTCCATGTACAGCCTTATATTGCCCATTACGAGAAGCATCATTGTCAAAAGCGAGTGACACCCCTACGGCAGTACCAGGTACAAGATCTTTGCCAAGATGTGTTGCGTCTATATACTCGATACCTAAATTGACCGCACTCAACGTCCATTTACACGAGCCACCACCGGTCATAGCAACCTTTGCTTTCCAGATATCCCCGCTCTCTTGCTGCATGGGGATCCCAATAACGTTATAGCTTGGCTCCGTGATAACTGAGCCATCAAATCCACTGATTCTCTTTTTCATGCATTCATACGAGATGTATCTGACCTCAAGCGGAAACGGTTTCGTATACTGAGACGGATTTTTTACTTCAATATTGACCCATTTTGTATCGGCCGGTGGAGATAATGCTTTATTTACGGCCCGACTTATGCTGCAACCCGCCGAGGAAAACAACACCAGGGAAAGTAGAATAAGTTTTGATTGATTATACATTTTCCATTACCTCTTCTCCGTATTGAGCAAACCGCAAAAGCGTATCGTTGCCAGACGGCATGGACAACGTAGGGGAAAGCGATACGCCAAGCAGCCCTTCTATACCCAGAAAGATGTTATTTCTTGCTAACTCTTTCTCCGGTATGCCATTTTTATTTTCTTCCATCTGCTCCCTGAATGAATCAACGTTATAACGATGCTCAGTAAAGGTACGCTTTTCCACTATCCCGGCATTATCAATCAGCTCTAACACCTTGTTATACATATAGGGCATATAGGAGGTCATAAAATGTTCAAAAATATTTACATTAGCACCTCGGTCCGGATTACTGCCTTTGGGGAAAAAGTCAGTCAGGTCTGCCTGTGTTAATGACGCTTTAAACTCTTTTTGCTGCTGTCCAGCCTGCTGCATCTCCTGTTCCGCCAGCGCAGGCACCAGGTAAAGTTTAGCCTTTAGAGGAAGTGAATTTCTGATAGGAATACACCCTGCCGGCGTTGGCATGTCTCTCTTACACTCTTTCCACTCCCTGCTCTGGGTGACGGTGAGAAAGGCCACCGTATTACCGTGGTGCCAGAAGCAATCTCCCCAGGCAACCATCTGGTAAGCGAGAAGTTCACCCACTGACCAGAAAAAGCCCAGTGTTCCCCCCAACCATCCCCATAGGTTGTATAGTTCATTATCCAGGTTGGCTTCCGCAGGTACGGCTGGAATCGGGTCGTTATCATTGATATGACGGAAATGAGTAATCTCCGATAACTGCATTACGGCATCACGAGTAAAGGTTCGCGGCATTCCATAGGTGTAAAGAACTGGATTGATATTTTTCAATTTTGCCGAATGAATTAATGCCAATGCGCCACCTAAGCTATGACCACAAATAAACAAATCCCGCTCACCGGCCAATTGCTCCAACTTTGATATTTCTTTACTAAATTTTTTATCAATTCTTCTGTATCCACTCCAGAAACCGGTATGTACTTTTCCAGCGGGCAGTAAGCCAGTACATTGCGTTTTATCTTTATCACAGATTTCAGAATTAACCGGCCTGAACGCAAGGTCAGTTCCCACATCAAACAAGCTGGCTGTTCCACGCCAGGCAACGATCACCTTATCCGCGTTATAGACATAATAAAGCTGCGTATCACCGTCTGCCTCTGTTGCAGCAGTATCGACTACTGTTTGTGCTATTTCCTGTGAATTCTTCTTATCTATCTTAGGCGAAGTATCACGTGAGGTATCCATAAACACCGGAGGATAATACCGATCGCTGAAGGGAATATCCTGTACCAGAGTATTCCATGCAGAGCCGTCTTTATAAAGCTGAGGCAAGTGAGAAAGATCCTGACACTGGTTAATAAAAAAGCGCGTAATTGACACCGTATCCAGAGAGCTGTCATCTGCATAAGCAAGCGTTGCTGCTGCCCCAAGGTTAATTCCATTTGCAATGGAATATTCCTTTTGATGATGCAGAACAAGCTCCCAGACTCTGAAGGGGCATATTTCAATAACGTGTCGCTTTTCAAGTTGATTGGTTCTTATTACCACCCCTGTCATAATTTTATTCTGAGGGAAATGAAATGGCGGCCAAACTTCCCCGTCTCTTAACTCAACAGATGGAAGCGTCCGGCAAAGTTCACCGATAACGGCATAATGCCAGATATATCCTTTCTCTTCAGTTTCAGGACGCACAATAGAATCATTTTCCGCATCGCGACTAACGCGTAAGGCACGTTTTTCCATTTCCGTAGCCAGCTGATTGCCATCTAACGTCAGCCTCAGCTCCAGACCGTGCGGCATGTCGACCCTGATTAGCCCGTCAGCATCGCTCTGACCAGAATAAGTGAATCCCTCCACCGGCCCGGAAACAGGATGAGCACTTTCAACAGTCCATGGCATATTAGCCACTGGCTCGTTCTGTTCATCTACAAGTTGGAATTCTACCCAATACGGTTTCTGCTTTCCCGCTGTAGCTTTTGCTTCTGTATGCGTCACAGATGTCACTAATGAACTGCCTGCCATAAACATCCCTCCTTATCCAGGTTTAATAACAAACTTATTGGCTCTCTTTTCTTGTTAGATAAAATGTTCCAATCTTTATTATCTCTGAGATGAACACAGCAGCAAAAAATATCACTCCAGCCTTGACTGACATAGATTTAAACACCCATGGCAATATCGATATAGAAGGAATCATGAAGAACAACCTGAATGGCGTTTGAACATAGACTATCCAATTTGCATACTTCCACTTTTTTAAGAATATTACAGCAGAAAAGATAATTGATATGTTAAGCAGCAATGAGAATGAAAAAAGGATTAGCGAATACACTCCTTGCTGCGGATAGATATCGCTAAAAGATAATATATCATCAACTAAAGGAATTCGGCCCTGAGAGATATTCAACCAACCAAATCTGACAATGTAAAAGAGGTCAAACATAGCCCAAAAATACAATACACGATTCCGTTTTAAGAAAACTTTCATTTACTTCCCTCATAGACATCATCAGCGGTAGTTGGTTGCCAGTACCACGACTGGCCTGTAATAGCCCAGGCATCGTCACCTTCCAGGAAAGTTTGCGTTACTTTTCTCTGCTCTCCATAGCGATGTACTGCTGATTTTTGAACTGTCTCGTCGGCGGCATCAGATGGCAAAGGCTGCCATTCCTGAATTTTATCTCTTTTCGTATTCATATAGTCCTTTCCTTCAGAACCAAAAACACGTCCTTCATCTCCCATAGAGGTTAAGCGATTGATTGCCATAATTGCAGTATTTTTCAACCCATGATAATCATGGTCAATAGTAACCCAATGCCCAGGCCCTTCATCCTTTTGCTCACGTGGAAATTCAATGTTTACGTTGCCAGGCATCGATGTGTAAAGCGGTGCGGTCTTCCCTGACGAGTCAGATATTCCTTCAAATATCTCACCATCAGGAGACGTTACTTTATAACTGGTGAATGGTTTGATATCCCCTGATTCGGGATCGGTTACGGTAAAAGTTCCGCCATATCCTTTAGGGAAAGTCACCGGCGGTGTATCTAAACTGGCAGGACCGGTCTGATTAACATTGGTCGCTTTCAGCAAAATATTTCCCGGGCATCCCAGTTCAATATTCCCGCCGCTAAGCTTTATATAAGCGCCCCCACAACTTAAAACCAGCTCCT
>CALYPF010000133.1 GCA_945271245.1 uncultured Enterobacteriaceae bacterium | reverse complement strand
TGGATCAGTTTTCAACCGCTGGGGTGGATCAGTTTTGCACCGTTGGTAACAATTTCTTCTGAAATGCCGGAATTGCTGGGGATTACCGACCGTATTCTGGTGATGAGCAACGGCCAGGTCGCCGGCATCGTCGAGACCAAAAACACCACGCAAAATGACATTTTGCGCCTCGCATCTTTGCATCTTTAACTTCAGGGGACGCTCATGAGCGCATTAACAAAAAAACACGTTCTGACGTATATAAAAGAAGGTGGAATTTATGTCGTGCTGCTGGTGCTGTTAGCCATCATTATTTTTCAGGACCCGACGTTTTTAAGCTTGCTGAATCTCAGTAACATTCTGACCCAGTCTTCGGTGCGCATTATTATCGCGCTCGGGGTGGCCGGGCTGATTGTCACTCAGGGTACCGATCTGTCCGCCGGGCGCCAGGTTGGCCTGGCGGCGGTGATAGCGGCAACGCTGTTACAGTCTATGGACAATATTAATAAAGTGTTCCCGGATATGCAGACCATGCCGATTGCGCTGGTTATCCTGATTGTCTGTGCGGTGGGGGCGGTGATTGGGCTCATCAACGGGCTGGTGATTGCGTATCTTCACGTCACGCCCTTTATCACCACGCTGGGCACCATGATTATTGTGTATGGTATTAACTCCCTGTACTACGACTATGTCGGCGCGTCGCCGGTTTCCGGGTTTGATAGCCGATTTTCTCATTTTACCCAGGGCGTAATTGCAATGGGAGATTTTCGACTTTCCTACATTACCTTTTATGCGCTGGCGGCCATCGCGTTTGTCTGGGTGCTATGGAATAAAACCCGGTTTGGGAAAAATATCTTTGCTATCGGAGGCAACCCGGAAGCGGCAAAAGTGTCCGGCGTCAACGTGGGGCTGAACTTATTGATGATTTACGCGCTGTCCGGCGTATTTTATGCGTTCGGCGGCATGCTGGAGGCCGGGCGCGTTGGATCGGCGACCAATAACCTCGGGTTTATGTATGAACTGGATGCCATTGCCGCCTGCGTGGTCGGCGGCGTTTCATTCAGCGGCGGCGTAGGCACGGTCTTTGGCGTAGTCACCGGGGTAATTATCTTTACGGTGATTAACTACGGCCTCACTTATATCGGCGTCAATCCTTACTGGCAATATATTATTAAGGGCGCGATTATTATCTTCGCGGTGGCGCTGGACTCGTTAAAATATGCGCGGAAAAAGTAGTCAGCGGCAGGTGGGCACCGTGGATAAGCTACTTATTGAGGGTGTTTGCCGCCGGCAGGCCTGGGAGTTTATTCGCTGTGACACTGCGTGAAAGCGGGGAACTGGCCCCCGCTGCTGTCAATTTTGTTTCTTTTCGAGTTCCAGCAACTGCGAAGGAGTCACTGCCGGATAACCCTGGGCGTCCTGTGGGATTTCCCGATGCGATGGGATGGGTACCAGCGGCCCGAGAAAGCGCGGTTCGCGCTTGAAAATATACAGGTCTGCCAGCGCGCCGAGGCGAGCGCCAAACTCGCGCAGGCGTACCGTAAGCATATTTTTCGGTGACGGCACCGCGTAGCACTGGGCCTGAATTCCCATATGCTGGGCGATAAACAGCGCGCGCTCGCAGTGAAAGCGCTGGGTAATAATAATAAAGTCGTTGGTGTCAAAGACCTTACGGGTTCGGACAATCGAGTCCAGGGTCCGGAAACCGGCATAATCCAGCACGATATCGGTAGGGTCAACGCCCGCAGCGATTAAATCTTTACGCATGGTCATCGGTTCGTTATAGCTTTGCTGCGCGTTATCCCCGCTCAGCAGCAGATAACTGATTTTACCGCTGTTATAGGCGTTAATCGCGCCCTGGATGCGATAGCGGTAATATTGATTAATAACGCCGGTGCGATAATATTTTGCGGTGCCGAGCACCACGCCAACCTGGCGCCAGGGAAGATCCTGTATTTCATCATAGACGTAGGGCGCCGTTTTCCAACTGATCCAGCGGTCCAGCGCCAGCGCGGAAATAAGCGCCAGGGCTATCAAAGCCAGCAGACCGTAAAACAGACGCTTCAACATAGAGTTAGATACCTGACACCGGGAAGAGTAAGGAGCTTCAAGGCTACTTTATCCACGTAAACCGTGCAACATAACCGGGTGCGGTTGCGGCAAATTTCATCGCGGCGAAGATTCCAGTAATAAACGATCGGCATTATGGCAGCCCAGGCTGCGCAATAATGCGATGCTGGCGTCCCACTGGGTCAGCGCGGCATCTGCGCGTTCGGCTACCAGTACGCGGCCCAGCGCCTGCTCTGTATAACCGTTAAGATACATAACGTTAAGCGCCACCTGCAGCGGCGGCAGTGAAGGGTTATAGGCCGCACTTTCCGCGTAGCTGCCGCTAAATAGCGTGCCGTCTTTCATTTCCAGCGCGACGCCGGACGGAGAGTGACTGTAGGGAGCGTGGCTGCGGCTGGCGGCGGCGATTGCGGCCTGGCTCAGCGCATCGCCCTGCAGCATAAATACATGAGGCTCGCTGTCCATTAACCGCGTTTGCACCCCGAGATCTTCCGGTCCAAAAGCCTCAGGTAAATAAGCGCTAAGGGGAGCAGGCTGTCGCTCAGGTAACTGGATTATCAGCCCGACGCCGCTGTTCAGTTCATTCATAAATTGCCGGCAGTGGCCGCACGGCGTGTAGTTGACCGTTACCGCACGAAGCCGGCGTTCGCCGCAGGTCCAGGCGTGTGAAATCGCGCTTTGTTCCGCATGGATGGTTTGCTGCAGCGTGCTGCCGGGGAATTCCATATTAGCGCCCAGCCAGAGGTTGCCGCTGACGCCGTGGGCGATGGCACCCACCTGAAAATGCGATATCGGAGCCCTGGCGCAGGCGGCGGCTACCGGTAACAGCGCCAGGGCCAGTGCGGTTTCATCAAACCCGCTGGCGGTTTCCAGCGCTTTCACCTCGCTGGCGCTAAACATTCCTGAAAAATGCGGGTCACTGAGCCTGGGGACCAATAATGGCCGCAGAACATCGGGAAGCTGCGCGACGGTGTGCTTAAAACGTGGATGCATGATAGACCTCAACACCAAAAATGGCTCCGTAGTTTACGGTGCCGCTTCAGCGCTATACGTGATCTTTATCTCATTATTAGTGCAATAAATGAAATCTCACAACCGTGAGAGCCGATAGCGCAATATTGGCTACGGTTAGCCAAAAAAACGCAGGATTAAGGGAAACAGGAAAGGCGCCATTATTGAGGTCATAATCCCGCAGATAACCAGTGCCAGCGAGCCAAACGCGCCTTCCTGGTAATCCAGCTCGGCGCAGCGGGCGGTACCCAGCGCATGCGAGGCGGTGCCCATCGCCAGCCCGCGTGAGGCTTTGGTAGTGATTTTCATCGCATTGAGCATAGTGTGTCCGAACACTGCGCCTAAAATCCCGACAAAAATGACGCACACGGCGCTAATTGCCGGTAAACCACCGATGCTACCGCCCACGGCCATTGCAATCGGCGTTGTGACAGATTTGGGGAGAATAGAGGCGGCTATCTGCGGCGTGGCACCGAGCATCAGCGCTACGGCACTTCCGGTGACCATCGCCGTTATGCTGCCAATAAAGCAGATAGTGATAATCGACTTCCAGCGCGCGCGAATTTGATGGATCTGTTCATACAGCGGAAACGCCAGCGCTACAACGGCGGGCTGGAGTAGATCGTTGAGTACTTTACTGCCGCTGAAATAGCGCTCATACGAAAGCCCGCTGACCAGTAAAAAAGGGATGATAATGACCATTGAGACCAGTAACGGATTGAGCAGCGGCATTTTTAACCATCCGCCCAGACGGCGCGCTGCAAAAAAAACGATGAGCGTTATCGGTAGCGACCACCAAATATTTTCCATCATTTGTTTTTTACCTTATTGCGGCTAAATAACTGACGTTCGCCGTGTACCAGATGTGAACTCCAGCTCACCACCAGCATGACAATGACCGTACTTATGATGCAGGACACGACAATTGGTCCAAACTGGGCGCGTAGTAAATCAAAATATTGCATGACACCGACGCCAATGGGTACGAACAGCAGGGCCATATAGCGAATCAGCAGATGGCAGCCGGGCTGTACCCACTTTGCCGGCAGGATTTGAAAAGACAGGAGCAAAAACAGTAGCAGCATACCGATAATACTGCCGGGGATCGTGATGGGTAGCAGCGCAGCCAGCGCGATCCCCGCATAAAGACAGACGTAGATCAGCACAAAAGCTCGTAAATACTGCCAGACGATGGTCAACATATTACGCATAGCGGAATGTCCTTCGGAGAATGCATTCATCATACAATTAAATTTTTTTTTGTGCTACCGATCACATAATGTATTTCCATAACCCTCTTATTATGTCTGGTCGGTTTTACCCGAGATTGCAAGGTGGCAAAGGATATTGTCAGTGTAGTTTATGCTGGCATAACGGTGAGTTACCTTTGCGCTGAGGCCGTATGCGGCGCCAGTGGCAGTGAAGTGTTTTACTGTCGTGAATTTATCGGCAGAGACACAGTGTCATAAAAGATGGCGGTATTAGCGCGCTCCTGCCAGCTGAATTATTAACGTATTTCTGAAATAAGGTTAAGCCATGCCGGACGCACGCGCAGGCCGATCACTCCCTCCCGGCACCGATACTCGAATTTCTATGACAGGTTTGCAGGCGACGACTGATCAAAGCCGTGCTTTTTACCACCCTAAAAATTAGGCTACTATGAGCGCCTTTTTAGCGTGCGGGCAGAAACCATGCGGGTACTACTGGCACCGATGGAGGGCGTTCTCGACCCTCTGGTGCGTGAATTATTGAGTGAAGTTAATGACTATGACCTCTGCGTAACGGAATTTTTGCGCGTGGTAGATAGCTTATTGCCGGTAAAAGCATTCTATCGGATCTGCCCGGAACTGCGCCACGGCAGTAATACCTCTGCGGGCACGCGCGTTAGAGTGCAACTGCTGGGGCAGGCGCCGGAGTGGCTGGCGGAAAATGCGGCGCGTGCGATAGCGCTGGGATCGTGGGGAGTAGACCTCAATTGTGGATGTCCCTCAAAGGTAGTGAATGGCAGCGGGGGCGGGGCGTCTCTGCTGCGGGAGCCAGAACTCATTTATCGCGCCGTCAGCGCCATGCGCGCAGCGGTGCCCGCCGCGCTGCCGGTCACGGTAAAAGTGCGCCTCGGCTGGGATAGCAGCGCGCGGCGCGTTGAAATTGCCGATGCGGTACAGCAGGGCGGAGCCAGCGAAGTGGTGGTGCACGGGCGTACCAAAGAGGATGGCTATAAGGCGGATTGCATTAACTGGGCGGCAATCGGTGAAATTCGTCAGCGTTTACGCATCCCGGTTATTGCCAATGGCGAAATCTGGGACTGGCGCAGCGGGCAGGCGTGCCTGGCGGCAACCGGCTGTGAGGCGCTAATGCTGGGGCGCGGGGCGCTGACTATCCCTAATTTAGGGCAGGTGGTAAAACATAATGCCCCGGCCATGTCGTGGCCTGAGGTAGTACAGCTTTTATGCAAATATACCCGGCTGGAAAAACAGGGCGATACCGGGCTGTATCATCTGGCGCGTATTAAACAGTGGCTTGGGTATTTGCGTAAAGCTTACCCGCAGGCGGAGACTCTATTTACCGTGGTGCGGGCTTTAAAAAGCTCGCGCGCGGTGGCGCAGGCGATTACCGCCTACGCGGACGCATTATGATAGGGGCGCACGGCGGCGCCCCGGTGCCAGTTGGGCCTTATGGCGATGGGTTTATGCGCGCATAAACCCATCGGCAGGCATAAAAACGAAGTTGGCGCGCCGGGGCTACGCCGCGTTTTATCGCATAGTTTGCGTTGCTGTCGGGTTAGCCATTTTTGTCGCTGCTATCCTCTGAGCCATTTTCGTCAGTATGGCGGTGAGTGCGCCGTTTTAGCCACAGGCGCACCAGCCATACCGCGGCGATAGCCAGCCCGAGCCAGAATAACAGCTTCATATGTTTATCAAACATATGAAGCCACGGGGTGATGATTTCGCCGCCCATATAGCCGAGCAGGGTAAACAGCGTGGCCCATACCAGGGCGCCGATAATATTAAGTGGAAGAAAAATTTTGGGCGGCAGGCGGCTGGCACCGATCAGGATGGGGCCGACAATGCGAAAGCCGTACATAAAACGTGAACCGACAACAAATAGCCACGGGTGACGGTTAATCAGGCGGCGCGCGCGGGTAATTTTACCGCGATAGCGCGGGAAGCGCTGGAGAATGGTTTCGCCGTAGCGTCGTCCGGCAAGATAAAGTAACTGATCGCCAATCATGCCTCCAAGCGCGACAGAAATGATAGTCAGCGGTAGTGACAGCAGCCGCTGATGTGCTGCGATACCGCCGAGTAACGTAACGGTTTCCCCCTCCGCCAGGCTACCCAATATCAGCGCAGCGTAGCCGTAATGCGTAATTAAGCTATTAATATCCATTGGATCCGTCGGGTTGTTAATCAATATCGTTGGTTAAGAATACACCCTGAAACCGATCGCAGCCTCAACGGAACGCCGGGAGGGAGAATTTTCGCGCTTCGCGTCGGACCGTCGATTACCCATTATACTGAAGGAACATACTGACGGTGCAGGTTCATGATTCGGAGGCAGCGTCATTGCCTGCTTCATTTTTGCGTCGCATCGGGGAGGTTATATGAACCATGTATGGGGGTTGTTTTCTCATCCTGCTCAAGAAATACAAAGTATCAGACGAGAAAATGAATCGGTATCGCACCATTATTTGCATCACGTACTTTTGATGGCCGCGATCCCGGTGATTTGCGCTTTTATTGGTACCACGCAAATCGGCTGGCGTTTTGGTGCCGAGCATGATGTCCGGCTCACCTTCGCCAGTGCCCTGGCGCTGGCTGCGCTGTTTTATGTTTTGATGCTGGCAGGCGTTGCTCTAATGGGACGCATTATTTGGTGGATGGCGCGCCACTATCTTCATCGGCCTTCACTCGGGCGCTGCTGTGTATTCGCCGGCTACGTGGCGACACCGCTGTTTCTGAGCGGCATCGTTGCCTTATACCCTCTGGTCTGGCTGTGTGCACTGGCGGGTGCGGTAGCTTTACTGTATACGGGATATCTCCTTTATATCGGGGTGCCCGCCTTTTTGACGATAAGCCGGGAAGAAGGACTGAGTTTTTCCAGTTCGACGCTGGCGATAGGCGTTTTAGTGCTGGAAATACTGTTGGCGCTGACGGTGATGCTATGGGGATACGGCTATCGGTGGTTTTAAACGCGATAAGGGTTGTTGATTTATTCACCAGATGACCCGGTATTGGGATTAACCTGTAGCCGCAGAGGCGAGCGCCGGAGTATGATGCTGGCGCCCGCTTCCTAAAAACGCTGGGATGGATGCGCGCACGCGAATTTCATTTTCCAACGGCGAAACCCATCATGACGAAACGTCTTTTTGCCCTGTTGAGCCTGGCGCTCATCACTACAGTCCCTGCTAGCGTATTCGCGGCCAACGCCGTGCAAACTGCCGCCGCTGCTCATCCGCAGATTGCTTCCGGCAGTGCCATGATTGTCGATCTTGCAACTAATAAAGTACTGTACGCCAGCCACCCTGATTTAGTGCGTCCAATCGCGTCTATCAGTAAAGTCATGACCGCAATGGTCGTGCTGGACGCGCATTTGCCGCTTAACGAGATACTGGCGGTAGATATTAGCCACACGCCGGAGATGAAAGGCGTCTATTCCCGGGTGCGCCTGAACAGTCAGATTAGCCGGAAAGATATGCTATTACTGGCGCTGATGGCTTCGGAAAATCGCGCAGCGGCCAGTCTTGCTCATCATTACCCCGGCGGCTACGACGCGTTTATTCGGGCGATGAATGCGAAGGCACAGGCGTTAGGTATGACGCATACGCGGTTTGTCGAGCCGACGGGGCTGTCACAGCAAAATGTGTCAACCGCCCGCGATCTGACAAAATTGCTGATTGCGACTAAGCGATACCCGCTGATAGGGCAGCTTAGCACCACGCGTGAAGAGATGGCGACGTTTAGCCATCCCGCTTATACGCTGCCTTTTCGCAATACCAATCATCTGGTTTATCGGGATAACTGGAATATCCAGCTAACCAAAACGGGTTTTACCAACGCGGCGGGGCACTGCCTGGTGATGCGCACCTTGATTAAGCAGCGCCCGGTGGCGCTGGTGGTGATGGACGCTTTCGGCAAATATACCCATTTCGCCGATGCCAGCCGGCTGCGCACCTGGCTGGAAACCGGTGAAGTGAAACCGGTGCCGGCGTCGGCGCTGGCGTATAAACAGCAGCGGGCGGCTGAGTCGCTTACGCTTGCCGGAAGTAAATAATTTACTAATCCATTACGGGCACGGATTTGTCCCTGTCTGCCAGGCCAACACCGGCAAATTAACCGCACGGTAGCAAACGTTTTCAGCAGGGTGTTATCGGTGAAGGGAGGCACGGCAGCGCCGATGTACAACCGTTAATCCAGCAGGACAATAATCGTTTTCAGGTTTTTACTCTGCTCGCCGTGGTGTATAAACGCCGCCTTCCCGGGAAGGCGGCGTTTTACGGCAATTGCGTTACGCCTGCACGTCAGATTGCGCATTATCGTGCGGCTGACCGCAGCCGCATTCTCCCCAGTTTTTCAGGCGGCTGGTTTTACCGATGCCGGGATTCATACTGTTAGTGGGATCGTTAGCCCGATAAAAATTGCGCAACGTTTCCGGCGCTTCATAGAGATGGCCAACGTTATGCTCGGCTGGGTATTGCGCGCCGCGCTCGCGTAGCAGCGCCAGCATTTCCTCTTTCAGCGCGTGGGTATCCACCCCTTTTTTCACGATGTAATCCTGATGAAAAACGTGACACATAAAGTGACCGTAATACAGTTTATACGCCAGTTTATCGTTAATCTCCGGCGGTAGCTGTTCCAGCCAGTCGCGATCGTTGCGCCGCAAAGCGATATCCAGCGCCAGAATATCCTCCACTTCATTGGCGTGTACCGCATGGTAGCGGATGGCGGCCCCGGCGGCGGCAAAGCGATGCAAAAACGCTTTTGTACCCTCTTCGGGCGTACAGGCAAAGAAATCGCCGTCGGCGGTTTTAAAATAGTCGGTGAGCCAGTCGCGCGCTTCTGCGATGCCGGCGCCGGACATTTTTAATAGCAGATGGTGTTCATATTTTTCGCGCCACTGATTCATGCGCGGCGGTAAATGCGCCGGGAACAGGTATCCGAGTCGTTGCATAAAGCGATCGGTAAAGTGGGGTTTGATAAAGGGAACGCGTTCCAGTAGCGCATCGACGCGGCCTTTTAAGGTAAAGAAAAACGGCATTTTGTCGGTGCCGAGTTTATCTATCATTAAAAAAGTGTCTTTTCCGTAGCGTTCAGCGATATCGTAAATATCGCGGCGCATATACTCCCCGGCAACCGGCACATTGTCAAAGCTAGCGAGAATGTGGCGGCGGATCTCGGTGAGTACCTGCGGTTGATTGGTGCCAATATAAAAAACTGCCTGCTCTTTGTCCGTTGGGAAAGTATCCAGGCGCACTGCGAATACGGCGAGTTTACCGGCGCAGCCCGAGGCCTCGTACAGGCGGCTAGGATCGGCGTTGTAGCGAGCGGGGGTATCGGCTTCAACATCGCGTACCCGCTCAATGTAATCCTGCGCGGAGGCTTTGTGCTGCTCGTCGTGAAGGATGTCGGTTTCCGCCAGACGCTCATCGTCCAGTTTACTGAGTATTTGTTCCGGCGTGTCGCCCAGGTTGATACTGAGGTGGTTAATCAAACTCAGGTTACCCTTTGCATCAATATGGGCAAACAGCGCCATTTCGGTGTAAGCCGGGCCGCGCTGAACCAATGAACCACCGGAATTATTGCAGACGCCGCCGATAACCGAAGCGCCGATGCATGAAGATCCGATCACCGAGTGCGGCTCGCGGCCCAGCGGGCGCAGCGCTTTTTCCAGTGAATAGAGCGTAGTGCCGGGGAAAGCGAGCACCTGATTTCCGCCGCCCAGAAGCTGCAGTTTGTCGAGGCGCAGGGTACTGATAATTACGATTTCCCGATCGTAATCATTGCCATTTGGAGTAGAGCCTTCAGTGAGGCCGGTATTTGCGGCCTGCATAAGGATGATTTTATCCGCTTCGACGCAGGCTTTAAGTACGCGCCACATTTCGAGCAGCGTGCCGGGAAAGACCACCGCCAGCGCATCGCCTTCGCCGGATCGAAAACCACGTCGATAGCGGGCGGTTTTCGCAGCGTCAGTCAATATATGAGCTGCGCCGACAAACCGGGTCAGTTCGGCAATTAAAGCGGCGCTGTCGGTTTTCTGGGTACGGGACATGTTCCATTCCTTATGGTAAGGCGATTTGTAGGGTACATTATAAGGCCAGAAGCACGTGTATAAAGTCGCGTCCGGGCGCATTATCGATATCAGGTTTAGAATAGCAGTATTGACCACCAAGTCGCCGGAAAATCAACAGATAACGGTTCTTACTCCCGGTGGCTTATGGCACACTGCTTATCCCTTCAGGACGAGGCGGTCGGGCGCTGGCCGCATAATGAGAGAGTGTACCGCATGAAATGGCTTTTATCCGCAGGCGTAGCCGCCGCGCTGGTGCTGCAACCCGCGCTGGCAGAAGACTTCTTCGGCGAACATCCGCTAACGCCCCGGGCGCGCGACGCTTTTGTTAGCGATTTGCTGAAAAAGATGACCGTTGATGAAAAGATAGGTCAGCTTCGCCTTATCACCGTTGGTCCGGATAATCCGAAAGAAGCTATTCGCGATATGATTGAGAAAGGGCAGGTAGGTGCAATATTTAATACCGTCACGCGCCCGGATATCAGAGCAATGCAGGATCAGGTGATGTCGCTTAGCCGCCTGAAAATTCCGCTCTTTTTTGCCTTTGATGTGATACACGGCCAGCGGACAGTGTTTCCCATTAGCCTGGGGCTAGCTTCTACTTTTAATCCGGAAACGGTGCGGGTCGCCGGGCGAATTTCTGCGTATGAAGCCGCGGATGACGGGCTGAATATGACCTGGGCGCCGATTGTGGACATCTCGCGCGATCCGCGCTGGGGCCGCGTTTCTGAAGGATTTGGTGAAGATACCTATCTCACGTCAATCATGGGGCGGGCGATGGTGGAATCGATGCAGGGCAAAAGTCCGGCAGATCGCTACTCCGTAATGACCAGTGTGAAACACTATGCCGCTTACGGCGCGGTAGAAGGGGGCAAAGAATACAATACGGTAGATATGAGCCCGCAGCGCCTGTTTAATGACTATATGCCGCCTTATAAAGCTGCGCTGGATGCCGGCAGCGGCGCTGTAATGGTTGGGCTCAATTCATTGAATGGTACGCCTGCTTCTGCCAACCCCTGGCTATTAAAAGATATCCTGCGTAAACGGTGGGGCTTCACCGGTATCACCGTTTCCGATCACGGTGCGATAAAAGAATTAATTAACCACGGTGTGGCGAAAGATCCTAAAGACGCGGTGCGCGTTGCGTTAACTTCCGGCATCAATATGAGTATGAGCGATGAGTATTACAGCAAATACCTTCCCGGGCTGATTAAAAGCGGCGATGTGAGTATGGCGGAGCTGGATGACGCTGCGCGCCACGTACTGAATGTTAAATACGACATGGGTTTATTTAACGATCCCTACCGGCATCTTGGGCCGAAACAGAGCGATCCTGAAAATACCTTTGCCGAAAGCCGCCTGCACCGTGAAGAGGCCCGCAGCGTCGCCCGTGAAAGCCTCGTTTTGCTGAAAAACCGCCTGCATACGCTGCCGCTGAAGAAAAACGGTACTATTGCCGTTATCGGCCCTTTGGCGGATAGCCAGCGGGACATGATGGGAAGCTGGTCTGGCGCAGGCGTTATCGCGCAAACGGTGACCGTATTGCAGGGCATTCGCAATGTTGCCGGCGACAGCGCAAAAATTATCTATGCGAAAGGCGCTAACGTCAGCAACCACAAAGGCATTGTCGATTTCCTTAATCTTTACGAGAAAGCCATTCAGGTAGACTCACGCCCGGCGCAGACGATGATTGATGAGGCCGTTGCCGCAGCGCGCGGCGCGGACGTTGTTGTAGCCGTGGTCGGGGAAGCGCAGGGCATGGCGCATGAAGCGTCAAGCCGGACCTCGATTGGGATACCTCAGAGTCAGCGCGATTTGATTAAGGCGCTGAAAGCAACCGGCAAACCGCTGGTACTGGTGCTGATGAACGGGCGTCCGCTGTCGCTGGTGGAAGAGAACAGCCAGGCAGATGCGCTGCTGGAAACCTGGTTTGCGGGCACCGAAGGGGGAAATGCCATCGCCGACGTGCTGTTTGGCGATTATAACCCTTCCGGTAAACTGCCGGTTTCATTTCCGCGCTCCGTGGGGCAAATTCCCGTCTATTATAGCCATTTAAACACTGGCCGCCCGTACAACCCTGAGCACCCCAATAAATACACCTCGCGCTATTTCGATGAAGCAAATGGGCCGCTTTATCCGTTTGGGTACGGGCTCAGTTACACCACTTTCTCGGTATCAGACGTCACACTGTCGGCACCGACGCTGCGGCGCGGCGCCTCGCTGACGGCGAGCGTGACGGTCAGCAATACCGGCGATCGCCCAGGCGCGACGGCGGTTCAGCTTTATCTGCAGGATGTCACTGCGTCGATGAGCCGTCCGGTGAAAATGCTGCGCGCATTTAAAAAAGTGACGCTGGCTCCGGGCGCCAGCCAGACCGTGCGTTTCCCCATTGATGAGAATGCACTCAAGTTTTGGAACGCGCAGATGAAATACGCCGCTGAGCCGGGCGCGTTCAATGTGTTCATCGGGCTGGATTCCGCGCGCGTGAAGCAGGCTTCGTTTACGCTGCAGTAACGCCTATTTCTTTTTGTCAGGGCGATAGCTACTGACGCTACATTATTTTTCTCTCGGGCCGGTTTACCGGCCTTTTTTTGTGCCTTGCGCCGCCGTTAACCCCTTACTGCAGGTTGCCCACGTAAGGTTGCTCAGGCGCTGCGCCAGCGGCGTATCAAAAATGCGACTCACCACTCTGCGCTTTTTCTCAGTCATGCCATCGCGGTGGTTAGCGGCCCTCGCGGTAGCGCAATGCCGCCCGTAGTCTGAAAATTTACAGCGCCCGCTGCGCGCAGCCCGCGTAATTACCGGGTTTGGCTATCAGGCAGTGTGCAACTGCGGGAAAAGTAAGCGGCAGATAACCTGGTTATCGACTACGCTTGGTGCTTAACACCATGAAAATGTGTGAAAACATGAGGATACTAATGATGATAAGCAGGAAGGCGATGGCAGCGGCTGTCAACAACGGGTAAAAAGTGATCCACTTACCGTCACCACCAACGGTCTAA
>CALYPF010000132.1 GCA_945271245.1 uncultured Enterobacteriaceae bacterium | reverse complement strand
ATTAGACCGTTGGTGGTGACGGTAAGTGGATCACTTTTTACCCGTTGTTGACAAGCATCTCGTCAGTTGGGTTAATGGCCCGAATGATGAGGCAGTTTTTATCTGAATGCAGTGCCTTAATCGGTTCAATGTAGATTAGGGCCATACCCGCCACACATCGTTGCTTTTGGTTAAAAACTACCAAATGGGCATGCCGGGGCTCTTCCCACATTAGAGTATTGTTACGCGTACACAGACCGACTGTCTGTTTAGCAAAGAAGGCAGCAGGATGTTTGGATAAAAAGGCAGACAACATTGTTGTAAGCTCCCCGGATTTATCCTGCACGAATTTGCTTTTCTCTCTGATTATCCAGCGCTGACATACTGTCAAAACTGTCTCCTGAGCCAGCCGGAATCCTTCAAGCAACTGTTCTGCTCCACCACCCGCTGAACATACTCTATTTCCGGCAAGCCTCTCTGCAAGAAATGCAGCGTCTGAGTCGTCGAATTGCCGGAGAAATCTGGCAGAATGTTCACTGAGGGCATCAGGCAGGGTACTGTAAAAAAGCTTCTCCAGTTGCTCAATCCGTTCGAACGTTTGCTCCCCTTCTTCGGCCATATGAGCAACAATCTCCAGATCTCTGGAAATCCACTCAGCGACTACAGAATCGGCTTGCGCGGCTGAAAGTAACACTCCCAGATGGGCCGCCAGAGCCCATGGGTCACTGGCGGCGTGATATAATCTTCTTGCTTTCAGGTGCTTACATATCACGAAAATATCACCATATTCCTCGTTTCTGAACTTCGTGCTATACGCCGCAGCTGCAGCCATCGCAAGTAAGCTTTTTCGTTCAAGCGAATTTTTCAACTGACGGACTGAACCCTGCCACACCATCGGATAATGGCTGCGAAGTCTCATCCCTGCCAGGTGAGTCTCATATCCAACTAGTTTTGCCCAGTGCATGCCAATCGATTCAATGGAAGAACGGTACAATAGCGCTATTGCATCCACCTCAAGCGCACCCAGTACGGGTGATGAAGGCCCCTTACCACAAAGTAAGTCATTAATCAGGGGAGTCAGCGCGGTCAGTTTAGCATTGAGTATCTCAGGAGCATCCCATGCACTACCCACAACGCTCTTCAGGAGAATACCGCCTGTCTGTTGAAGCACCAGCGGTAAAACGGGAAGCAATGCCTGTAACTCACTTGCAGACTGTGCCTCATAGGCTTTGTCGTACGATGCCTTCATTTCTTCATCGGCGCGGTAAGGCCGGCTCCCCAAAACGCCTCTGACGCGGGTAGTGACAGCATCAACAATACAATGTCGGTTGCCCTTGACGAAGCTGAAATTGTTTCGATTAAAAGCATCTTCAAGCAGCAGATAATAGACATCATCAATTCGACACCAACGATCGAGCCCGTGAATACCACGAGCATGGAAGTACCAGTTTCTGAGCGCCTGAACACTGCATAAACCACAATTCTCAACGAGAAAAGTCAACATACTGGGTCCGAGGGTAACAACAGGTGATATCTGCTGTAATTGCTTAAAATCGGAAACAGGAACCACACCTAATAAATATATGTACCCTGCTGAATGTCCCCCTCTCAGGGCCTTTGCCACCCAATCGGCTATAACTTCAAACTCCTGACCTTTTCCTCGACCATCTAATATACTTAACCATACATCCAGCAAGTCACCTGATGAGTTTTTATAACAAACCTGGAAGGCAAGTATGGCGGAGGCGGCTCCATATCCATATTTAGTCAGTACGGTCAGAAAGTCCGATAATTTTTCTGGCTCAGAGAGATAATCACCGCATAGCGAGATCTGTTCAATACTCATCAAATGTGGTTCTGCCGCAAGCATGTAAAGTTGTTCTACAGGAATTAGACTATTTTCCTGACCGCTAACAGTCAGTATCAGCGACTGGCATTGAGCCAACCCACTAATATCAGCGCCAAGTTTTTTTAATTCTTCGGCAAAATCTACAGAAAGCGTACGATCAGAATTGAGTAACCTTCTGAATTTCATAATGTCTGTTGCAGATACAGCACCCAGTATATTCAGAACAAAGAACCAATTTTCTGGTGAGGTGCGCCAGAACATATCTCCAGCCTCATCAAATAAAGCGCTTATATCAACCTGACCATTTTTATGCATGATGCTCAGGTTTGTAATAAGTTGAGGTGGGTTAAAGGAAGTTAACGGATAACGAAACACACCTGCAATATATTCCCTATCAATACCGCTGCTGAGCAATAATTGAATTACATTCTTTGCACGAGGATAAATCTCCACATCGTCAATATAGTATCGACAATAATCGTCCCCCTTGTAATTTAGCCATTCAAGCTCTTCCCGGGTAGTCACAATTTTCTCTTTGACGAGTATCCGGGCAAAATACCCCCTCAACTTAAAGTGACCATATTGACCATAGGGTACGATGTCGCTGACATTACGAATCCCTACATCATAAGTCGCCTTTATCCAGTCAGGATCGAGACGCTGTAGCGCCTGAAATTCTTCCCATGTAGAAGGGAGGTCTAAACGCCTTAAGGCGAAATCAATGCCAGCGGTGAATCTCACTGATTCCAGAGGAAACATCCGCGAAAAATATTTATTGAATATATATTCCCGCCCCTCATAAGTGCGCACCTGAAGCAAAATTGAGTACATCTGACGCATAGTGAAACGTAGCGGGACAAATATTTGCGCGATATGCCTTAGCAGTGACCAACGTTTTGGATACAGAGAAGTAGATAGCGGGATCCCCAAAGCACGTCGAACATGGTGCTCACACCCTATTTCATCAGAGTTTCTCAGGTAGCGAAAAGAAACTTGCTCGCGAAATTCAATAATCAGCTTTCGAAGTCTCCCGTAAGGATGAGGAGGTATAGTTCCATCAAATGAAACCTGATGACCACAACTTGTTGTATTCAACTTACAATATTTCAGGAGACGGGTCCGGAAATCGCGATAAGTTTCCTGCTCTTCGTTAGCGTCTATCAATGTATATCCCACTTATATTCAATACAGACAAATAAAAATAAAATTCTATGTGAGGTAAGAAGTTAAATTACCCATTAAACCTTAATTATCTGATACTTTTCCAGCATAGTTATATTCCTGTCAGAAAGCCTCTTCTCTCGTTCGGTTGCACTCAGAAACGTGTTTTCATTCCCACGCCACATTACTCTCACGCGATATCTAATAAATGAAAAAATCAGTATTCAAGGTACTCATTTAATATAGAAACCATTTTCTCCGACTCTCCCTTCAGCGCCATATTCAGCAATTTTCTGTAATCCATGCTGCGAACATTCAGAGACTGATTTGGCTCATAGTTGATACAACGGCCATTATCCAGTGCGTGGCAGGAGCGACTGGTCCGATGAGATATCAGATAATACCAGGCACAATGCCCGATAACAGCAAATAACCGGTATGCCGGATCATCAATCCCCGATTTCGGCCTTACTTCAAAAGACTGGTATTGATCGCCACCATTAGTAATATGTTCCCATAACGAAACGGTATCAGCTACACCAATTTTCGACAGATCATAGACAATATTCCCTGTTGGATCGCCCGTATCCAGTCCCACCAGTCCGAAGAGTACATCCTGTTCAGCCCTGCTGAGGGGCAATAGTGTCCGGTATTTATTCTTTTTAATCTGATTTAAAATGACAGAATAATGATTACCTTTAAATTGACGGGTTAGTCCCCGTGCCAGCCGGTCAAACTGTGACTCAAGGCAACGTAACGCAATCAGCATTTCCTTCTGCCAGACGCCGGAGACAGGATCATCATCCGGTACCTCAATGTTATTAACCGCATACCCGTATTCAAAACCATAAGCCGTTTGCCTGGCAGGACGCCAGCCAGCAGAGTTGAGTGCGACGTCATTAGAGGATGCCACGCAGAGACAAGTTTCGTTTATCTGGAAATCATCAGGAATCGGCTGGCTTAGCGGCCATTCAGGTCGATATCCTGTCGGATATAACCTCGCAATAGCCTCCCGGATCGCGGGTGACAGATTATCGCTAAGGCGGGTCCGTTTTTCGTCCTGAGCATTCAGCCTTTCTAGCGAAAGTGGCCAGGGCTCCCTCACTCCGCCCACCAGTTCCGGAACGCCTTCCCCATGAGCAAAAATATGCGGATAACTCTGATGATGCCTTACCGTTGAGGAAAATTTTTTATCTCCCCAGGCGGGATATTGATACGCAATATCTTCCCTTTCCAGCCAGTCGAAAAATGCAGCATCCAGACATACTTCAAGTCGCCGATCAATAATCAGTACATCCGGCTTCCCGGTTATTTCCTTTACATACTTGTTTGAATAACTGCGGGACCAGAAATCGCAAAGAAACCCGGTAGCTGAAAACATGCTTTCCGGAATGAAGAAATGGCGATAATGAAGGGGTAAATTTTCAAACGAAATGCCGGCAACATACACAACTTCAAAACCATACTCATCTGCGTTTGCAATCATGTCATCAAACCGCACGATTCCGTACTCAGGGTGTCGGAAAACACGTTTGCATGTCTGAACAGTAAAATAGTGAACTCGCTGATACAACGACATTATGACTCACCTGTATTGAAGTTGACGGACATATCGATATGCCAGACGGCTTTATATTTTCATGCGATAAAACATGAATAATGAACACCTTTCTTTGCGACTGATAATGAAAGACGCCATACTGGTGACGTTGCTATCAGTACCCGTCACCGTGCGCCATGCCTCGCTGAGTATCCCGCTCATCCTCATACCACCTGACCTTCACCGGACGGCGGAGACCAAGAGCATAACTCTGGTTTACAACAGCAGATTTCGTCCGTCCGGTCAGTCTTCTGGCAACACGAGGGCCTTCATTCACGTAATATTTCTACTGGATACGGTTTTCGTCCTCATGTCAGCGTCGACGGTAAAGATCCAGATAGACAAATTCTATCCTCACTACGAGGGCTGTCAGAAGATCTTTGTAGCGACGCCAAGCTCTACCAGGTGGTCATGTGTCGCATTTACAAAGCTTCTTTCGCCAAAAGCTGCATGTTGAGCGAACTTGTTGCCAAACCAGCTCTGTCGAACCGGTAGCGCATATAAGCTGAAATATCGTCCTCGTGGGAGGAGACAACCAACTGACAATGCTTGAGCTCACAACGGAGTAGATCGGTCAGGGATGCAACGTTGACTTCATCCAGGGATTGAGACGGGTCATCAATCAGGATTAGAGGCACCTGTGAATAGACTTTGTTGAGCGAGAGGAAGAAGGCAAGGCTGAGGGCGGACACTTGCCCAGAACTCATGGACATCACTGCATCGTGCTCAGACTTCTCGGCAGTCAGGAACCTTAATTGCGTACCTTCTCGGCTCTCGATAAACAGGCCTAGGCCACGCTGGTAGTTTTGGATCAGACGGCCACTGTAGATGTGGAATATGAACTCAATAGCCGAAATTGTCTGGTCGGTATAACTTTGCTCTGTCTTCTTCAGTGTACTGCGGAGCTTTTCGATTTTATCTTGTGCTTTTTGGGCTGCCTTAGTTTCCTTTTCGATAACTTTAAGCTCGGTAATACAGGTTTGGAGCCTGGAATTTTGAGCCTCATTAGCTTTAATCGATATGTACTTCTCTTTGTCCTTCAGATCTTCAGCCGTGACTATATAGAAGTCCTGTAAGTCTTTGAAAGCGCGATTTGTGGTTTCTCGCCAGTCCTCCGGCAGCGCTAAGGCATCAGCTTCAACCTGTTTTTTATTTCTTAGAATTTCCTTAAGCTTTTCAAATCGTTCATCTACTACGTCATCAATTTCCGTGAATGCATAAGTGAATTGAATATTTTCGCTTTGCAGGTTCTCCAGTAGCTGGATAATTGCCGGGAGCCGAAGCTTAATTCTGCTCAGCGCCACATGAAGATTTGGTTCAAAGGTAGGCGTAAGAAGTTTCAGGCGGTCTTGTATATGGGTGTTGATGAGTTTCAGCTCAGCGTCCATAGCAGCGATAAGGATAACTAAGTCTTTACCGTCCTGCCCTAGCGAATCAGAGATCTGCTTAGTTTTTGCTTCAATGGCATCAACCATTGATTTGTGATCTTCCCAGTCAGCGCCACAGAGGGGGCACATCTTATCGTCGGGATAGGACTTTTTATGTTCCTCAAGCAGTTGCTTTTTCAGATGTTCCAGTTCGGCTACGACATTCGCGTTGGTGCTGCTTTTTTCCGCTAGTCTGTTTCGGGATTCAATTTGTAACTCAAACCACTCAAGGCGCCCATCTTTCCAGTTTGGTAGTGATCGGGCTTCTTCGACCTTGATGACCTTAGCACCGCGTTTGATGATGTTTGCTGAGCGCTCTAATTCATCAATCTCCTGCTTGATAGCTTCAAGCCCATCAAGCTTGCCAAGGTCTTTACCGAACCTAGCCAGGCTTCTCATTGATTCCTCATTACGCTCGATGGCAGCATCGATTGTCTCGTTGTGAATCCTGGTTTTTATCGTGGCTTTGAGTGGCAGAAGGGCAATAAGCTTACGAACTGATTCCAGGTAGGCAGCATGGTCTACCGCAGAATACGATGAGAACAGTATCTCTTTGTCCCAACCAGGTTGGACATCAGTCGTCGAGAGCTTCTTGTACTCAATAATCCCAGCCTCTGCCTGCAAAGTGTCTCTTAGGGTGGCTATCTCTTCTTTAAGTGATACAGCTTTTGCCGTGCGTTCTGGATTGTTGATGTACCTTGTAAGTTTAGTGTATACAGTGTTGCAGCTTTCGATCTCGGCTTCGATATCGCTGATGTTAAAGAGGTTTCCAAGTTTCTCCTTACGATCGTCTACCCGAGTGTGTAAAAGCCGGTTTTGGCCTTGCTCGAGATAGTTAAGAAAAGAGAAGTTTTCCCTGAAATTTTTTCCGAAAATTTCGTCAAGGAAGCTATTATCGCGGAAATTATTCTTAGTGAATTCAGATGATTCGAATTCTGGTAGCTCGTAAAGCCTGAAGTTTCCATATTTGTCTGCACGATTGTTTGCTGGTTTTTTGAATATCTCTGCAGGGCAATGTCTGGCTAAAACAAGTTTTCGACCATCATTAATGAATTCAATCTTGATGCAGAGATCGTTATCGCCAGAACGACTGTTCCAGAAAAGATTGTCTGCATAGTCTCTCTTGTTTTTGGTTAATAATGTATTGAATAGGTTTTGTATTCGATTGATCTGGCCAGTAAGCAGTAGCTCGATGGCGTCGAAAATACTTGTTTTGCCATAACCATTTGGGCCGTCAAGAGTTAGTAATGACGCCCCGCCAAGATCCAGCAAAATATGTTTGAATGCTTTGAAACTAGAGACTTCAACCCTGGATATTTGCCATTTCATTACGAATCATTTCCTTGATAAAATCGTCAGCATTTTTATCTGTGAATTGCTGGATAGTCGAATATATATCGTTCAGGTCGGCTTCGGCTACAGCTTCAGTTGCTTGCATCCTCAAGGACACAAGGTTTCCGTGATGACTAGGTAGCTCTAAGAATGGAAGCTTGATAAAGGTTTTCGCAGCAAAACTGTATTGTGTGGCAACAAGAGGGTTTTCTTTATATTCAAGAAATTCCCTTTTGTCAGCAATTACAGATACCAGTTTGTCGTAGGTGAAATTGGTAAGTGCACTTTCTTCCGCAACACTGTAATAGAGGACATACTTTTTATAAAAGTGCGGATCTTCCTCAATTGCGAAGATTTCTTCCTCGTGATCCTTAAACCTGGCCAGAACATCAAGACGATAAATACAAATCAAATCGCAGTTTTTCTTAAAGCTTGGGTTTCTGAGAAATTCGTCAGGAGCAAGATGATTGATTCTGTTATTCAGTTCGGCCGGATCAGGGAGATCATCAAGATTATGTAGGACTGCGAACCTGATAGCAGCTCCAGACTCGCGAATATAAAAACTTGTGGTGTCCAGGTCGAGTTTACAGACAAAGTCATGGGCCACAAGTGCTTCATTAATGAGTTGTTTTATCATTCAGTCGTTCCTCCGCGTCGTCTTTTGTTATGACACTAATGCATAGCGACTTAGTGATATTGCTCTCAATCTTTTCAGAGGTCTTCTTGTTGTCGAAGTTATCCGAGTTCGTGAATTTTGTATTAAAGGTGAATGAAGCTTCCGCTTTACTGGCGATTAAATGGTTGTACTCAAAAAGCAGTCTCAGCAGATCTCCGTTGTTTTTCATTTCATGGATCATATCAAATTCACACTCTTCGCTTTCATCCACGTCAAGAGCGGTAGGTACGTAGAACCGATTTTCGCTGTCAAGATAGTGCGGAAGATGGTTGAATATAGGTTCCATCGAAATAGCCTGTATCAGCTTAGTGTATCGCCTGATGTCGTTCTTCTGAATGTCTTGAAACCGCTCGGATGGTTTCATCATCTGGCATAGGGTTTTTAATTCGTTGAAGTGCGTTTTGCGAATATGCTCACTCAGAAGTCTGGCTCTCTCATAAGTCGCATCGCTCATTGTTGGTAACTCCTGATCCAATCTTTCTTCTAAATGGGTTTGGAGCCTGGCCTTTAATTCAACTGCATAGTAATCCCTATTCTGATAGGGGTTTTCAGCCAGCAGTTCCTCTAAAATACTCCTGGCCATGATACGACCCTCGTATGCGGCTTTGTCTTCTGAGATCCCGTCAACTTGATTTAATTTATGGTTGTGTATTGCCTTAGAATTAATTTTTTCTGACAGTAGGCAGTAGTTAAAGTTGATAAGATTATCACTGACAGTGATGGACTGTTTCTCACATAATTTTTTTATGAGTTCTTTGGTCAGTTCTTCAATTTCACCCAGGCCACAATGGTAGTTGTCTCCATAGCGGTAGAATTTTACTGTTTCTCCATTAGTGCCTCTGTAATCGCCAGTCTCATCTAGTGGGACAGATACATGGAAGTAACGCGTTGTCCCCTTGGTTTTGTCGTGTTCGATTAATGTAGACTGTTCCAGCGCTTTGGTGTAACCACTTCGATATTTACTTATCTTAGCTTTGACTTGATGGGCTGTGTGTAGCTTTTCGTTTTTATAAATAGCGAAGTCGTCACTACTATCCAGTTGAAGCTCGAAGTCCAGGTCGCCATCATGAATCAGTTTAAGGGAATGATATAGTGCAATTTTCCCTTGATAAACGAAGCCGCTCCACGAGGAGATGGCGCTGGCAGGATACTTCTCATCATCTTCTTGGCTCACATGATCTCCTTTTATCGTTAGCGGGCAGCCAGTTAGCATAATGATATTACTTCTTTTCAAGACGTATGCGTATTTCTAACATCAGACCGTTTATTGACCCCGTCTGGCTGACTCAGTCCTATCCGCTCCTGAGTAGTCTTTGCAGCCCTCGCGATTTCCATCACATCAAGTTTCTCCGGGGAGCTGATGGGCTTCGCGCAGGAAAGACAATATTTTCTGTGCTGACGTATCCGGTCACGTTGCTGATCCGTCAGCCCATGGTGCTGCATCACATCAAGCCAGCGACTGGCAGCCCTGCGCCAGAGACCAGCAGCCTCCAGCTTTTGTGCAACCTCATCCTCCACCATCATGTCTTACCCTTGATACCCGTTTTTTCCTTTTGAAGGACCTCAGCCCCAGACTGGTTACCCTGTGCTTTATCGCTGTCAACGCCAAGATAGTTGGCCGTTTTTCGCCATTTTTAATGTCCGCTATTGGTCATTAATGTTGTCCGCTTTCCGCCATTTCATCATCACTGATTGGCGTGGCGTTTTTTGCCAGCACTCCCGCTTTGCGTTTTTCCTTTAACCGGTAGCTTTCTCCTTTGATGTTCAGCGTGGTTGAGTGGTGTAGCAGCCGATCCAGGATTGCCGTCGCCAGCACGTTATCGCCGAACATCTCTCCCCAGTCGGCGAACCCTTTATTTGACGTCAGCACGATGCTCGCTTTCTCATACCGACGGTTCAGCAACCGGAAGAACAGACTGGCCTCCTCACGGGTCATCGGCAGATAGCCTATCTCATCCAGTATCAGTACCCGGGCGTAACCCAGCTGCTGTAGCTGTTTTTCCAGCCGGTTTTCCTGCTTTGCCTTCATGAGTGTGGCGATCAGCTTATCCAGTGGCATGAACAGCACCCGGTGACCAGCGTCAGCCGCTTTTACCCCCAGTGCGACTGCCAGGTGCGTTTTACCCACACCTGGTGGCCCCAGCAGGATCACGTTCTCGCTGCGCTCCACGAACGCCAACCCGGCCAGCTCCCGGACGACCTTACGATCGATACCAGGCTGGAAGCCGAAGTCGAACTGCTCCAGCGTTTTGACCCATGGGAAGCGGGCCTGTTTCAGCCGGGACTCCATACCGCGCTGATGTCTCCCGTTCCATTCCTGTTGCAGTGCCATGCACAGGAACTCGCGGTAGTTCAGCTCTTTTTTGGCCGCCTGCTCCAGCAGGCTTTCTACGTGGTAGGCCAGATGTTCCATTTTCAGACGACCCAGCAGTGTCTCCAGTTCATGCATCACAACAGCTCCTCATACGCACTCAGCGGGCGATGTTCCATCTGACTGACCTGCTGCCAGAGCGGGGCGTGATGCTCCGGCACGGTCTGCCAGCCGGATGAAGCCGAACAGAGCCGGTGCGATGCCACCTGCTGCTCATTACTGTAGATCCGCAGTTCATCATCCAGCGAGATCCGTATTGAGACCGGCTGGCCACACAGGCTTTCCGGCACGCTGTAACGGTTCCCGCCAACCTCGATATAACCATCCCAGGAGACATGACGGATGTCGAAGTAGCTGGTATCGAAGTCCGTATCCGGCAGCGGTTGCAGATGCGTCTGTTCCTGCGTGAAGCGCTGTTCCGGTGTCTGCCTGAACTGGCGAAGTTCCCGCCTGTCGGCAACGTCAGCCATCCACTGCTCCAGTAGCTGATTAACATGGGCGAAGCTGTCGAACTGGCGATACCGGACGAAGAAGTTCTCCTTGAGGTATTTCACCATCCGTTCCACCTTACCTTTGGTTCTGGCCCTTCGTGGGCGGCAGGCCCGTGGCAGGAAGCCATAGTGCTCGGCCAGCAGCAGGAACCCGGAGTTGAACACCACCTTCCCGTTGTTATTTTTCAGCACCGCGGCTTTCTGGTTATCGACCAGCACGGTTTTCACGCTGCCGCCGAAGTAACGGAAGGCGCGGACCAGTGACTCATAGGTATGTTCAGCATCCTGCTTTGGCGCCGCGAAGACATGGAAGCGACGTGAGAACCCCAGCGTGTTAACCGCGAAGCTAACCCTGCATCGTTGCCCGGCAACCTCAGTCTCAACTTCTCCCCAGTCATGCTGGAGCTGATAACCGGGCTGGGTTTCGAAGCGAACCGTTTTCTTCGATGGCCGCATCTTACGTTTGGGCTGGATGTAGTAGCGCAACATGGAGCGGCCACCGGTATACCCCATCGCTTTGATTTCCGCGAGGATGACCTCGCCGTTCCAGACGTTCTCTGCCAGACGCATGTCGATATAGTCCATGAACGGTCTGAGTTTGGCCATTTTGTGGCGTGTTTTTCTGGCTGGCGGTTCAGGGTATTTGAGGTACCGTCTGACAGTCCGCTCAGAGCAACCCACCTGAGTGGCAATATCGACAATGTACGCACCTTGCTTGCGCATTTGCTTTATCATGTAAAAGTCCTCTCTGCTCAACATGCTGATGTCCTTTCTGGTGTGAGAACCTCAAGGAAACAACATGTTGGGTGGAGCGGACAATCCAAATGGTGAATTACCGTCTTATATCACTGGCGCTAACATCGCCGGGATCGTCCTGTGGGGAAGCTTCTCCTTTACCCCACGGGCACCAGACTCAGGATATATGGCTCTTAACAGGCTGTCTTCATCAGGCAGCCAAAGCCGGGCCTCTGTCAGCCCCATTTTTCCGGCCTGGGCAAAAATGGCCTCCCGGGTACGGGCTGGCAGCAACGCTTTTATTTTATCAATCCCTTTACTGTAATGTGCCTGCATCAACATCAGCTCGCTTTCCGTCCAGGGTCTGTTTTTCCATGTTCCAAGGCCAAATTTGACCACTGCAGCCCTCACCGCACTGACGCTTCTGCCCAGTCTGGCGGCAATTTCTTTTGTTGGCAGATTGCCGTAATGCTTTTCCAGAAAGGACTTATCTTCAAGGCTCCAGCTACTGCGACCAGTGAGCCCGACAAGGAACGCCTGCTGGCAGATAGCCTTGCGTGAACGCCCGGGTAACAGTGACATGACATACTCTATACCTTCTGTATAGTGGGTCCGGAGCAATACCAGTTCCTCTTCCGACCAGGGTGGCGGCATCCCCCGGGACAGACCGGAAAGCTGAGCAATCCGGGCCACCCCATTGGCAGACCGGCCAAGTCGCTCCCCGATTTCACGGGCAGACAGCTGACCATAGTGTTGTTCCACAAACGTAATTTCGGCAACCGACCACGGTGTCCAGTGATTACGGTGACGCTGCGTTTTATCCACCATGTCAGACCTCCCTAGTATCAGTCGCGTTGTTTTTCCTGCGCCAGCGTAGAGATTTGAGCCCGGAGGTGCTGCTCAGCCTGTTGGACCTGCTGCTGACGCTGCAGCGAATCTTCAGGGCGCAGCTTCAACTGCCGAAGCTGTTCTTCCACCGGCACGGTCTGTCGGAAGCTTGTCAGCATGCCAAAGACCTGCGATTTAAGTTCACTGACGGTAATGTATTTTCCTCTTTGACCATCTAGCGCATTCAGTTTATCGGCAAGTGCCTGAAGCTGTGTCATCCCTTCATGCCAGCCGTTAATTGTATCGACAGGAAGTACTGAGATATTAATCTGTTGCTGCCACTGCTGTGCCAGAGGTTTAGCCTGTTCCGGCCACAGCGCCTGAGCCTGTTCTGTGAGTTTTCGGCTGTAAGCAAGATTCCAGTCAGGAGTAAGCTTGTCCAGTCGGGCAATCTGCTGTTGTGTCTGTGCTATCACAGTTTGTGCTGACGGAGATTGCTGGCGCAACATATCCAGTTGTTCAGGAGTGAGAGGTACAGGTAATGGTGCCAGTGAGACTGCAAGATGGGTCAGTAGTGGATCAGTACGGTGAAGATACTGCCAGCCCCACACTGCGGCAGCGCTTATCACCAGCATGGTACACATCCCGGCAGCGAAAGATTTCCATTTTTTAACCGGCGCAGGCATTACTGCCAGCACCTCCACGTTCGGCTGCGGTTCCGGCTGCGCAACGTACACCCACTTCACTGCGCTCTCTGGCGTATCACCTCCAGCAAGGTCTCTTGTGGCCGCTGCCGCACCATTCATCACAGTGGCAGGCAACACAATACCTGGTTGAATGCTCGACCCGGTACGGGTTATGCCATCGCTGTTTTCCAGCCGGACAGCACTGTTGTGCATCAGGGTACGCAACGTATCGATCTGGCTGAGATGCTTAAGCTCCAGACGTTGCAGCACCTCTCCCAGCCCCGTAAGCAGTTGCTCCGCCCGATACAGTTGGCTGAGGTCGCTGTAATTGAGCGGGAGCGAGCGTATTCGTTGCTGCAGACGCTGACTCAGACTGCTGAGGATTTCCATGCGGGCATGGACTGGCTGGGGCCACAGCGCCCCCCATTGATGACTTATCAGAGCCTCGAGTATCGTCAGCCCTTCATTGAGCCCGAATAAACCGGCCAGCTGCGTACGCGCAAGCGTATACCAGGCTACCGTTTGCAGCTCCACGCCGTTCTGCTCAAACAGTTGTCAACAACGGGTAAAAAGTGATCCACTTACCGTCACCACCAACGGTCTAA
>CALYPF010000131.1 GCA_945271245.1 uncultured Enterobacteriaceae bacterium | reverse complement strand
CTGGATCAGTTTTCAACCGCTGGGGTGGATCAGTTTTGCACCGTTGGTAACAGTCGGTTATTACCGGCCGCGTTTTTGTTTATTAATCCGAAAAATCTAATTGAGGCGTTCAGGCTCAATTAACGGCGCAGGGTTTGTTGCACCTTCTCTTTTTCTGTAAGCTCATGACCTAAAAGGCCACACCTTCTTTTGAGGATGCTTTGGCAATGCCATACTTTCTTTTTGCTGATGTTATTCAGATGTCCGGCTGCTATAAACACATTCGCCTGATGGCGAGAACCGGGTTGCTGATGCCGTTTGACGAGGAGATGGGTGGGGCGGCTTAAGATATAGCGATGAACACTTAGGCCACCTCACTCCGGCTAATAAATAATGGAGGCGGATTCTCGGTGGGATTGCGCATTACGATCAGTACATGACTTTATGACCATATTGCTCAAGGATGGATTTTACTCGCTCCATAGTCTCTTTTTTCGGCGGCTTTACGCCGTCCAATTTATACTCTTCACCCATTGCCACCCATTTATGTTTCCCCAGCTCGTGATAGGGCAGCAGTTCAATTTTTTCTACATTGCCCATATCACGGGTAAATTCACCTAACCGGTGCGCGGAGTCGTCGTCGTCCGACCATCCCGGCACTACGACATAGCGAATCCAGGTATTAATACCTTTTTGAGCGAGATAGCGCGCGAATTCCAGCGTGCGCTGATTAGATACGCCTACCAGCAATTGGTGTATTTCATCGTTCATTTGTTTTAGATCAAGCATAACCAGATCGGTAACTTCCAGTAGCTCATCAATAACCGGATCGTAACGACGCACAAAGCCATTGGTATCAAGGCAGGTATGAATACCTTCCTGTTTACAAGCGCGAAACCAGTCACGGACAAACTCTGCCTGCAAAATCGCTTCGCCGCCAGAAGCCGTTACACCGCCGCCGGAAGCATTCATGAAATGACGGTAAGTCACGGCTTCTGCCATTAGTTCATCAACCGTTACTTCTTTACCGGTATGGGTATCCCATGTATCCCGGTTATGGCAGTACAGGCAGCGCATCAGGCAGCCCTGAAAGAAGGTAATAAAGCGAATACCAGGCCCGTCTACGGTGCCACAAGACTCAAAGGAGTGAATACGACCAGTGACTGACATTGCGGTGTTATCTCCAGATATTGCCCATTTCGAGCTTGTTTGCGCACAGCTCAGCGGCCGTGTCGGATAGTCTGTTTTAGCAGTTGCCTTAATAAAAAAGATAACTGACAAAGCAGGCTTGTACAGGAGAACAATTGGTAAAAAGGCTCCACCGAAGTGGAGCCTTTATTCTACGCTTTTTCAGGCAAATCGTGAATTACATGGTTTGCGTGAATGTACGAGTGATAACGTCTTGCTGCTGTTCTTTCGTCAGTGAGTTGAAACGCACTGCGTAACCAGATACACGGATAGTCAACTGCGGATATTTTTCCGGGTTATCCATCGCGTCAAGCAGCATTTCGCGGTTCATCACGTTGACGTTCAGGTGCTGGCCACCTTCAATGCTGGCTTCGTGGTGGAAGTACCCATCCATCAGGCCGGCAAGGTTAGTCTTACGAACTTCGTCGTCTTTACCCAGCGCGTTCGGCACGATAGAGAAGGTATAGGAGATACCATCCTTCGCATAGGCGAACGGCAGTTTTGCAACAGAGGTCAGAGAAGCCACTGCGCCTTTCTGATCGCGGCCGTGCATCGGGTTAGCGCCGGGGCCGAACGGAGCGCCTGCGCGGCGGCCATCCGGAGTGTTACCCGTTTTCTTACCATAAACGACGTTAGAGGTGATGGTTAGCACTGACTGCGTTGGAATTGCGTTGCGATAAGTATGCAGCTTCTGAATTTTCTTCATGAAGCGTTCAACCAGATCAACGGCTAAATCGTCAACGCGCGGGTCGTTGTTACCAAACTGCGGGTATTCGCCTTCGATTTCGAAGTCTACGGCCAGACCGTTTTCGTCACGAACAGGTTTCACTTTTGCATATTTAATTGCGGACAGAGAGTCAGCCGCAACGGACAGACCAGCAATACCGCAAGCCATAGTACGGATGACATCGCGATCGTGCAGCGCCATCAGAGAAGCTTCATAGCTGTACTTGTCATGCATGTAGTGAATGATATTCAGGGCGGTGACATACTGCTTAGCCAGCCAGTCCATGAAATGATCCATACGAGCCATTACGGTATCAAAGTTCAGCACGTCGTCTGTGATAGGTGCTTCTTTCGGGCCGACCTGCATTTTCAGTTTTTCGTCCACGCCGCCATTGATTGCATACAGCATGGTTTTCGCCAGGTTGGCGCGTGCGCCGAAGAACTGCATCTGCTTACCAACTATCATTGGGCTTACGCAGCAGGCGATAGCATAGTCGTCGTTGTTGAAATCCGGACGCATCAGGTCATCGTTCTCATACTGTACAGATGAGGTATCAATAGACACTTTCGCAGCGAATTTCTTGAAGTTCAACGGCAGTTTTTCTGACCACAGAATGGTCATATTAGGTTCCGGAGACGGCCCCATGGTGTACAGGGTGTTCAGGAAACGGAAGCTGCTCTTGGTAACCAGAGTACGGCCATCTAAACCCATACCGCCGATAGACTCTGTAGCCCAAATTGGGTCGCCGGAGAACAGTTCGTCATATTCAGGAGTACGCAGGAAGCGAACCATACGCAGCTTCATCACCAGGTGGTCGATCAGTTCCTGAGCGTCTTGTTCAGTGATTTTACCGGCTTTCAGATCGCGTTCGATGTAGATATCCAGGAAGCTGGAAACACGACCGAAGGACATGGCGGCGCCGTTTTGAGATTTAACTGCGGCCAGGTAACCGAAATAGGTCCACTGTACTGCTTCCTGAGCGTTAGTTGCCGGGCCAGAGATATCACAGCCATATTTAGCCGCCATTTCTTTAATCTGACCCAGTGCGCGATGCTGTTCAGCAATTTCCTCACGCAGACGGATAGTCGCTTCTAAATCTTCACCATTTTCCAGTTTTGACTGCAGAGAGGTGAACTGAGCGAATTTATCTTTCATCAGGTAATCGATACCGTACAGCGCTACGCGACGATAGTCACCGATGATACGACCACGGCCATAGGCATCCGGCAGGCCGGTCAGTACACCTGATTTACGGCAGCGCAGGATATCCGGGGTATAAACATCAAATACGCCCTGATTATGCGTCTTACGATATTCGGTGAAAATTTTCAGCGTTTCTGGATCGATTTCACGATCGTAAGCTTTACATGAGTTTACGATCATTTTGATGCCGCCAAACGGGATCAGAGCACGCTTAAGCGGTGCTTCCGTCTGCAGACCTACGACTTTTTCGAGGTCTTTAATGATATAGCCGGCATCGTGTGAAGTAATGGTAGCAGGAACAGAAGTATCAAAATCAACCGGCGCGTGCGTGCGGTTTTCAATTTTGATGCCTTCCATTACGTTATCCCACAGGCGGCTCGTCGCGTCGGTCGCACCGGCCAGGAAGGTTTCATCGCCTTCATATGGGCTATAGTTTTTCTGGATAAAGTCGCGAACGTTGACTTCACCCTGCCATTCGCCTTTAGCAAACCCTTCCCAGGCTGCGGTTAATTTTTCATTAAGCTCGGACATGTAACACCTACCTTCTAATGTGGAAGTTCCGATTTACTGCGCCTTAGGCAACAATATTAGTGCTTGTCGCTGCGGCGCAGGTAAATAATCCAGTATGTCAATCCAACCAAAATACCGCCGCCGATAATGTTACCTATTGTAACGGGTATAAGATTATCGGTGATGAAATTCATAATGGTCAGATGCGAAAATTGCTCCGGCGATGCGCCGATAGCGTGCCAGAATTCTGGCGAGCCGAAGTGGCGTACGACAATCCCCATTGGGATCATAAACATATTTGCGATGCTGTGTTCAAAGCCGCTGGCGACAAACATGCCGACAGGGAGCACCATAATTAACGCCTTATCCATTAAGCTGTGCCCGGAATAGCTCATCCAGACGGCGAGGCAAACCATAAGATTCGCCAGGATACCGAGGCTCAGGGCTTCAATAAAGGTATGGTGAAGTTTGTGATCGGCGGTTTGTAAAACATTCAACCCCCAGAGACCGTTATCCACCATATATTCTCCGGACAGCCAGATAAGCAGCACGAAAAGCAGTGCACCCAGCAGGTTACCTACATAGACATTCAGCCAGTTTTTCGCCAGTTGGCCCCAGCTAATACGCCCGCTGGCTTTGGCGACAACAATCAGCACGGTGGAGGTAAATAGATCCGCACCGCAAATGACGCAGAGAATTAAACCAAGGGAGAAGCAGATACCGCCGATAAGTTTTGAGATACCATAAGGCATCTCGGCAGTACCGGTTGTAGCGGTAATATAAAAAACGAATGCGATGGAGATAAACACGCCTGCCGTAATGGCCAGATAAAACGTGGTCATCGGATGTTTTGTTGCCTTATAGACACCCGCTTCTTCGGCGACTTTCGCCATATCAGATGGGAGCAATAGATCAAAAGGGTTGTCAGCTTTCACACTAACTCTCTCTTTATTTAAGTCGGCGACGAGATACTAACAAAGCATTATAGATGAGAATTTGATATAGATCATATCTCGCCTGGCTAATAGGCCTGGGAATAGTTTGATTTTTACCCTACTCCAGAATAATTTATTGATTTTTATGTAAAAAATAAATTTTAAAGTTTATTGATTAAGTTGAATTATTATTGTTTTTACCTCCGAATAAGTTAATCAATAGCGGTTTTTAAATAAATAAAATCAACAATTAAATTTTATATAAAATATTGCATTTACTATTATTTAACTTATTTATGACAATTGTTGATTTTAATTTTTAATTTAAAAACGGGACGCGCTGTCCCGAAATATATCAAAAAAAGAAGCTAACCCTAAGGGGGTATTTGTGCTGATTCTATGCTTCTTGTGCGGCAGATTTGGCGCGCTGTAGTTTCTGCCATGCGCCCAGTAGCGCACGATGCGCCGGGAAAGCGGTGAATTCGTCGTCAACCGCGACCAGGCCATAGAATGGTGCTTCTCCACTTATTGCGGCGCTTGCAGCTTCCACCGCTTCCTTGCCAAACATACGCACAAAAGCATAGTAGTATTGCTCGGGCTTTCTATCTGGCTCTTGGGCCAGAAGCAGGAGTGTTTGCAGGCAGCGATAATAGCGCGCGCGTTCAGGAGAAAACACTGAACCATTAAATTCCATGGTCCACTCGGTCCAAATAAGTGCTTGTTCCAGGTCGCCCCCGGCCAGCGCTAACATAGCCTTGAGCTCCCCGATGCGCAGCGTTGACCAGCCGTTATCTTTCCCGGTAGCCAGGCCCAGTAGCTCGCGCACGCGAGTAAAATCATCCAGGCTTTCATCATCAAATTGTTCGATAAGCTGCAGATAATCCGCTTTATCCCAGGCGCTTTCCGGTAGGTTAAAAATAGTTTCGCGTAAATGGCCGCCCATATTATTGTTTGCCAACCATAAATCTTCTGCCGGATAGATATCTGACATACCAGGCACTAAAATCCGGCAGGCGTAAACCCCTAAATGTTCGTAATCAGCGATATAAACTTCTTTGAGCTCGTCTTCGAAAATAGCCATTAGCGTGGCAAATTCTTCCTCAGTCGTACCAGAAAAGTTCCAGTCTACAAACGAATAATCAGCGTCTTGTTTAAACAGATCCCATGAAATCAAGCCGCTTGAGTCAATAAAGTGAGTTTCCAGATTGGTATGTTCAGCCACTTCTTCATCGTCAAACGTCGGTGGCGTAAACACATCTAAATCCTTCAGACTTCTTCCCTGCAATAATTCAGTGACGGTGCGTTCAAGTGCGACACCAAAATCAGGGTGCGCGCCAAAAGAGGCGAAGCAGGTGCCATTGTCTGGGTTAAACAGCACCACACAAATGACAGGATACTGGCCGCCAAGAGAAGCATCATAAGCGAAAATAGGGAAACCTTCCGTTTCAAGTTTCTCAATGGCTTCGACCACGGCCGGATAACGTTGTAGCACTGATAAGGGTATTTCCGGCAAGCTGATACATTCAGCAATAATCCGATTCTTTACGTATCTCTCAAACACTTCAGATAAACCCTGAACGCGTGCTTCATTACGGGTATTACCTGCTGACATGCCGTTTGAAACATAAAGGTTACCGATAATATTGACCGGGATATAAATCGTTTTATTGTCTGACTGACGCGTAAACGGCAAAGCGCACACGCCCCGCGCCGCATTGCTGGTTTGCAGATCGATTAACATACTGGCGCGGAGTTCGCCATCCGGGTCGTAAAACTCGCGCAGCTGTTCATCAAGTATGCCTTCAGGCAGCGCGTCGTCAGTAGGGACAGGGAACCAGCGTTCGTTAGGGTAGTGTACAAATGGCGCATCAGCCTGTGCTTTACCCAGCCAAAAATCGGCAAAGAAATAGTTGGTAGACAGGCGTTCGAAATATTCGCCAAGAGCAGAAGCCAGCGCCGCTTTGCGCGTAGCACCTTTCCCGTTAGTAAAACAAAGCGCACATTCTTTGTCGCGAATATGCACTGACCAAACGTTTGGAACAGGGTTTAGCCAGGAAGCTTCTTCAATATGGAAACCTAAATTGTTGAGCTGTTGCTGGAAGCGTTCAATAGAGGCTTCCAGGGCGGCGTCTTTACCAGGAATAAACGTTTGGCTCATGTTTTGTTCACTTTTGTAGTGCGTTAAGGCGCGCATGATACGGATTTTCGCAGAGGTACGCCATCGTCGCGCATGAGGTTATCGTAGGAAACCCGCGATGGCGGTTAGGGAAGAAGTGAAGAATCGCGAGTGGAGGCAGTGGGCGAACTAACAGCGATAAATTTCTCATATTACTTTGGTGTTAGATAAATATTCTATTGGATGGCGGGCGTAAGAGGGAGGCAATCGGGATTATCCATTGCAGGTGCTTCTGCTGAGTGATAAAACCGGTAATCACAATGATTTACTTTTATAAAGCGTGGTGAGGGAAATGACGCAGGTCTATAACTTTAGCTCTGGTCCGGCAATGCTGCCGGCCGATGTGCTGCAGCAGGCGCAGCAAGAATTACGAAACTGGAATGGGCTTGGCACCTCCGTTATGGAGATAAGCCATCGGGGCAAAGCGTTCATCCAGGTTGCCGAACAGGCAGAGCAGGATCTTCGCGATCTGATGCATATTCCCTCCAACTATCGCGTATTATTTTGCCACGGCGGCGGTCGCGGGCAGTTTGCCGCTGTGCCGCTGAATTTGCTGGGCAAGGGCGCCTGCGCGGATTATGTGGACGGGGGGTATTGGGCGGCGAGCGCCATTAAAGAAGCCGAAAAATATCTGACTCCACATACCATTGATGCAAAAATTACGCGCGAAGGAAAGCGAGCGCTAAAACCGATGAGTGAATGGCAATTAACGCCAGGGGCCGCCTATCTCCATTATTGTCCCAATGAAACCATCGATGGGCTGGCGCTGCATGAAACGCCCGCATTTGGCGATGAAACCGTGGTAGTTGCCGATTACTCCTCATCAATTTTATCTGCTCCGATTGATGTGAGTCGCTATGGCGTAATTTACGCTGGCGCGCAGAAGAATATTGGCCCTGCTGGATTAACGCTGGTGATTGTACGCGAGGATTTGTTGGGGAAAGCCAGCCGTTACTGCCCATCCATTCTTGATTATACGGTACTCAATAAAAACGACTCCATGTTTAATACTCCGCCAACGTTTGCCTGGTATCTTTCCGGGCTGGTTTTTCAATGGCTGAAAGCGCAGGGCGGCGTTAGCGAAATGGATAAGCGGAATCAACAAAAGGCAGATTTGCTGTATAGCACGGTGGACAATAGCGATTTATATCGGAATAACGTCGCCGCGGACAATCGCTCGCGTATGAATGTGCCTTTTCAGCTTGCCGATAGCGCTCTGGATGACGTGTTTCTGGCAGAGGCCTTTGCCGAAGGTCTACACGCTTTGAAGGGGCATCGGGTCGCAGGCGGCATGCGCGCATCTATTTATAACGCAATGCCGCTGGCCGGCGTTGAGGTGCTGGTTGATTTTATGCGCGATTTTGAACGCCGACATGGCTAATGTTTATTACGCCGCGCTGCAGCGCGGTTCATTTTGCTAAAAAGAGTATTTTTTACATGCAGGAATCCCTGACACTGGCACCCATTGCCCATATCGAAGGCACCATCAATCTTCCCGGCTCAAAAAGCGTTTCAAACCGCGCACTGCTTCTGGCTGCTCAGGCATCAGGCACTACGGTGCTTAATAACTTGCTGGACAGCGATGACGTGCGCCATATGCTAAATGCGCTGCAGACGCTGGGTGTTTCATACCGGTTGTCGGAAGATCGCCGATGCTGTGAAGTCACAGGACTGGGTGGGCCGCTGCGAGCGACAAAAGCCCTTGAGCTGTTTCTTGGAAATGCAGGCACAGCGATGCGCCCGCTGGCGGCAGCGCTGTGCTTAAGCGATATATCCGTAACGCTTACCGGCGAACCCAGAATGAAAGAGCGCCCGATTGGCCATTTGGTGGATGCACTGCGGCAAGGCGGGGCGAAAATTGACTATCTGGAGCAGCCAGATTTCCCTCCTTTGCGCCTGCAGGGCGGCTTTGTCGGTGGCGAAATATCGGTTGACGGTAGCGTCTCCAGCCAGTTTTTGACTGCGCTATTAATGGCAGCTCCGCTTGCAGAGCAGGATACTACTATTGTTATAGACGGCGATTTAGTATCAAAACCGTATATAGATATTACGCTTCACCTGATGGCAGACTTCGGCGTGAAGGTAGATAATCACGGCTATCAGCGTTTCTTTGTCCGCGGTAGCCAGCAATATCGCTCTCCGGGCGCCTATCTCATTGAAGGCGATGCATCGTCGGCGTCCTATTTTCTGGCCGCTGCCGCCATTAAGGGGGGGACGGTAAAAGTGACAGGCATTGGGCGAAACAGCGTTCAGGGAGACATTCGATTTGCCGATGTGCTGGAGCGCATGGGCGCCGAGATTACCTGGGGTGATGATTATATTGCCTGCACCTGCGGCGAACTCAATGCTATTGATATGGATATGAACCATATACCGGACGCCGCAATGACGATTGCCACTACCGCGCTTTTCGCTCAGGGAACCACCAGCCTGCGCAATATTTATAATTGGCGGGTAAAGGAAACCGATCGCTTGTTCGCCATGGCGACAGAGTTGCGCAAAGTGGGCGCTCAGGTTGAAGAAGGACATGACTATATTTCTATTACGCCGCCTGAGCGTTTAACCCCGACAAAATTTGCCACGTATAACGATCATCGAATAGCGATGTGTTTTTCTCTGGTCGCGCTTTCCGATACGCCGGTGACGATTCTCGACCCTGGCTGCACCGCAAAAACTTTCCCCGATTATTTTGAGCAACTGGCGCGTTTAAGCGTTCCTGCCTAAGTTTGCTTCGGCGCGCCTTTTTACACAAACGGGCGCGCCGCTAACGTGCCATACTCAATTACCGTAAATCCCAGCTCAACGTGGGCGTGTGTTCCTGACTGTGAATTTTTTCATACAAGGTTAACGGTCCCGAACGTTGATGCGTATAATGCGCCGCATTTACTCTTTCGGGTTATGGCGTAATAAGCAGCCGACAATGCGTGCACTTCAGCCATGACGAAAGAGATTATCTATGTTGTTCGCTGGCAAAAGCGGCGAAAAGGAGAAAACGATGACGACAACCGTTCCGGTTATCACAGTCGATGGCCCTGGCGGGGCAGGCAAAGGCACCTTATGCAAGGCGCTGGCTGAAACATTGCACTGGCATTTGCTTGACTCAGGGGCTATTTATCGCGTGCTGGCTCTGGCTGCGCTGCATCACCAGGTCGATTTGGTATGTGAAGAGGCGCTGGCACCTTTGGCAGCACACCTTGACGTGCGTTTTGTTGCTAATTCTCTCGAACTGGAAGTCATCCTTGAGGGAGAGGACGTCAGCGGTGAAATCAGAACTCAGGAGGTCGCTAATGCGGCATCCCAGGTTGCCGCATTTCCTCGCGTGCGCGAAGCGTTGCTACGCCGACAGCGGGCATTTCGTGAGAGTCCGGGGCTGATTGCTGATGGGCGTGATATGGGCACCGTTGTTTTCCCTGATGCACCCGTGAAAATTTTTCTTGATGCTTCAGCACAGGAAAGGGCCAGGCGCCGCATGCTGCAGTTGCAGGAAAAAGGCTTTAATGTTAACTTTGAACGTCTTTTAGCCGAGATAGTGGAGCGCGACGAGCGTGACCGTAATCGGCCGATAGCGCCTTTAGTTCCCGCCGTCGATGCGTTAATTCTGGATTCAACCAGTATGAGTATCGAGCAGGTGATCGAAAAAGCGCTACACTATGCACGCGAGAAATTAGCGCTGAGCTAATTCGCCTGATTACAGGCCAGATTTTAGTAGTACCTGCTGCAATGGATTGTGAGCAGGCATGTGAAACAACCCCATCCGACAGTGAGGTCAGGTGGACGTTAAATTGAAGAATCCTAAGATTATCAATATGACTGAATCTTTTGCTCAACTCTTTGAAGAGTCCCTGAAAGAAATCGAAACCCGCCCGGGTTCCATCGTTCGTGGCGTCGTTGTTGCTATCGACAAAGACGTAGTTCTGGTTGATGCGGGCCTGAAATCTGAATCTGCTATCCCGGCAGAACAGTTCAAAAACGCAGCCGGCGAGTTGGAAATCCAGGTTGGTGACGAAGTTGACGTTGCTCTGGATGCAGTAGAAGACGGCTTCGGTGAAACCCTGCTGTCTCGTGAGAAAGCAAAACGCCACGAAGCGTGGCTGATGCTGGAAAAAGCTTACGAAGAAGCGGAAACCGTTACCGGTGTCATCAACGGCAAAGTCAAGGGCGGCTTCACTGTTGAGCTAAACGGTATTCGTGCGTTCCTGCCAGGTTCTCTGGTAGACGTGCGTCCGGTGCGCGATACTCTGCATCTCGAAGGCAAAGAGCTTGAATTCAAAGTAATCAAGCTGGATCAGAAACGTAACAACGTGGTTGTTTCCCGTCGTGCGGTTATCGAATCCGAAAACAGCGCAGAGCGCGATCAGCTGCTGGAAAACCTGCAAGAAGGCATGGAAGTTAAAGGTATCGTTAAGAACCTTACCGATTACGGTGCTTTCGTGGACCTGGGCGGCGTAGACGGCCTGCTGCACATCACCGATATGGCCTGGAAACGCGTTAAGCATCCAAGCGAAATCGTGAACGTCGGTGATGAAATCACAGTTAAAGTCCTGAAATTCGATCGCGAGCGTACTCGTGTATCTCTGGGCCTGAAACAGCTGGGCGAAGATCCGTGGGTCGCTATCGCTAAGCGTTATCCGGAAGGTACTAAACTGACCGGACGCGTGACCAATCTGACTGATTACGGCTGCTTCGTTGAAATCGAAGAGGGCGTTGAAGGTTTGGTACACGTTTCTGAAATGGACTGGACTAACAAAAACATCCACCCATCCAAGGTTGTTAACGTTGGTGACGTTGTGGAAGTTATGGTCCTGGATATCGATGAAGAACGTCGTCGTATCTCACTGGGTCTGAAACAGTGCAAAGCCAATCCGTGGCAGCAGTTTGCTGAAACCCACAACAAAGGCGATCGCGTTGAAGGTAAAATCAAGTCTATTACTGACTTCGGTATCTTCATCGGCCTGGACGGTGGCATCGACGGTCTGGTACACCTGTCTGACATCTCCTGGAACGTAGCTGGCGAAGAAGCAGTTCGCGAGTACAAAAAAGGCGACGAAATTGCAGCCGTTGTCCTGCAGGTTGATGCAGAGCGTGAGCGTATCTCGCTTGGCGTTAAGCAACTGGCAGAAGATCCGTTCAACAACTGGGTTGCACTGAACAAGAAAGGCGCCATCATCACTGGTAAAGTGACTGCAGTTGACGCGAAAGGTGCTACAGTTGAATTAGCGGACGGCGTAGAAGGTTATCTGCGTGCTTCTGAAGCTTCTCGCGATCGCGTTGAAGATGCAACTCAGGTTCTGAGCGTTGGTGATGAAGTTGAAGCGAAATTCACCGGTGTTGATCGTAAGAACCGTGCTATCAGCCTGTCTGTTCGTGCGAAAGACGAAGCTGATGAGAAAGACGCTATTGCTACTGTTAATAACAAACAGGAAGAAGGCAACTTCACTAATGCAATGGCTGAAGCATTCAAAGCAGCTAAAGGCGAATAATCCTACATTGTAGGATACGTTATCAGGGCGGCTACGGCCGCCCTTGTTCGATGAGCGCCGTAAGCATTTATTTCTTAAGGAAACCGGAGGAAACATGACCAAGTCAGAATTGATTGAAAGGCTTGCAAGCCAGCAGTCGCACGTTCCGGCCAAAGCCGTTGAAGACGCGGTGAAAGAGATGCTGGAGCACATGGCCTCAACCCTGGCCCAGGGCGAACGCATTGAAATTCGGGGCTTTGGTAGTTTCTCCTTACATTATCGGGCACCGCGCGTAGGCCGTAACCCGAAAACTGGCGATAAAGTTGAGCTGGAAGGTAAATATGTTCCACACTTTAAGCCTGGTAAAGAGCTGCGCGATCGCGCCAATATTTACGGTTAAGTTATTATTAACTTAACTGATGAACGGCGCCTTTAGGCGCCGTTTTTATTGCCAACTGAAAACCACGTCCTGTGGACGACGTTGTTATCGACCTGGTTTTGGCTCTACCTTGTTGTTTTGGGATTTACATCTCGCAAGACTGGCAGAGACCTCTTTTTGAGGGATTTGGTACATCCCTTTAGGGTGTTATCAATGCCGACTTTTATGAAGGCGGATTTTTACTGCAAAAAGGCCGCATTATGTAAACAGCGTTGTCCTTTAGCTCAGCCTTATTATTTTTAGCGTTCAAGATAAAGAATTGGCAACGTTCTTTTAGAGCGTTAAATTCTCCCTTAACGGCTTAAATAGTCTATTAAATTCAAAGGATTTTTTGACTAAGTTGAAGTTACAGCTTTAATGCTTTCCCCGGCAAAAATAGTTCAATTTTTATAACATATGCCTTTATCAACGCCTCTGACAAGGAAAGCGGATTGTGGCTTTATGCATATCTAATAGCGTGAACAATATCTTGTTAACGTAGATAAAGTGCCCGTATTGGCCTCCAGTGATTGGATAAACATATTGCGGGTCAATATTTAATGATTCTTGAACCGTCTTTTTGCAGAAATGGGCAATACGGGCATTAAGTTTGGTGTCATTTCCCACCCGCTTGATAATTAATTTTATTACTCACACTCCAAATTTAAAAATGCGATCCGGTTACGTTCAGCGGCGCAACGCTTCGTAACAAAGAGAGTTATTACTGAACACAATCCCTAATAACCGGCAAAGGGCAAAGACCTCACTTCCAGGATTACGCATACTGACCAAAAAATAGGGAGGAGTGAATGTTTTCGCTAACGGGAAGCGCTTTGGCCACGGTAATCGGTATCACGCCGTTGATATGGCTTCCGGAGATCCCGGCAATAAAAACAATTCTATGCTTATTAATAATCGCACTGCTGCTGGCTTTACGCGGTGTACGTGCATTGCGTTATGCTGCGCTGACATTATGTATGCTGTGCTGGGGGTTATTAGCCGCCAGACAAATGCTTTTGCCGATGGAGACTATGTCTCATCAATCTTTAGATGTAGAAAGCGTGGAAATCGCATCGGTAAAGAAAGAGGGAGAGCCATACTGTTACCAACGGTGCAAAACTGATCCACCCCAGCGGTTGAAAACTGATCCA
>CALYPF010000130.1 GCA_945271245.1 uncultured Enterobacteriaceae bacterium | reverse complement strand
TAGACCGTTGGTGGTGACGGTAAGTGGATCACTTTTTACCCGTTGTTGACAATAAGCAAGATATAAGCAAGGAGAAGTGTCATGAGCCATATCTTTACCGATGTTATAAATCATCCTGCATATAATGAAAAACCTTTGGCACTGGTAGTGGCAGGTACTGCTGAGATAGGACGAAATGTCATTGATTCATTAATTAATGATGATTATCTCGTTGTTTTTACATGGTTCAGTAATGAAACCATGGTCAGTGATATGAAGGCGCGATATCAAAGCGCTGTTATGCCGGTTCAGCTGGATTTAACCTCTGAGCATGATGTCGTGCAATTCTGTATTGCCTTAGAAAATATCAAAGTAGATGTTGCAATCTACTGTGCCGGTAATAACCCGGCGTGTCTGTGCGATGAGCTGAAACCCGAGAATATTCGCACCACAACGCGTCTTAACTATCTGTCGGCAGTATTAATTTTTAATACTATCGTCAAAACGATGAAGCAGTATAAAGAAAATGAGACCAAGCTGGTGTTTATCAGCTCGGTGGCGGCCAAAAAAATCAGCGTGGGCAACTCGCTGTATGGTTCGACAAAAGCAGCAATGGAAAGATATCTTTCCAGCGTTGCTCTGGAAATGGCCAGATTCAATATCAGGACGCTATGCCTGAGCCCTGGTTATATCAAAACAAAAATGCTCCAGGACTATTGTGCGAAAGAAGGGAGAAGCATCGCCAGCATAGAAAAAACGATCCCAATGAGAAAAATGCTGGCTACTGAAGATGTTGCAAATGCAGTCAGCTCATTTATTAACGGCACAATTATTACTACAGGCGTTTCATTAACGATCGGAAATGGTGAGGGGATAATCTAATGTCTATTTCAACAATTAATCAGATTTTTAAAGATATCATGTACCTGGATGAAGCAGAAGAGCTTGATCCGAACAAGTCATTGTTCTCTGATTACGGGATGACCTCGATTGATTATATTGATTTTGCCTTCGAGTTAAAAAAACACTTCAAAGTTGACGTTAGCCCTGAAAGCCTTTGGCCAGTAAATAAATGGGCTATCACCGAAGATTACTACTCATTTGATACCAAAGAGTGGACCAGCAAAGGCCTTACTGAAATCAACAACCTTCTGGGTTTAAAAGGAGCTGCCGCTGTTGATAAAAAAATTCAGTTCAAGGAGCTCTACTCCTATTTCACGCTGAACTATATCAACCAACAAATATCAGCCGTTAAGACGCAGGTCGCGTGATGGAAAAAGTCTATATAAAAAACTATGGTGTGCATCAGCAATTTGCCACCAATAGTGCGGTGCTGAGCCAGCTATTGGCCACTGAGGAGGAAATTAATCCTCATGATCTGGACTACTATAATTTTTCGACGCCATTGGTGCTGGAAAAAAAGTGGGTCAGCAGAGAGGACTGCTCAGTACTGAACTCGATGTCAAAAATGGCGATCAATGCGCTGATTGATTTTAAAAGCAAAGCGTGCCTGGACGAGCATGCAGAAGCCTTTCTTTATACGGCATGTGATAGTGAGGAGCATAGTTTTTCTACGCTTTTTGAAATTTGCCGTAAATATAACGATGCTGGTTCAGTCTGGAAACATATCCAGCAATATAAAGAGATGAATAATCCTCTTGATATGCTGAGATTACTGCCAACAAATGTGCTGTATCACACCTCAAAATTATTACGCGACCATGAGGAAGGTACGCCGTTACGCGCCGCATCGTTAAGTGGCCTGGTGGCATTAAAACTGGCCTGGGCTGACATCGTTAATTCAACGGCAAAAAAAGGGGCCATGGTGGTGAGCGCGGCAAATATGCTGACCTTTGACAGCCTGGCCGTCTTTAAAAAGTTTGGTGAAATCCGGAAAAATTCTGCGGATGCCTCCGGTATTATTCCCAGTTGGGGGGCGGCGGTGATCTCTTTAGAGAATGACAGCCGCAATGCGCTGGCTGAATTGACCTCCGTCAATGTTCGCTATTGCCCCAAAGTCCGGTTTGAACAAGAAGACTGGGAAAGTCTGATGGGCAAGCAGCGAACGCAACAGGGAGAACCCGATGTTATTATTAGTTATAACAACGGCATTCGCGCACAAAAAATAGCGGAGTATTCTGCGCTGGAGAAATTTTTCCCCCGGTCCAGGATTATCAATTATAAAGCGAAAACCGGCTACACCGGAAAACTCAATAATATACTGGATATTTTATGCTGCCTTAATGATCCCGCTATTCCTTCAGGAGCCCGGGTCATGCTGAATGGCGCTGGTATCAATTATGGTATCGGGAACATTTGGTTAATTAAAAGCTGAGGAACGGATCACAATGAATACCCATTTCGATGCAGATACTTTATGTATCAGTGCATATGGCGCCGTCACGCCATTAGGCAGCAATCTGGATGAAATTCACGCCAGCTTTATCAATGAGAAAAGCGGTATACGGGAGATAAATAAGTTTGATCACCGCTATTTTCAGACGCATGAAGCCGGTATCCCTGTAGAAGGCAATGCTGCAATTAGCTGGCCTAAAAAAAGCCCTTTCAGGAACGGTGAGCTTTTTTACGCCGGATTAGCAGCAAAGCGGCTGCACGATCGGCTGCGGCTGTCGGCGTATTATTCAGTGGAAGAAATTGGCTGCATCGTGGGAATCGATGAACCGGCGATCGATATTGAGCAGTGCATCGGTTTCTCGGAAAAGGTTCCCGCCGATGCGGATAAGCAATGCCTGGTCGATGCCGCGCTGGAGCATTTTAAAATTGGTGATTTTCTCGATCTTGATACCACTGCCGTTCTGAAAACGATACATGACATCATCCCTTTCGCCGGTCTCAGCTTCGCGCATTTAGGCCTCTGCTCAGCATCGACGCAAAGTATCGGACTGGCTATGCGTGCCATCCGCAGCGGTGAAATTAAAGTGGCAATTTGCGGCGGTGTTTCAGCCAAAGTTACGCCGTTAAACCTTGCGCGATTAGAAGGAATGGGCGTGATCTCGACCGATGAACACTATTGTGGCACCGGGCGTTCACGGCCTTTCGATCGGCACCGCAGCGGATTTGTCTTAGCCGAAGGCGCAGGTCTGTTCGTCATTGAAAAGCTATCCAGCGTATTGGCGCGGCAGGACAAACCGCTGGCCTATTTATTGGGCTATGGGGGCGCACTCTGCGCACAGCATATTGTGATGCCGCATCAAGACGATCTGGAAATGCAATTGTCGATGGAGCGGGCTATCGAACATGCGGGTATTGACCGTAATACGATTGACTTTGTGAATACGCATGGAACATCGACATTACAAAATGACCAGCACGAAGCCAGCGCAATCAGAAAAGTATTTGGTGAGCACAATCCGGCGATTGTGGCGACGAAATCGTATCACGGGCACCTGATTGCCGCCGCCGGGGCGATGGAAATTCTGGGCGTGCTGGTTTCATTTCAGCATGATCTCTTACCCAAAATTTTGAATTGCGATGAGCCCGATCCGCAATTACCTGATGGCATTGCGCTTGTGAATGAGCATCAGCACCGGCCGCTTAAATACGCATTGAAAAACTCATTTGGTATGGGTGGTGGCGCAGGCAGTCTGGTTTTAGGAAATCCCAAATATCTGTAAGGCAGACATCATGCTAACAATGCATTCCTTATTAGAAAGAAACTGGCAAGTGATTTGTCATGATAGTCAATATTCGGCAGATGATATCACCACCATAACAAAGGGCTGTGCCAGTAGCGTGGTCAGATATTTTCGTCATCGCCCGCAGGCGGAACAAAATAAGCTGTTTGTTTTTGTGATTAGAAATAGTTTCGAAGGCATGATCAGCTATTTTGTTGCTTCTGCGCTGAGGTTGAAAGCCTGGATAGTGAATGTTCATGACCTTGGCATTGTTGATATGCTGGTTGATACAGATTGCATTGCCGCTTTTGTTATGAGCAATGAAGTCAGGAATATTAATACGATAAACCAGCGGATTAATATCTCGTTTGACCTCAATCCTTCGCTCGCAAGCGAGAAGCTTGAGGGTTTTACTGAGTATCCGTGTGCGCGTTTTTATTTTTGCACCTCCGGCACAACCAGTACGCCTAAGCTGATCCAGTATCATGAAAATACACTGATTGAAAACGCATGCGCGGTGAGCCAGTACCTCAAGCTCGACAATGAAGATCGCTCATTGTGTTATTTCCCGGTGCAGTATATGTATGGCCTCTCAACCATGCTGTGTGCGTTTTTGTCGGAAAGTAAGCTGGTATTTGAAAAATTTCACATCAGTAATATTGGTGAACTTGTTTCACACTACTGTATTACTAATTTGCCTTTAATCGGTGACTGGATGCTGCCCGTCAGCGAAATTTTTACCAAAAGCCGAATTCATGTAAACAATATCCTGAATGCATCCGATCGTCTGCTCACCATGCAGGCAGCGAGCATCCTTTCATCCTGCGATACGTTGTGGAATAACTTCGGCCAGACAGAATCCGGGCCTCGCTTGTTTCATAATGGGATCCGCTCGCAAAGTGATATTGAAAAAACCAGCAAATATGGCGTTGTGGCACCTGGTAAAGTTATGACGGACAACATCAAAATTGATTTGCGTCCTGTTGATCCGGACGCGTCTGATTCAGTGTGCCGGATGTTTTATAAAACGCCTTTTGCTTGTGATGGCTATGTTGATAGCTACCTGCAATTAAAACCGCGTGCTGAATGGTTTGATTCCGGCGATCTGTTTGTGAAAGATGAAGCCGAATGCTACTACTGGATAGCCAGAGCGGTGAATGAATTCAAATACAATGGCAAATTTATTCCGGTTCAGCTTATTTCAAATGATATTGTGAAGTATGTCGGTGGTTTGCGACATTATTTTTCAAAAGCGCAGAACGGCGATCTTTATCTCAATCTTGATATGTCTGCGAACAGTGCGCAGATAAAAATAATCACTAAGCTATTAATGGATAAATGGTATCAGTATGCATTTAAAATAAATGTCAGAGAAATCGCGACGACAAAGACAGGGAAGATAAAATGTGCAGTATAGGGTTAGAGCCATGACATGAATAAAGTGTATGTTAATCGTCATGCAAACAATTATCTGTGCATTGTGAGTCACTCTTTTTATACCGATTATTTGCATATCGGCAGGCTTCATCGTTATTTGCCGGTCGCAACAAAACGCTCAGCGGAAAAACTATTGTATCGTGAAATGGCCAGGGTACTTTTTGTCGATATAGTGAAAAGGATTTTACCTGGCGTAGAGGTGACACACAGCTCCGTAAGCCATGGACGGAATGAAAGCGTTATGTTGGTGAATAACGATCGGCGGATTCATTCTGTCGGGATTGATATCGAGTTTATCGAAAAGGCGAAAGCACCAAGGTCATTTATGCTGGATTATTGTGAAAAATATACCCGTTTCCCGGTCGGACAGGCTGACAACCGTTTGTGCACCACGATATTCAGTTGTATGGAGAGCTTGTATAAGGCGCTGTGCGCCATTTCGGTATGTACTTTTGATATCAATGATTATTTATTAGTTGCATATAACCGGGTGAGATGCGTTTTTCGCTATGTTGGCAACGTAGCCGAATTTAAGGGGAAGACGTTTATTTGTAACTGCTATTACCTTGATCAATCTGTAATAACCGTCGTTTTGCTGGATGCGTCTTTAACATCAATCATTTTAGATGATCTGTTATATGAAGAGATGAGCATCGCAATACCCGATTAATTTTTTAACAATCCTGTGGCTGCGCCATAAATTCATTTAGAGGAATATTGGTATGAACGATTTACTGGTAGATATCACACCTGAACATTATGAAGCTTACGCGACGGAAGGCACATCACCGTGGAATGCGTATTTAAAGGAAAGGATTCTGGAAGAAGCAGCCAGTATTACTTCGCTGAGGAAAAAGATTCTGGATATTGGTATGGGAACCGGCCACATGCTTTTCGACCTATTCCAGTCGCAAAAACTCACTGATTACTCCTTTTATGGGGTTGATATTGATCCGCGGATGGTGCGTTTTTGCGTTAAAAAATGTAGCGAGCTGAAATGCCAGCACGTATTCAACATTGTTGAAGCCAGCGTCAGTAATTTACCGTTTCCCGATAATTCATTTTCAATGATCTATGCCCGCTCCGTCATTCATCACTGGGCTGAACCTGCAAAAGGGTTGCAGGAGCTGTGTCGTGTTCTGGATAGCGGCGGTCGCATTATTATCCACGAACCGCTGGCCGATGCAGAAGAGACCGCGCTGGGTGTTTTTAATCAGTCACGTAGTGAGTGTGGCGTGACTGATATGTCCACGGAAGAAAAATTCGCCCTGGCGAGCCTTACCGCGCTTATGCACTGCTGCGATCTTGACGGGATAAGCTGGACAGTGACGCGCGGAGAAGGTCTTGCTGCCCTAGGCTGTGAAATTTTCATTAAAAAGGCCTGAGTCATCATGGATTATTGCTGCGCTGAGATGTATGCAAAAATGCAACCGCGGATTACGGCAATCACCGGATGCCAAGCCTTCGATTATACGGCCTTCCGTGATTCAGTCAGGATTAGTTCCCACGTTTATTCAACCACTGGCGACAGTGGTTCTTTGACGCAACGGGACCCTGCGGCTGAACAAATACCGATGCTGCTTGGCGCCACAAGCGGCACCACCGGGGCGATGAAAATGATCAGCGTCCGTTTAAAATCCAGTAAGGACGCGGTCAGCGCATCGGAGCACAACTTAATTCATAACCTGCGGTCGCGGCAGGTTTTTTCCGCAGGAGACGTTGTTGGCAACCTTTTTACGATTAACCTGTTTTCATCCTTACACTATTCAGCGTGTGAAATTTTAAAACATTGCCGCGCGCATGTGGTGCCGGTCGGCGATATTGCATTGCTGCGGAAGAGTCATTTTGATTTCCTGGCCGACATTCAACTCTCGACGCTGTTTGGTGTGCCGGCCACTCTCGTGCAGTTTGTGGAAACCATGATCGGGCTTGGGGTTCCGCTGGTCATTAAAAAAGTGGTCTTTACCGGCGAACCGATGCTGGCCGCACATGAAAACTATCTGCGCGAGGTGCTGGGCGACGACCTGCGGATAATCGGTTTGTACGGCCTGTCGGAGTGCGGTTTCATTGGGATGTCTGTCGAGGGGCATCATAATAAATATCTGCTATTCAGCGATGACTTCTTCTTTGAATATGAAGATAAAAAGGGGTTATTGGTCACGTCGCTGGACCCGGATGCCTCGCGTAAACTTGTCAGATATCCGGCAGGGGATAGGGGCAAATTATTCGTTGAAAATAATCAACTCTATTTTCAGGGTATTAAACGCAACGCTCTTGATTTTAATTTTATGGGTAATCTGATTAGCCATGAAAAAATAGCCAGAATGATTAACCAAAAATTGCCTGAGGCGATTGTTCAAATCGTCTTGTCTTTATCCGCTGAAAGACAAGAAATTATGGATATTAAAATCTGCTGCGGATTATCTCATGCCGTTGATTTGTCCGAACTGGAGGATGAAATCTGTCATTTGCCGGATATTCATGAAGCCTATATGAAAAAGCGGGGACGTATCAACCTCACCGTTGTTGAGTATAACGCTCTGCTTTTTTCACCCCGAGGGAAATGTCTGCTGGTTTGCGACACAAGGGAGTCATGCTAATGCAACTTGATAACTTGCTTCATGAAATTGTGTTAGTGAATTCGCATCCGATTGATGAGCATTCACTCTTTTCTATGGATTTTTACGACAGGCTACAGCATATCAGTATGCAATTTTCTGCTGCGCGCAGAGAAAACGCCGCCGTTTTTAATACCTTCATTGATACCCACAAGGATCTTCTTGCGGAACTGGATCGTAAAGCGCTCGACTATGAAATGAAATATGAAGAGCAGATGTCAGGGATGATGTCCAGGCGCCTGGCGATCCCGCAATCTGAAATCGAGAGTATCAGCAATAACAGAAATAAATTTATCGATTTTTATCGCCAGCTTTACGATGCAGAAAGGGCGCTTATCCGCAGTGACGCGGCTAATATTTGCCATGTAGGTTGCGGGCCGATGCCAACCAGCGTGCTGATGTGGGCAAAATATTCAGCATGTCAAATCACCGCGCTGGATATTATTCAGGATACGGTAGCGCAGGCGCAAAATGTTTTCGATTGCTGGCGTATTCCTAAAGATGTGGAGGCGCATCGCGTTCGCTTTTTATTCCAGCCGGGAGAAGCGTTTGATTATAAGGATATGGATGTGATCATTTTGTCCTCTTCCATTATGAATAAGAAAAACCTCTACGCTGCCATTAAAAAAACGATCACCAAAACGGTCGATGTGATCGAGCGGGAACCTAACTTTCTTTATGAGTCAGGGTATCTGAATGCTGATGAAATGGCTGAGCAGCTTATCGCCAAAACCACGCTCAATAATGTCAACATCAGGCTCTATCGCCTGTCGCCAGAGCAACAGGAGTAAATTATGTCAGATGATGTTATCGATAATTATGATTTAGATAATAACGTATTGTTTGTTCGTGGATGTAATTTGATCGATATTGCCGATGCAAACCGTTATTTGCAGAACGCCTGGTTTGCACTGACCGGCAGCCTCGTGAATGAAGAACAGATGAATCGGCTTATTCAGAGTGCCAACTCCGAACTAAAACAAACGGACCCCGTAACGAAAATTAAAGCGATGCATCAACTGATCAACGCATTGCCATCGCTGACCTTAATGCAGCGGTTTATGATGTTATTGTCGCAAGTTGAGGTGTCGGCAGCGCAGCGTAAAGTTATGGTGCCGATAAACGCTGACGACTGTCTGAAAATTATCTTGCTTATGCCGTGGATTATTTCGCTGGCGCGTTCCTCTGAGCCATTTTTTGATGTACCGCCGATAGAAAATTGCAAAACCTTTGAACACGCTTTTTGGCTAGCGTTAACCGGGAAGGCGGCGTCTTCCGGGCTGGAGGATGAGTCGCATTGCCGGTTTATGTCTCTGCTGTTAGGCGGGTTTGGTACTGTGACGCCCACCACGACCACGATAAGGTTTATTGCCAGTACCAAGAGCGATGTGATTTCTGCATTAATCGGCGGGTTTTGTGCCACCGGGCCTGCGCATATGGGCGCCTGTAAATATGCCATCATGAGACTCTCCAGCGTCATTGATGATGTTGAAAAAGGGAATATTGATGCTGCGACAAACCATTACTGCAAGGACAAACCTTGGCCGGGATTTGGTCATCCGATCATGCGCAATGATGTCCGGGTCGATTTCTTCTTTTCACGCTTTCACATGTTGATGCGACCCTTCAGTGCGCTTGCCCGCGCCATTTCGGACAACAGCGGGCTGCAACCCAATGTCGATTTTTTAATTGCCAGCGTCATGAGCGCGCAGCGGGTTGCGCCTGAACTGGGGCTGCTGGCCTTTTTTGTCTGTCGGATGCCGATACTTCTCGCGCACTATCAAGCGCGGTTTAGCGCTCACTCCTTTGGTTTGTCCTCAGAGGATTTAAGAGAAAAATATAAAAAGGTTCCCCAATCATGGCTATAAGTCATCGCATCGAGCCAAATTTCCTGGGAATATGTCAGGGCATCGCCTTAACGGGATCGGCGGCGGCTTGCGGGCAAATCAATATTTCCCACTGGGATTTAGCGCATAACTACCTGAAACCGGGTTTGTTACTCGAAGCCTTGCATCAATTTGCCGTTCGCTTCGCCACCGCGGTTTCGAAAAATACCGACCCAACCTGGCGCTATCTGCCGGTGATGGTGGAACAGTTTGACTCTGCCGCCAATTTTGATAGCGATCTGTTACGCGTTGAAGGGCATATTGAACTTATAAATGATGCTTACCGTATTCACTGTAAGGCCACTCCACGCGATAATCACCGCGCTGTTATTGCGCAGGCTATTATCATGGTCAGCAAGGTCTACTTACCTGAATCGGCTTCAGACAACGCCTCGCCATCATTCCTCGGTGATTTATATAATGTTTCTCCTTTAAGCGGGGAGACTTATCCTTTTTCCTTTAACGCGCATCATCCGCTTTTTCAGGAACACTTTCCCTCCCGGGCTGTATGTCCCGGTTCATTGTTGATTGACATGGTTCTCGCATTAACGTCGCGCGAGACGGCGGAAAATATCGCTTCTGTTACGCTGGAAAAAGTCAAATTTATTGAAGCAGTTTATCCGGGGAATGCCTATCTGCTGGCCATTAAACGAGATGTAGAGTGTGATTCGAGCGGTGTTTTTTATATTCATTCAGAAACTAAAAAACGGTGCACGTGCGGCAAGTTTTCTATTAAATATAGAAAGGATGATGCGATATGTTCAATATTATAATTTCCTTTATTCCATGGAGTATTTACTCGTGGGTGGTAAATGAAAACGTTTTAACTATCGTTGAAAGGTCACTGATCTTAAGTGTGATCTTACTGTTTATTATTGTGGTGAACATTAAAATCGTCCGGCAGGGCGAGCCAGTAATGATTACCAATATTTTGACGGTTATCATCCTGTTTGCTAATTACTTTGTCGGCTGGTCTACGCTGTTACTGAATTACCCAGCAAGTTTTTGTTATCTGTCACTCGCGTTCGTCTCGTTTGTGAGTCTGCTGGCCAAGAAACCCTTTACCATTTTTTATGCCAGCGCCGGTGTTTCTGAGGAAAAACGCAGGCATATCATGTTTTACCTGATCAATAAATATATTACATGGATTTGGACGATCATCTTTATTGCCAACGGACTGCTCAATGCGTTTTTTGCATGGACTCCTAAGCTTCGTCTGGCGACTATTGGCCTGGTCTGTGTTGGCATTCTTTTTTCTAAATATCTTCCTAACATCATGCGATATTTTTATCGCGTCAAACAACATGGTGCATAATATGTCATTATTAACGATTTTGACCGGAACTCCTGTATGGGTCTGGATTTTACTTGTTTTTCTCATTGCGAGGGGAATAAATGCATTGAATGACCGGGAAATGGAAGTTAAACGGCTTTTTCTTTTGCCGTTAATCTTCCTTTTTTGGGGGGGGAGCGGCGTGATTAATGAGCTGGCGTTCCCGCACTGGGGGATGGCATCTATGCTGGCGGGGCTACTCATAGGCGGCAGCGTTGGCTGGTTGCTCTGGCGCGCTGGTCCGCGTTTAAGAATCAAAGAGGGAACAGATTTAATTATTCGCCCGGGTACGCCATTGACCCTGATATTTATCATTGTTGCTTTTGCTACCAAATTCGCGTTGATTTTTTTTCTCAATGTCGAACCGAATTTGAAATACGCGTTTAATTTTAATCTTATGTTTGGGCTGTTAAGTGGGATCATCGACGGTGTGTTTTGGGGCGGAACGCTAAATTTATATTTTACGCCCCGACAGGCCGGGAAAGGCCTCTGAATACCTTTGCGCCTTCGTATTGCTGCCTGGCCTTCGGGCCGCTGATAAGCGCATGCGCGGGAGAATATGCAGAACGCTCCCAGGCTGAGGAGCGTTTCTGAGCGTGGCTTCTCTGTCGTATATTATTTTAAGCACACGATAGCGTGTTTTCTCTGCGGCACTGTTTCTCTGGCAATCGATTGTGCCTATTGTGTTATGAGCATTAGCTCATTACTGATCCTACCCGCAAATAGTGGACACAGCCTAATCTGATAAGCCCCCCCGGGTATACTATTTTTAAAATGGCATACCTTTTTTTATCTTGCCAATTAAATAATTCACCCTGCAACAGCTTGACTTATTCACCACATCGGTTATCTGTAGCAATAAGCCTGCAATAAAAGGATAACTATGAACAAAGATATTAGTAAAGAGGGTGACATAAGCAAAGTATCAAGACGCGGTAAATTCCATACTGACAAACTTCCTGAGAAGGAAATACGACATCACTGCATCAGTGTCAGATTAAATGAAGAAGAGTTAATTCTTCTCGACCGTAAAAGAGGTCAGTATAAAAAAGGAGAATGGCTCAGGAAATGCACGGGCGCTGGAGTCTCACTGAAGCGGCGGGAGTCAGCGCTTTATGTCTTTAACTCTGAAAGGTAAACTAAGCCCATTCACAGGAGCTGTAATCACGCATTGCTTGCTAGCTGATACGTAAAACGCGTGCGTACAAACGCAGGAAGGCATATGACCAGTCGTCACCAGATGATAATCAAAGTGTTACAGGCGAATCCCGGCCTGCAGTTCACTGCCCGCCAACTGGCGCAGAAAATCATCGATCACTACAGCGCAGAACTGGCTGAAAAACGTAAAAATCCACGTTTTGTCAGCGATGAAGATTTTTTAAGCCAAATTACAGCTGAAGTTGGTGGCAGTCGGACAGTTAAAGCGAAAGCTATGTGTCCGCAGGTGATGACGCGTGATAAGCCAAGACCAAGATTGTTTTATTGGGGAGAGTCTGTGGTTGAACAAACGAATGCGAATGTGGCGCCCGAGCCAACGGTTGAAACGGTTAGCCTCACCGAGCATTCGTTATATCCGATCCTGATTGATTACCTTTCACAGGAAGAAGGACTGTTGTGTCGTCGTATTGACGAAAAGCGATCCAGTAACAACAAAGGACTGGGTGGCAACCATTGGCTTTATCCCGATATTGTTGCACTGGAGCCTCTGGATAAAGAATGGGACGATGTGGTTCAAAACTGTGTTCGCCATAGTGAAGGTCGTTTAACGCGGCTGTGGTCTTTTGAGGTGAAGAAGCAGCTCAATCGCAGCAATGTGCGCGAATGTTTCTTCCAGGCGGTCAGCAATTCCAGTTGGGCGCATTTCGGTTATCTGGTGGCGACTGAAATTAACGAAGATAAGCAGCGTAGCGTGGAGCGTGAACTTCAGATGCTCTGTGCGTTGCACGGTATTGGTGTGCTCCTCCTGGATCCGCATGATTTCTCTAATAGCCAGACGTTAATCCCAGCGCGTGAAAGTACCAGCGTGGATTGGCAGTCAGTGAACCGACTGGTGGAAGAGAATCGGGATTTTAAAGATTTTATTGAGCTGGTAGGGGAATACCATCAGACTGGGAAAATTCATAAAACGCTATGGAATAAATAGCCACTGTCAGATCAGGTCTGAGCTAATATATAAGAATGGCAAGCCCTTTAAAGGGCTTGCCATTTTGTTCAACTCACAACTTTGTATCATGAGTTGAAGCATCTATATTTTCCCACCCACTCCCTTAAATTTTTCAACAAACGCTGCAATTTTTTGGAAAACACTTTGCTTTTTTGTGAGATATTGGGGATTTAGTGGGCTCATTTTGGGCAAAACGGCATTGAGCTCCGTACCATTGTCGCTGGCAAACTCTCGTTTAAGGGAAGTGGTAATATAACGTTTAGCTGCCTCTTCATTCAGATTCTCGGATCCAATTAACTCTTGTGCTTCGCGTAGTTGCTCTACCTGTGCAAAAGCAAAGAAGGCATCTATAATACTGGCCTTGTCACTAATTTTGTCTAGGTCGGTTTGATTAATGAAATCAACGACTAGGCTTTCTTTGGCCCGACTCCCAAGACTGGCACGTATTAATCGACGAACTTCATCAATTAAGCCTGCTTTACTTTTATTCTTACGATTGTGTTCAAAAATCAGCTCGAGAATATAATCAAGATTAATTTCTTGCGACTTCAGTAGATCTACCTCAAAGACAACGTCATCCCAATCAATAGTCGATTTTTCTTTTTCAGCGGAAGATTTTTCCCGACGCAGCCAGTCGCGAACATCGTTATAAGTTGAACGGTAGTCCTGAATTTTCCGTTCAGACGGCATTTTAATTGTTTGCAGCGTCGCCAGATGTCAACAACGGGTAAAAAGTGATCCACTTACCGTCACCACCAACGGTC
>CALYPF010000129.1 GCA_945271245.1 uncultured Enterobacteriaceae bacterium | reverse complement strand
ATTGCGGTATTGCGGTATTGCGGTATTGCGGTATTGCGGTATTGCGGTATTGCGGTATTGCGGAAGATTAAAAATCGTAACCGTTTATCGTATCCAGTACCGCCTTACTATCGCGGTACTTGCCGCGCAGCACTTCCTGCTGTGCTTTGGCCTTCGGGCAAACCTCAGATATCGTCTTTTCAAGCTCTTTCTGGCGCGGTGCCGGCAGGGTTGAATCCCACTCCCCGGCCAGATACTGGCAATCATCCGCCTGCTTTATAAATTCTTCGACATCTTTTGGATACTGCGCGCTAGCGTTTGCGCAGGCCGTCAGGATAAAGGCAGAAAATAATAACGCGTATTTATTCATGTTATCGACCATCCGTTGACCAATGTGGTTTATCGTTAGTGCCGCCGTGATACTTTATCACGCCAAAGGTTTTTCCCACTTTATGTAAGGCCGTATTCATACCATCCCGCGGTAAAGAGTCAATTACAACGTCCTCGCCCGCCTTATTTTTTATCGTCAGCGTGCCGGCCCAGCGAATATCCATATCGATAGCATTTCCCTGCGTATGACGGCTATTTAACGCCGGTGCCACGCGCAAATTTTGCATTCCGTAAGCGGCAGCCATTTCTCGCGCAGCCTGACGGCTTTTCTCACGATCGTAGCTGCCATCTATTTTGGTATGCACCCATTCAATATTTACGCCGCTCTTTCCCGGTACTGCATTTGGCTCCGCCAGCCCACGCGCGATTTTCCAGGACCAGTGCATCAAATAGGCTCTTTCCGGCGGTCTTAAGGTAGCAGAAATAGTAATTGCCGCCCCCCCATTCCTCAGGCTGGCTAAAAATGCGTTTACGTTCGATTTAAACGTTAAACTCAACGTATCAGTTATCGTGCTGCCCTGAAAACGTGAAACCCATTTTTTACCGCTCAGTTCTTTCATCATTGCTTCCCTGTATCTTATTCATCGCAACCGAAATAAGATGCATCGTCACCATAGTTTTATCCATAAAATTAAGTGGTTAAGTATCGCAATGATTCACTTTTGAGAACTCTGCGCATTCAACAATCTTAAAATCATATACTCAGCGCAGCTTTTTGATGCCGCTATTCGGCAAATGAAGGAAACGGGCGGGGATTAAACATCACCTAATATCGTCACCGTGACGCGCGCATGCTCATTAATTTAACTTTCCCCACAGGATAAACTTGACCTGCATCTTACATAATCCGTTCATCCGGTGCGGTCACGAAATAAAGCGCTTATTGCGATACCCGGTTTCTGACGAACGTCCACGAAGCGTAGGGAGCGTTTGCCGCTTAGTTACCGTGGGTGCTGGCCGTACTGCCCCCACCCGCGGCGGCAAGTAATCGGCTCAATTCCTCAATAACCCGGCGGGCGCGCCGTGAAAGCGGCCATTCGCTCCGATGCACCAGCCATAAAGTGTCGACAATACGCGGATCGCCGTCCACCACCGCAATTTCATTCTGGCGTGGAAAAGCCCGTCGGGCATATTGAGGAATAACGGTAAATCCCAGGCCACGCGCAACAAACTCCAAAATTAACCGACTTGATTACTGAACCCACGCACCGGTAGATGGCGAGCGCCCGGGTTGCCCGGAAAGCGGCGGCTTAATAAACGCGTTGCCATAGGCAAACCATCGGGATGGTCGATGAAGCCCAGCCCGGTTAACGCAGACCAGCTATCGCCGCTACGCCCGGCCGGCACCACCAGCTCCAGCGGCTCTTCCGCAAACCAGGCTGCGGCAATGCGCGGATCGTCTGGCCGATAGCTCATTAGCCCCATTTCAAAACGATTTTGTGCAATTGCGTCATGCACTTCGTAGTCTGGCGCAAAACGGTGGCGCACCACCAGCGCGGGGTTGGCAACCTGCATCGCCAGCAGATGAGGGAAAATTGTTAACCCGATACTCCCTGGCGTGATAATGCTCACTTCCCCTCCGTCGGTATCGCTTTCGCTAAGACGCAAATGCAAACGCCGCTCGGCCTTATCCAACTCCAGGCAATATTCCAGTAGCGCTTTCCCCTCAGGGGTTAAATCAGGCTGGCGCGCTTTACGCACCAACAGCGGCCCGAGCCGCTTCTCCAGATGACGAATATGCTGGCTCACAGCAGCCTGTGTGATGCCAAGACGCTCTGCGGTGCGGGTAAAACTGCCTTCTTCCGCCAGAGTGCGAAATGAAAGTAGCCAGTGAGGATTAAACATAATGAATTCTTATAATCACGATAATCAATTGTCTATTTTCATTATACCTTTTTCACGACAACATGATGGAATTACCACTTTTTTGCCAGGCTATCCGGCTTTCTGCGGTTTTTAGTCGGCCTCTGTGCGTTTTTTCATGCTTTCAGGAGTTGTTATGAACGAAATTTATCGGGTGTGGACAGGTACCGGACAGGCCTCACCGCTGAGCCTCACGCTAAATACCGGCACGCTGCCGCAGCCGGCTGAAGACGAGGTACTGGTACGCAATCTCGCTATTGGGCTAAACCCGGTTGACTGGAAATTACTGGACACTCAGGCCGGTAAGGTGCCGGGCGTGGACGGCGCAGGCGTTGTTATTGCCGTCGGCGCAAATATCACCAGCGACTGGCTGGGCGAACGCGTGACCTGGCATCAAAGCCTGAAACGCCACGGCAGTTTTGCCACACACACGCCGCTAAGCGCCAGCGCGCTAATGCGGGTACCACCCGGGCTCGATATTGTCGATGCCGCAGCGTTCCCCTGCCCTGCGCTTACGGCCTGGCAGGCGCTGGAAAAAATCCCTCCCGTCGCAAAGAGCGCTTACTCATTAGCGGGGCGGGCGGCTCCGTCGGCCACTGGCTGGTGCAGTTTGCACGCGAGCGCGGTTTTATTATCGATGTTATGTGCAACGAGCGACATCGCGACCGCTTGCTGGCACTCGGCGCCGCTGGCTGGTACCCAGGGCCATTGGCCGACGAAGAACCGCTCCCGGAAGCACTGCGGACACGCTATTACGCCGCCTTTGATGCGGTCAGCGGCGCACACGGGCTACAGCTGAGCGAGACGCTGAGCGCCAATGGTCATCTTGTTACCATTCAGGATCGCGTTGAACGGTGGCCCAACCCTGCTTTTGGCCGCGCTCTGTCGTTACACGAGGTCGCACTCGGCGCACTGCATTTTCACGGTGACGAACGCGACTGGCGCCAGCTCACCCGCAGCGGCGAGCGTCTTCTCGATGCGCTGGCGCAAGGCACGTTTTGTAGTGAAACCCTACTGGTGAGAGATTTCAATTCACTGCCTGAACATTTACAGGCGTTAAAAAACCGTAGTTTCAGCGGTAAGCTGGTTATCACGCTGTAGCTTGCCTGCGGCTATCGCCGGGCGTTGGATACAGGCCGGCGCTGGCAAAAATAATATCCGCATGCCGTCGCATGGCTGGCTGGCTGGCTGGCTTTGCAGATATTAATTCTGGCTCACGCTGAGCCAGAATTAATATCGAAAATAGACTGAAAGCGAACACATAAGCGTCGCTGCGGGCTTTCACCTGCGTCCAGCGCTGCGTCTCACCTTTTGACAGGCACAGGCGCGCGGTTCAAATCAGTACGCGTCTTTACCTTAAGACGTCATAGTCCATGTATCGCGAATGGCTTCCAGAAACTGGGTAAGGACGGGCTGCGCGATTTGCCCCGGCCGCCAAAGCGCCACCAGGGGATGGGCCAGCCCGTTATCACCTACCTCGGTTTCCACTCGCACAATATCCGGCCAGCGTTCAGGGCGCATATGGACAGGTAGAAAGGCCCAGCCCGCACCGGCACACAGAAGTTCACGCAGCATTTCTGCATCGTTAATTCGCTGAACGTCATCGGCAATTTGCAGGCGCAGTTTGAGCCATTCCGGCAGCTCGCGGAACGGCATAAGCTGCGTTCGCGACGCCAGGTTGAGTAACGATACCGTGCCTTCGTCAAAAAAGCCGCGCCGGGCGTAAACCGCAAGAGAAATGCTACCAACTGAGCGCCACTGCAGGCTTTCATTAATCGAGCGATTCAGAGCCTGAAATATGCCAACGTCAACGCTCCCTTCCGCCAGCCAGCGCTGAGCATCGCCGCGCTCACCGAGCAGCAGATCGACGCGGATCTGCCGCATCGCCAGCGCGCCCTGCAAGCGCAAAAGAAAATCTCGCGGGGTAAACGGGTCATAGCACAGGGTTAAACGCGCACTAAGATGTTCCGGGATCTGGCGCGCCACCTGAGAAAACATTTGCGCTTCATGCAGAAATAATTGCGCCTGCCGCCAAAGCCTTTCACCCGCTTCCGTCAATTTTAGCGGCCTGCTGCTGCGATCGAACAGCGCATACCCCAAATCCATTTCCAGATACTCCACCAGCTCGCTAACGGTAGTGCGATCTTTTCTGAGTTTTTTCGCCGCGTGCGTGAGTGTGCCGGTTTCACATACGCTGGCGAAAGCCTCAATCTGCGCCAAAGTAAAATTAAGCGGATTCATACGCCCCTCCGTCATGTGCGCCGATTTTCCATATTCTTCTGGCTCTGTCGCGCGGTGTTTTGCCCGGTGGCAGTGCGCCTGAAGGCGGGCTCATTATCAGAAGCAGGCAAAGAAAAGCAGTGCCAGAAGGTATTAAAACTATCGGCCCTGCTCGGCTATGCTTACGAGCCCCGGTTACCGTGGCCTTTTTAGTCGCTGACACTGTCTCGATACGAGCGCAACGTTTGGCCCGACGGGCGCTAAATAAACGCAGGCCGCCGATAGCGCTCGCGGATTTACCGCGCTGAAATTATTCATCGTGACCAGATAAATCACTATCGCAATCTGGGGTCTGGAGCATTCTGCAGCCCAAACCGGAGCGGCACAGCCAATAATGGCGCTCGTGCAAAGTAATAACGTCAACAACCCCACCGCTGCATACCCAGCGCAGGCGCTCTGGCTCGCGGTTAACCGGCGGGCAGGCTAAGTAATAAACTCATCAATTGAGTATGTGATTTACAGCCGGTCTTTTCCATAATGAGCCTTTTATGATAGCTCACTGTTTTCACCGAACGCTTAATTGCACGTGCAATATCCACCGGATTCATTCCACAACGCATCAGGTCCAGCACCGTCCGCTCGCATTCAGAAAACTGCACTAAACGATGGCTGCGGCTATCCTCCTGTCGCAGCAGGCCCGGCAGCGCTTCAGGGCGCGTATTGAGCGGAATGAGCACCCGGCGCAGAAATGGATAACAATAATTAATGTGGCGCAATACGTCGTCATCGGCCATCAAATAAATCGTTGCACCATGATTTCCTTTATCAATCATCTGGAAAAATTTTTGAGGTGCAATGATATGCAGTGAGAATTTTTTAACGCAGCGACCGGTAAATACGCCCCACACGCCGTCGCGTAAATAATTATCGCGCGTAATGAGATAAAAATGATTATCCATAGGCTATCGTATCCTGGATACCCAATTTCTTGTTACATAACGCGTTATACACTAAAGAAATAAGGGTATCTCTATTGCTGTTTTATCTTCTAAAATCCTAAAGCATATCATTCTATAAATACCGCACCGGGAATATGAAATGCGCAAAAGAGTTAACCTCTACGTTACGCACGAATAGATAATAAACCGTCACTGTATCTTTTTTATTTCCCGCTTATGTAAGACTATGTATTTACAACAATGATGAAAATAATTTTTTGTCAGGCTATGTAAGAAAGCGACTTTTACCCTAATATAAGGCATTAGTATCAGTAATTTTAGCCATTCAGTTACTACGAAAGGATGCCGCTCACTGCGCTCTATTGCCTACTCAGAATTCTTATCGGCTCGTAGAAAATAACAACTTACAGCATCGATGACGTGAACTATTGTCCCAACATTAATAGATCTAATTTAATATGCGAATTATTTTTATTATAAACAACGGCGCTTACTCTTCCATCTGCCAATCGAGCCATTAATGATAACTGAGATTTATAAGTAAAGTTTCACGTCATAAAATCACAACTTAGTAACAACGCTCAAATTATTTATAACCGACTAACGAAAATGAGTAAGTCGGATGAAATACTAAAAGCAAACGACCTCACCCATACAGCATGAAAAATCTTACTTTATTGACTTATATTTATTCTCGAAGCAATAATGTCAAAATATGAAAAAATGTATTAGATTAATTCTTCTTTATAATCACTCCTGATTAATACCATCCAACACAAATACTCCATTAGAAGTATCAATGAGGTGAATCTTCCTCTCCTTTGATTTTGCGCAATATGATTTTGCCCATGATTGTTATTTTCGCCGACCACACCGATTTTATAAAAAAGAGGAAGCAATGGACGTCAGTCGCAGACAGTTTTTTAAAATCTGCGCCGGCGGCATGGCAGGAACAACGGTAGCGGCTCTTGGCTTTGCGCCCAAAATGGCGCTCGCGGAAGCGCGCAATTATAAATTGCTACGCGCGAAAGAAACCCGAAATACCTGTACTTACTGTGCCGTTGGTTGCGGTTTATTAATGTATAGCCTGGGAGACGGTGCAGGAAATGCGAAATCGTCTATTTTCCACATCGAAGGAGACCCGGATCACCCGGTCAGCCGCGGCGCACTTTGCCCTAAAGGTGCTGGCTCTATCGATTACATTAACAGTGACAGCCGCCTGAAGTACCCCGAATATCGCGCGCCAGGTTCTGATAAATGGCAGCGTATCTCCTGGGATGAAGCCTTCACTCGCATTGCGCGCAGGATGAAAGATGACCGCGATGCTAACTTCGAAGAAACCAACGCTCAGGGCGTAAAAGTTAACCGCTGGCTCACCACCGGTATGCTATGCGCTTCCGCTGCCAGTAATGAAAACGGCGCGCTGACGAATAAATTTGTACGTGCGCTGGGCATTCTCGGCGTGGATAACCAGGCGCGCGTCTGACACGGACCAACGGTAGCAAGTCTTGCTCCATCATTTGGTCGCGGTGCCATGACAAACCACTGGATTGACATGAAAAATGCCAACGTTATCGTCGTTATGGGCGGTAATGCGGCAGAAGCACATCCCGTTGGTTTCCGCTGGGCGCTTGAAGCGCAAAAAAACAACGATGCGAAAATCGTCGTCGTCGATCCTCGATTCACCCGCACGGCTTCCGTGGCGGATGTGTATGCGCCGATCCGCTCTGGTACGGACATTACCTTCCTGCTGGGCGTTATCCTGCATCTGGTGACTCACAATAAAATTAACGCTGAGTATGTTAAGCATTACACCAATGCCAGCCTGCTGGTACGCGATGACTTTAGCTTTGACGACGGTTTGTTCAGCGGTTTTGACGCCGAAACGCGCCAGTACGATAAAACAAGCTGGAACTATCAGTTCGACGCCGAGGGCGTTCCGCTGCGCGACGATACGCTCACGCATCCGCGCTGCGTCTGGAATCTGCTGAAAGAGCACGTGTCCCGTTACACGCCTGACGTCGTCGAAAATATTTGCGGTACGCCGAAAGAAGATTTCCTAAAAGTCTGTGAGATTCTGGCCTCGACCAGCGCCGTCGATCGCACTGCCAGTTTCCTGTATGCGCTGGGCTGGACGCAGCATACCGTAGGTGCCCAAAACATCCGCTCTATGGCAATGATCCAGTTGCTGCTTGGTAACATGGGGATGCCTGGCGGTGGTGTAAACGCGCTGCGCGGGCATTCAAACGTTCAGGGCATGACCGATATCGGGCCGCTGGCGACAACGCTACCGGGCTATCTGGCGCTGCCAAACGATAAGCAGGCCGATCTTCAGGCACATCTTGACGCCAATACGCCGAAAGCGCTGATCCCCGGGCAGGTAAACTACTGGAGTAACTATCCTAAGTTCTTCATTAGTATGCTAAAGCACCTTTACGGTGATGCGGCAACCCGTGAAAACCAGTGGGGATACGAATGGCTGCCCAAATGGGACCAGCCGTACGACGTGCTGAGATACTTCGATATGATGCACCAAGGGAAAGTGAACGGCTATATCTGCCAGGGCTTTAACCCTATTGCATCAACGCCGGATAAGAACAAGCTGATAGCCTCGCTCAGTAAGCTTAAATATCTGGTCGTTATCGATCCACTGGAAACAGAAACGTCTAACTTCTGGCAAAATCACGGCGAGATGAACGACGTTAACCCGGCGGATATCCAGACTGAAGTCTTCCGGTTGCCTTCCACCTGCTTTGCAGAAGAAGACGGCTGTATCATTAACTCCGGGCGCTGGATGCAGTGGCACTGGAAAGGCGCCGATGCGCCAGGCGAAGCCCAGACCGACGGACAAATCGTCGCCGGCCTGCTGTACCATCTGCGCGAGCTTTACAGCAAAGAAGGTGGCAAGGGCTATGAGCCGTTAATGAATATGAGCTGGAACTACGATCGTTTCCTCCATCCGACCTCGGAAGAAGTCGCGAAAGAGAATAACGGTTATGCGCTGGCGGACCTTTATGATGACAAAGGCACCCTGCTGCGTAAAAAAGGCGAGCTGCTGGACTCTTTCGCACAAATGCGCGATGACGGCACCACCGCTTCAGGCTGCTGGATTTACGCCGGTAGCTGGACGGAAGACGGCAACCGCATGGCAAACCGCGATAACGCCGATCCTTCTGGATTAGGTACTACGCTGGGCTGGGGTTGGGCATGGCCGATGAACCGCCGTGTTCTGTACAACCGCGCCTCCGCGGATCCTCAGGGGAAACCGTGGGATCCGAAACGTCCGCTGATTCAGTGGAACGGGAAAAAGTGGGTTGGCTACGATGTGCCGGACTACACCAATGCACCGCCGGAAGCAAACGTTGGACCATTTATCATGCAGCAGGAAGGCATGGGCCGTCTGTTTGCGCTGAATAAACTGGCCGAAGGCCCGTTCCCTGAGCACTACGAACCTATTGAGACGCCGCTGGGCACCAACCCGCTGCATCCAAATGTGGTATCAAACCCAGTGGTACGTATGTTCGAGGCCGACGCGAAGCGGGTAGGCACCCATAAGGACTTCCCGTATATCGGGACCACTTATCGTCTGACCGAGCATTTCCATACCTGGACCAAGCATGCGCGACTCAATGCCATTGCCCAGCCAGAGCAGTTTGTGGAAATCAGCGAAGCGCTGGCGAAAGCGAAGGGCATCGTCAATGGCGATACCGTAAAAGTCAGTAATAAGCGCGGCTTTATTCGCGCGAAAGCGGTAGTGTCCGCGCGTATCCGCACGCTGAACGTACACGGTCAGCAGGTGGAAACCGTCGGTATTCCGCTGCACTGGGGCTTTGAAGGGAGAGCGCAAAAAGGCTATTTAGCCAATACGCTGACGCCCGCTATCGGCGATGCAAACTCGCAGACGCCTGAATTCAAAGCGTTTCTTGTCAACATCGAGAAGGCGTAAGGGAGCGAACCTATGTCAATGCAAACTCAGGACATTATCAAGAGTTCAGCAACCAACGGCCTGACGCCGTCTCCGCGAGCGCGTGATTATAAAGAGGAAGTCGCGAAACTTAGCGACGTGTCTACCTGTATCGGCTGCAAGGCCTGTCAGGTCGCCTGTTCAGAGTGGAACGATATTCGCGATGAAGTCGGGCACTGCGTTGGGGTTTATGATAACCCCACCGATCTGAGCGCTAAATCGTGGACCGTGATGCGCTTTAGCGAGGTTGAACAGAACGGTAAGCTGGAATGGCTCATCCGCAAAGATGGCTGTATGCACTGTGAAGATCCCGGCTGTCTGAAGGCCTGCCCGTCATCGGGTGCCATTATTCAGTATGCCAATGGGATAGTCGATTTCCAGTCCGAGCACTGTATCGGCTGTGGCTACTGCATCGCAGGCTGCCCGTTCCACGTGCCGCGCCTGAATCCGCAGGATAATCGGGTCTATAAATGTACGCTGTGCGTCGATCGCGTCAGCGTCGGCCAGGAACCGGCCTGTGTGAAAACCTGCCCTACCGGCGCCATCCATTTTGGTACCAAAAAGGATATGCTGGATCTGGGCGAACAGCGCGTAGCGCAGTTGAAGAAACGCGGCTATGACCACGCTGGCGTCTACAACCCGCAGGGCGTTGGCGGCACGCACGTGATGTATGTGCTGCATCATGCCGACCAGCCAGAACTGTATCACGACCTGCCCAATGAGCCGAAAATAGACGTTCCGGTTAATCTGTGGAAGGGCATTCTGAAACCGCTTTCTGCGGCGGGCTTTATCGCGACATTCGCCGGGTTAATCTTCCATTACATCGGCATTGGTCCGAATGAGGAAGTGGACGACGACGAAGATGAGGAGGCGCGCCATGACTAAGAAGAGCAACATGATAGTCCGGACCAAATTTATTGACCGGGCCTGCCACTGGACCGTGGTTATCTGTTTCTTTATGGTTTCGCTGTCCGGGATAGCCCTGTTTTTCCCGACGCTGCAATGGCTAACGGAAACCTTTGGCACACCTAAAATGGGGCGCATTTTGCACCCCTTCTTCGGCGTAGTTATCTTTATCGCACTGATGTTTATGTTCATCCGCTTTGTTAAGCACAATATCCCGGACCGTCACGACTGGCCGTGGATAAAAGGCATTATCGAAGTGCTGAAAGGCAATGAACATAAAGTCGCTCAGGTGGGTAAATATAACGCCGGGCAGAAGATGATGTTCTGGACCATTATGAGCATGATTTTCGTGCTGCTGGTCACCGGCATTATCATCTGGCGCCCTTATTTCGCGTCGTATTTCCCTATTAAGCTGGTGCGCTGGAGCCTGCTTATTCACGCCACATCGGCCATTATCCTGCTGCACGCTATTTTGATTCATATGTATATGGCGTTCTGGGTAAAAGGCTCGATTAAAGGCATGATTGAAGGCAAAGTCAGCCGCCGCTGGGCGCGGAAACACCATCCGCGCTGGTATCGGGACGTTGAAATTAAGGAAGCCCGGGACGAGTCGCGCGGCGTGTAAACGCGGTTTGCTATTTCCTGTAAAAACCGGTGGCTTACGCCACCGGTTTTTTATTTCCAACTGAAAACCACGTCCTGTGGCATGGTCATTAACGGGTTTTAACTCTGCCGTATTGTTTTAGGATTTAAATTCTCACAAGCCTGCCAACGCCTTCTTTTTAAGGGATTTGGTTCCCTCCTTTGGGGGGAATTCATGCTGCCTTCTATGAGGGCGGATTTTATTTGCGCCTCCCCCAGCGCCGCTGGCCTATCACGAATATATTTGGTTTACCGCGCCGCCTTCAGATTTAAACTGCGCTCACCCGGCAGGGGCTGATTATGAAAAGTATGTTCTTATGGATGCACTCCCGTTGCCCGCGGAGTATCTGATTTTCCTGGTGTTATACTCCCTGGCGGACTGCGATGCGCATATTATCGACTATGGGCGAAACGCTTATAGTCGCAGTGGAGTCTCACAGAATAGCCCGGAATTATTAACCTCAGGTTTACTGGTAAACAGTGATATAAAAACGCTCGGGGAGCGCCCCAAACCGACATCCGGAACGTTAAAACCAGCGCCGACTGCCGTCTCTTACTGTGCTAAAGCACGTTCCGGAGGCCGACTACCAGCATCTCTTCGTTTTTATTTTTAGCCCGGACCACCCAAGAGGCCGTTTTCGGCATCGCCGGCGTATTCCTGGCACCGCGACTAATAGTAACGTCAGTAACAGGTTTGTGTAGCGCTTTATTGTCACTTTCAGGCTGCTATATAAAAGTTTACTTTACGATAGACGCACATTTTCACGGTTGGTACAGAGCCCGCGTTAACGCCTCGATATCCTTTTCCGCCGGGCTATTTGCGCTTTGAACCTGGTCAGAATAGGGTTCCTCTTGCTAACCGGATTCATTTTCACTGTTTTCAGCAATGCTCTGCTATTTACTGGCAGGAATTAACACCATTTCCTTAATTTCACCCGGCCTGATATCTTCACTCTGGGTGGCAGCAGCGCTTTTCTCTGCCGACGGCTCAGTAGTATCTTTCCGGTCGCTTTCCGCGTCTTTATCAGGCACCAGCGGCATAAACTTCAGACGAATAATCGCACCTTCGGTCGGTACTGCTTCAACTTCATCATTATCAGCGCGCATCCCTTCAGGCAGCGAATAGCTGTCCATCGTCACGCGATTCACGCGCCACGGAGTCAGGTAGCTCACCAGCAAATCCCCATTGCCGTTGGTAGTGCTGCCAAACTGGTTGTAGAAACCAATATCCGGTGTCCCTGGAACCTGCACCAGCGCGGCTGTGCTTCCCAACGTTTGCCCCAGTGCCACGCCACCGCTGTATACCAGCACGCTACCATTGACGCCTGGGTGATAATGGCGCTGTGCGCTGCCTCTATCCATACTGACGCTCATCTCTCCGGCATTGTATTGATAGCGCAGGCTGGCATTAAGTCTGTCATCTTCGTGAATCACATGCTGCGCCGTAACATCGTAATTCAGGCTATAATCACTCAGCGCCGTACCGTATATATTTATCCCGTGGCTATCAGGCCCCTGGCTGTTCATCTCCGAAACATAGCCGACGTTGGTGGTATAGCTCCCGAGCGAGAAAGGTATACTGATGTTGACTCCGACCGTGGTTTCCGCTTTGCTGACGTTACTGCGCCTGTAGTCGCTGTACAGGCTCACATCCATATCCCACCAGTTAGCGCTCACGCTCATGGTTAACGAATTATCGATACCGCCGCCGCGCCGCGCTTTGCCCCATTCCCAAACCAGAGCAAGGCTACTGTCCTCGCCGAAATTTTGGTTTACTTCCAGCCGACTCGCCCACGCACGCTTGTCCTGCGAGTCTTCATCGCGGCTATCAAGCCACCACCATGATTTCAGATTTTCTGCACGAGAAATCCGCTCGGAAAAAGAGCGATAGCGGCCATTAGACGGATACCAGCGAAGCTGAGCGTTAATACTGGTTTCTGTCTGGAAGAATGCTTTGGCGTAGCGAAGTTTCCACATACTCCCGCGCAGGTGCGAATCCTCAATTGTATATTGCGCCTGGCTGACATCGAACGACAGTGCGCCATAGCGCCCTAAGTTACCGCCGACGCCCACCACCTGGCTGGCGTAATCCTCAGCTTGCTGCACTCCGGCAAACAGCGTGGTTTTTGGGGCGATGCCCCATGAACCTGTGCTTTGGAAAAAGCGAGAGTGCTCCTGAAGGCTTTTCTCTTTTCCCATGCGGTACGGTTTATAGTGCCCGGCAATCAACTCATAGCTGAACATCCGGTGCTGTACCAGATTAGGCATAACTGAATACGGAAGTTTACGCTTACGTTCCGTACCATCGTTTTCCTGGATAGTCAGTTCCAAATCGCCATCCGGATTTGGCGGATAGAAATCACGAATAGTAAAAGGACCGGGCGGCACATGGATACGGTAAACCCGTTCGCCATTTTGATAAATGAAGACTTCGGCTTCGGTACGCGCATAACCGTTTATCCACGGCGCATAGGGACGCCAGCTATCCGGGAACATCGCCTCGTCGCTGCCCAGCGCGGCGCCGCGATAGGTAAAGCTTTCAAACATATTGGCCGAGGTATAGCCATCCCCGAGCGTCAGACGCGAGCGCATTGACGCAATGTTGCGCCACAGAGACGTTCCGTTGCTATATGAACCTCGCAGTCCTTCCCGATCGCGCCAAAAGTTATTTTTCTGGCGCAGACGCCACGGCCCAAAGTTAATTCCGCTGTCAAGATTTAGCGCGCCTTCCGTGCCGGAAGGATCCCAGTCGCTTTGGGTGCGATATTTATCCACGTCCAGTTGATAGTTAACAAATAACGCATTAATTCCGTTGTCCCAGCGGCTGGTGCTGATGCCATTTTGCTGGGCGTTAATGGCGGGTTCCGGGAAAAGCAGCGTCAATAACTGAGCGTCGTGTCAACAACGGGTAAAAAGTGATCCACTTACCGTCACCACCAACGGTCTA
>CALYPF010000128.1 GCA_945271245.1 uncultured Enterobacteriaceae bacterium | reverse complement strand
TTAGACCGTTGGTGGTGACGGTAAGTGGATCACTTTTTACCCGTTGTTGACATTCTTCAGGCTATAGTTTTACAGGATCAATCACCGCCTCCCCGGGAGGGGGTTTAGGGGCGGCAATGAAAAGGCCCGCCGTGAGCGGGCCTTTTATCGCGATGGGAGCGTATTTAAGGCCGTATACGCACGCGCTGTATATACGCCGCGAATGCGCTAAGCTGCCCTGAAAGGTGATCCAGAGTACCTTGATCGATGACCTCACCGCTGTTTGTATCCACTTTATTCTGAATTACACCGCCCATAAACTCGGGCTTATTCATTACCTGCGCGTCTAAAAAGACCAGGATCTGGCGCAAATGATACTGGCAGCGCGCGCCGCCTATCGCCCCCATGGAGCTGGTTTGGATAAGCACGGGTTTACCGGCAAGCGGTTGCTGAGGCAGGCGGGAAAGCCAGTCGATAGTGTTTTTCAGGCCGCCGGGCACGGAATAATTGTATTCTGGAGTAACGATAACCACGCCATCAGCCGCCTGAATTTGCGTTGCTATTGCCTCTATTTGTGGGGGAAACCCCGACTCTTCCTGCATATCTGCATCGTAGAGTGGAATATCCCCAATCGAGGGAAGCGCGTCAATGTGCATGCCTGCAGGAGCAATTTTGGGCAATGTGCGGGCAACCATGCCGTTAAATGAGCCTTTGCGTAAGCTCCCCAACAGCGTAACAACATTCAAACTCTCGGACATGCTGACTCCTTATGAAGGTCTGTCATGCCGCCGTGTGACAGCACGATACGGGCAGATGAGTCCGGTTATCATACCGCACGCTGGCGCGGTGGGGGCGTTAATGGTTGGCATTTTGTTATTCGGGCGCCAGCTCATTAAGGTAGATAAAGTCTCCTTATATGAATACTGGGAGTGATTTTCACCTTATAAAATTATATATCTAATGAGCAAACTACATAAACACTTCCCTTATCTTGGCCTACGTTATAGTCATTATATAAATACCCACTACTCAGATTTACAAGATAATGATAACCTTGTTGTCCTATATCATTAGTCCAGTAAGTAATATCTGTGGCCCAATTATAGGTTGCTAGATTCCCCCATTCGCTCCAGAGGTTACCCACACCTCTGGTACCGGAACCGCCGACTATCGCATTAGTTATATTTTTGTAACTGGTAAGGCTATATCCTTTATTCTTACAATAGTTAACGGCATTAGAAATTGAATATTTTGTTTTCCCTGCATTGATAAACCACTTTTTAATGGTGAAGGCGTATTCCTCTTCTGTACCATTAAAATTTATTGTAATGGTTGCTTTGTTTTTTTCAGGTGAAGGTTTTTCTAAAATAGTCACTATCCCGTTGTTATCTACTTTTATCCAATTACTGTCCGTTTTCCAGATTACATTTTTATCATTATCGATGTTTATTTTAAAGTTAGCACCTATAAAACCTGTGTTAGGAAAGTTGTCATCAATGGAGTAAGTAAAGTTGTTTGCCGTAATACTTTTGATTTTTGATGCGGAAGCCATTTTTTTACTGCAAACAATAAATACACTTCCAGTATCATTGCCTACTTTGTAATCGTTATACAGATATCCATTTTTTAGACTTGAAAGATAATGATAACCTTCAGGGCCAACATCATTAGTCCAGTATGTTATATCTGTAGGCCATCCATATGCTGCGAGATTTCCCCACTCTCCCCAAAGTGTACCTGCATTACGCGAGCCTGTATTTCCAACGGTTGCATTAGTAATGATTTTAAAAGGTGGTACATCATATTTTTTAGCAGCACAAGTTGATTGTAATTTATTTATAGGATAGCGTACATTTCCTCCATTTATAAACCATGTGGTTATAGTAAACGGATATGTTATAGTTTCATCTCCCTTCTTTGATTCACCTTTTATGATGACACTTCCATCATCTTCTGTGGGGGGGGTATCTAATATAACTTTTCCGTTCTGATCTATAGAAGCCCAGCTTTTATTTGAATGCCATGTGTAATCGGTTATAGAATTATTCTCATAAAGGAGAATATTAAAAGATGCATTACTAAATCCTGTTGTGGGGAAATGCTCATCAGGTAAAAATTGATGTCCGTTTGCTGATATTTCTTTTATACCTTTGCTCTCTTCAGCATAGGTTGGTAGCGATATTAGTAGTAAGTATATTATAAGGTTAATGTAGTTCATGATTACTCTCAACCATTAGAGGTACTTTTATATGATGACATATTGCGTAATGTTTTTTTTGTTTTAGTTATAGTCATAGTTAATAATAAAGTCAATTTTAAAAGTCAGCTATCTTCATATACATAACGTTCATCAGTATGTTTGCCGGTGAGAATATGTTTATTTTTCTAGGCTGAAATAGCCTAGTTGGCTTGTATGGGAAGCAAATATAGACCAGCTGCTAAACATATTTATTAATGATAATCCACATTGTCAGGCGTGTGCTAGTAGTAGCAAGATTTTCTTGCTGTTATTACGATGACTATTTTAATTTGAAAGGAATTTTGGATTAAAATTAAACAAGTTTAAGTAAATACCCACTAACAATCCCTGGCCGCGATTGCGGCCAGGGTGCGGTTTACTTACCGATACAGAAGCTTGAGAAAATGCGGCCCAGCAGATCGTCTGAGGAGAATTCGCCGGTAATCTCGCTCAGGCTCTGCTGGGCGAGACGTAGCTCTTCAGCCAGCAGTTCACCGGCGCGCGCGCCAATAAGCTGCTCTTTTCCCTGCTCAAGGTGTGCAGCGGCCAGTTCCAGCGCCTGCAGATGGCGGCGGCGTGCCAGAAAACCACCCTCCAGTTGTGTATCAAAGCCCATGCAATGCTTCAGGTGCTCGCGCAGGGCTTCTATTCCATCACCCGTGCGGGCAGAGATGCAGGCAAGTGAGTGACCATTAACTTCACGTAGCCCCGGTTTTTCATCCGCGATATCCACTTTATTACGTACAACGGTAATGGGTAGGTGCGGCGGCAGGCGTGCGATAAAATCTGGCCAGATTTCTAGCGGGTCAGTGGCGGGGGTTGTCGTGGCGTCCACCATAAACAGCACTCTGTCAGCCTGTTCAATCTCCTGCCATGCGCGTTCAATCCCGATACGCTCCACTTCATCGCTGGCCGTGCGCAGACCTGCGGTATCGATAATATGCAGTGGCATTCCATCGATATGAATATGCTCGCGCAGGACGTCGCGCGTGGTGCCGGCAATATCAGTTACAATGGCCGCTTCTCTTCCTGCCAGCGCGTTTAACAGGCTTGATTTACCGGCGTTGGGCCGCCCGGCAATCACGACTTTCATCCCTTCACGGAGCAAGCTGCCCTGGCGCGCTTCGGCGCGAACGGCTTCCAGACTGGCAATCACTTCATTGAGCTGGGCCTCTATTTTCCCGTCTGACAGAAAATCAATTTCTTCGTCTGGAAAATCAATGGCTGCCTCTACAAAGATTCGCAGGTGAGTAAGTGCTTCCACCAGTGTATGAACGCGCGTGGAAAACGCGCCCTGCAGCGAGCTTAAAGCCGAACGCGCCGCCTGTTCAGAGCTGGCGTCAATTAAATCAGCAATGGCCTCGGCTTGGGCGAGATCCAGCTTGTCGTTAAGAAATGCCCGTTCGGAGAACTCTCCCGGTCGCGCGATGCGTACGCCTGGCAGAGTTAATATGCGCTTGAGTAGTATATCCAGAATAACCGGGCCGCCGTGCCCCTGAAGCTCCAGCACATCCTCACCGGTAAACGAATTCGGTGCCGGAAACCAAAGGGCAATCCCCTGATCGAGCGCATTCCCGTGAGCGTCGTTAAACGCCAGGTAATCTGCGTAGCGGGGTTTAGGCAACTTTCCTAATACCGCTTGTGCAACGTGGCGTGCCTGAGTGCCGGAAATACGTAAAATACCGACGCCGCCGCGTCCGGGCGGCGTTGCCTGAGCAATGATAGTATCGCTGTGGCTCATAAATTTTCTCTGTTCTGGCCAGCCTGTGATAAGGCATTGATAAAAACGTTACCGATGAATATTACGCAGAGAATATACGCCGGATTTTTAAAGTGAATTGAGTGCCTTTAATTTAGCAATCACACTCTGGTTAGAGCGAGCATGCGCTATTGGCGCACACTGGTTAATAATAGCGCCCGGCTGTCGTCGCTAAAATAACGTTAGCCAAAAGAATTGTGTTATCGGCCCGCGTTTTTTAATTAGCAAAAAGGCGGTCTTTCGACCGCCTTTCCATCACAGCGTTAGCACGCTATCAGGACTTTTTCTTATCGCGGCTATGCAGGCCGCGTTTTTCCAGCCCGCGATAAATAAGCTGCTGTTGGATGATGGTAACCAGGTTACTAACGATGTAGTACAGCACCAGGCCGGACGGGAACCACAGGAAGAAGACGGTAAAAATGACCGGCATAAAGGTCATAATCTTCTGCTGCATCGGGTCGGTTACGGTCGTCGGCGACATTTTCTGAATGAAGAACATCGTCAGACCCATCAGGATTGGCAGAATATAGTACGGGTCCTGCGCGGAGAGATCGTGGATCCACAGTGCGAATGGCGCATGGCGTAGTTCAACGGAGCCCATCAGCATGTAATAGAGCGCAAGGAAGATTGGCATCTGAATAAGCAGCGGGAAACAGCCACCCAGTGGATTCACCTTCTCCGTTTTATACAGCGCCATCATTTCCTGACTTATGCGCTGCTTGTCTTCACCAAGGCGTTCACGCATAGCCTGAATTTTCGGCTGAAGCATGCGCATCTTCGCCATCGACGTATATTGTGCTTTGGTTAGCGGGTACATGATACCGCGCACAATAAAGGTGATAACGATGATCGAGAAGCCCCAGTTGCCCAAGAAACTGTGGATCCATTTCAGCAATTTAAACAGCGGTTGGGAGATGAACCACAGCCAGCCGTAGTCTACGGTTAAATCAAGGTGCGGCGCGACTGCCGCCATTTTGTCCTGAATTTCCGGACCCACCCATAACGTACTGCCCAACGTGCCTGTTTGCCCTGGCTGAATAAGCACCGGCGCCGATCGATAGCCGACGGCCGCAATCCCATTACCCAGGTTGTTGGTGTAAAAGTGATTTTCACCTGCACTGCGCGGCACCCAGGCCGTGGCGAAATACTGCTGCAGCATGGCAACCCAGCCGCCTTTGGAATCTTTACTCAGGTTGTCGTTATCGGAAATGTCATCAAATTTATATTTAGTGTATTTCTCATCGGACGTCGAGTAAGCCGCACCGCGGAAGGTGTGTAATGCAAAATTACTGCTACCGGTATCACGGTGTTTTGGCAAATCGAACGTTTGCTTTAACTGGCCAAACGTGGTGAGTTCCAGCGGTTTGGCGCCCGCATTTTTCACGTTATAGTCAACGTTAACCGCGTATTCGCCGCGTTTAAGCGTAAATGTTTTGGTAAACGTATTACCCGCCGCGTCGGTCCAGGTCATCGGAATCGTCAGCGTGTCCTGGCCGTCTGCCAGCGTATAGCTGTCTTTTTCGGTATTATAGAGCGGACGCGAGCCGTTAGCCGGGTTATCCGGGCCATCGGGCCCCGTCAGTCCACTTTGCGCTTGATACAGGAACTCTGGGGTTGTTTCCAGTAACTGGAATGGTTCACTGGAACCCAGCGTTTTTGGATAAGTAGTCAGCAGCGCTTGCTCAACATCGCCACCACGGGTGTTAAGCGTCAGCGAAAGGACATCCGTTTTTACGGTAATCAGTTTTCCCTGGCCACTGGCCGGTACGCTTTGGTCTACGGCATTGCCCGCTGAAGTTGTCGTCGTCTGCGTAGTCTGCTGCTGAGGTTGAGGATTGTTATCCTGTTCCCAGGCCTGCCAGATCATAAAAGACACGAACAACAAAGCGATGATAAGAAGATTGCGTTGCGAATCCATCGTTAGTGTTCTCTGGTATCAAGGGGTGGGACGGGATCGTCTCCCCCCGGGTTCAAAGGGTGGCATTTTAATACGCGTTTTATCGTCAACCAACTGCCTTTTATTACACCAAACCTGCGCAGCGCTTCAACGCCGTAATGAGAGCAGGTTGGAGTAAAACGGCAGTGCGGCCCGAGAAGCGGACTAATCAGGCGCTGATAGACCCTAATCAGGGCAATCAGGATTCGCGAGCCAGGCGACAATGGCGGCGCCATAACTTTTCCAGAACGTCTGAAAGCGTCCGGTTATCGAGGTCGGCAATACCTTTTTTCGCTACCACGACAAAATCCATGGCTGGCAGCGTATGCTGACGTAAGCGAAAACTTTCACGCGTCAGACGTTTAATCCGATTGCGTTCATGGGCGCGCTTGACGTTTTTCTTAGCGACGGTAAGACCGATACGGGGATGCCCCAGCGAATTCGGGCGGCCGAGAATGGTAATTTGCGGCGAGCCTGCGCGAAAGGGTTGCTGGAAGACGTAAGTGAAATTACCGGGAGTTAGCAAACGTAACTCCCTGGGAAAAGCGAGCTTAACCACTCAGGGGTTAGCTATTACTTAGAAGAAACGGTCAGACGAGCGCGGCCTTTAGCACGACGACGTGCCAGAACCTGACGACCATTTTTAGTTGCCATACGAGCACGGAAACCGTGAGAACGGTTGCGCTTCAGTACAGACGGTTGAAAAGTGCGTTTCATGGCGAATTCTACCTAATCGATTAATTTTCACTGACTTTGCGTATGCCCGGCCGGTTAAGGAGAAATGACCTGAGCCTCAGCACAGCTTATAAAGAGGCCGGATTGTAATAATTGTACACTCCAGAGTCAATTCACTTTCCTTGTATTTCAGGCGCGTTCTCGCAAGTTTTCAGTTCAGAAGCCAGCGAAAAAAACGGGGGCAGACGCACCGGGTGGTGGATTATACGGCGTTGCGAATAAAGCGCAAGGATCGCACCGGATCTTTCGGCGATCCGCCGGGCGCTGCGGGGAAAGAAGGACCGAATTTTCTGATTAGTGGCAGATTCAGGGCAGAAATTCTGCCGCACCTATTCAAGGATCGATTACACTTGATCCCGCCAGAAGTTCCCTGTGGATAAATCGGGAAGAATCTGTGAGAAACAGAAGATCTCTGTCGCGCTTTACGTTATGATCCGCGGTCCCGGCGCGATCCTGAGATCGAAAATAACGTTGGGGAAACTGCAGATAGCGGTTCGCACGCTGCCCGCACCGGGTTTGTCGGCGTGTGTCAACAATCATGAATGTAACAGTCTTCGTCTTTTGATCGACTTTGTTCGAGTGGAGTCCGCCGTGTCACTTTCGCTTTGGCAGCAGTGTCTTGCCCGATTGCAGGATGAGTTACCCGCCACAGAATTCAGTATGTGGATACGTCCCCTACAGGCGGAACTGAGCGATAACACGCTGGCCCTGTACGCGCCAAATCGTTTTGTGCTTGACTGGGTAAGAGATAAATACCTCAACAACATTAATGGTCTGTTAAACGATTTCTGTGGGACGGACGCGCCACTGTTGCGTTTTGAAGTGGGCGCCAAACCTGCGGCTCAGGTGAGGCCTGCGCCTGTGAGTGTGGCGGTTGCTACTGAACAAATTGCGCGCCCGGCAGCACCCAGGCCTCCAAGCTGGGATAACGTTCCAGCACCGGCAGAGCCTTCTTACCGCTCGAATGTAAATCCAAAACATACTTTTGATAATTTTGTTGAAGGTAAATCGAACCAACTGGCTCGCGCGGCGGCGCGGCAGGTGGCAGATAACCCCGGAGGGGCTTATAACCCGCTGTTTCTTTACGGTGGAACCGGGCTTGGTAAAACCCACTTATTACACGCCGTTGGCAACGGTATTATGGCGCGCAAAGCCAACGCGAAAGTGGTTTACATGCATTCAGAGCGCTTTGTGCAGGACATGGTAAAAGCGCTACAAAATAACGCAATTGAAGAATTTAAGCGTTATTACCGCTCGGTTGACGCACTGCTTATCGATGATATTCAGTTCTTTGCTAATAAAGAGCGCTCCCAGGAAGAGTTTTTTCATACCTTTAATGCCCTACTCGAAGGCAATCAGCAGATAATCCTTACCTCAGATCGCTATCCCAAAGAGATTAATGGGGTGGAAGACAGGCTCAAATCACGCTTTGGCTGGGGATTAACCGTGGCCATTGAGCCGCCTGAGCTGGAAACTCGCGTTGCGATATTGATGAAAAAGGCGGATGAAAACGATATTCGCCTGCCAGGCGAAGTGGCGTTTTTTATCGCTAAACGCCTGCGTTCAAATGTACGAGAGCTGGAAGGTGCGCTGAATCGCGTGATTGCCAATGCGAACTTTACCGGGCGCGCGATAACTATCGATTTTGTTCGCGAGGCGCTAAGGGATTTGCTGGCGCTTCAGGAAAAGCTGGTCACTATTGATAACATCCAAAAAACGGTGGCTGAATACTATAAAATTAAGGTTGCTGACTTACTTTCTAAGCGCCGTTCTCGCTCAGTGGCGCGTCCACGCCAGATGGCGATGGCGCTGGCAAAAGAGTTAACTAACCACAGTTTGCCTGAAATCGGCGATGCATTTGGCGGCAGGGACCATACCACCGTGCTGCACGCCTGCCGTAAAATTGAACAATTGCGTGAAGAAAGCCACGACATTAAAGAAGATTTCTCCAATTTAATCAGAACATTATCTTCGTGACGCTATGAAATTTACTGTAGAACGTGAATATTTATTAAAACCGCTGCAGCAAGTGAGTGGTCCGCTTGGCGGGCGCCCGACCCTGCCTATTCTTGGCAATTTGCTGCTACAGGTGTCAGACGGCGCGCTGTCTTTGACCGGTACCGATCTGGAAATGGAAATGATTGCGCGACTAGCGCTGGCGCAGCCTCATGAAGCTGGCGCGACCACGGTGCCGGCCCGTAAGTTTTTTGATATCTGTCGCGGGCTTCCCGAAGGCGCCGAAATTTCCGTCCAGCTTGAGGGCGATCGTATGCTGGTGCGTTCGGGGCGCAGCCGTTTTTCGCTCTCTACGCTGCCGGCGGCGGACTTTCCTAACCTGGACGACTGGCAAAGCGAAGTGGAATTTACGCTGCCGCAGGCCACGATGAAGCGCCTGATTGAAGCCACCCAGTTCTCAATGGCGCATCAGGATGTTCGCTATTATCTCAATGGTATGCTGTTTGAAACCGCGGGCGAAGAGCTGCGTACCGTTGCAACAGACGGGCATCGTCTGGCTGTCTGTGCGATGCCGATTGGTGAAACGCTGCCGGAACATTCCGTCATCGTTCCGCGAAAAGGTGTGATTGAGCTGATGCGCATGTTGGACGGCGGCGATACGCCGCTGCGCGTTCAAATTGGCAGTAATAACATTCGCGCCCACGTTGGCGATTTTATCTTTACTTCCAAGCTGGTAGACGGGCGTTTTCCTGACTACCGCCGCGTGCTACCCAAGAATCCGGATAAAACCCTGGAAGCCGGCTGTGACCTGCTTAAACAGGCCTTCGCCCGGGCAGCGATTTTATCTAACGAAAAATTTCGCGGCGTGCGGCTGTATGTTGCCGATGGCCAGCTCAAAATTACGGCGAATAACCCAGAGCAGGAAGAAGCAGAAGAAATCCTCGACGTTAATTACGGCGGTGCCGAAATGGAAATCGGTTTCAACGTTAGCTACGTGCTGGATGTATTGAATGCGCTTAAATGCGAGAATGTGCGTATTCTTTTAACGGATTCCGTTTCGAGCGTACAAATCGAAGATGCTGCATCACAGTCGGCGGCTTACGTTGTTATGCCTATGCGTCTGTAGCCCGCGAATTACAGAGCTAACTGATTTGCGACTGTGTTTTGTGGCGCTGCGAGGTAAAGCGGCGCGTATTGAACGTTCTGCAGGTTGCCTGCAGAACGTGTCTTATTTATCCAGAAACCTTTTTTTGCGTGTCGGTGGGATTCTGTTAGCCCTTTTGCCTCCACGTCCCTAAAGAGTCAACTCTTATCTATGTCCCTGACGCGCCTGCTTATTAAAGATTTCCGTAATATTGAGAATGCGGATCTTTCTCTTTCATCCGGCTTTAACTTTCTGGTTGGCGCGAATGGCAGCGGAAAAACCAGCGTCCTGGAAGCTATTTACACTCTGGGGCACGGGCGTGCCTTTCGTAGCTTACAGGTGGGGCGCGTAATCCGCCACGAACAAGAAACATTTGTACTTCACGGCCGATTACAGGAGGAAGAGCGGGAAATTTCTCTCGGATTAAGTAAAGACCGACACGGCGACAGCAAGGTACGTATTGACGGCACCGATGGGCATAAAATCGCCGAGCTGGCCTTAATGATGCCGATGCAGCTCATTACGCCGGAGGGCTTTACCCTACTCAGCGGCGGCCCAAAATACAGAAGGGCCTTTTTAGACTGGGGATGTTTTCACAACGAACCGGGTTTTTTCACCGCATGGAGTAACCTAAAGCGCCTGCTAAAACAGCGTAATGCGGCCCTTCGCCAAGTTAATCATTATAGCCAGATACGCCCCTGGGATACCGAACTGATCCCACTGGCCGAGCAGATTAGCCGCTGGCGCGCTGACTATAGCGCCGCCATTGCTGAAGATATGGCGGATACCTGTAAACAGTTTCTCCCTGAATTCGATTTGACCTTTGCATTTCAGCGCGGCTGGGAAAAAGAGACGGATTATGCCGAAGCGCTGGCGCGTAATTTTGAGCGTGACCGCATGTTAACGTATACCGCGCACGGGCCACATAAAGCAGATTTGCGCATGCGCGCCGACGGCGCCCCGGTAGAAGATACGCTGTCGCGTGGACAGTTAAAATTATTAATGTGCGCGCTGCGCCTGGCGCAGGGTGAGTTTCTTACACGCCGCAACGGGCGGCGTTGCATGTACCTGATAGATGATTTTGCCTCTGAACTTGACGACCATCGTCGCGGGCTGCTGGCCAGCCGGCTAAAAGCAACGCAGTCGCAGGTTTTTGTTAGCGCGATTAGCGCAGAACATGTGATGGATATGGCGGATAAAAATTCGAAGATGTTCGCCGTGGAACAAGGTAAAATAACCGATTAACCCAGTTTAAATGAGCGAGAAACGTTGATGTCGAATTCTTATGACTCCTCCAGTATCAAAGTCCTAAAAGGGCTGGATGCGGTGCGTAAGCGCCCGGGTATGTATATCGGCGACACGGATGACGGCACCGGTCTGCACCATATGGTATTTGAGGTCGTGGATAACGCTATCGACGAGGCGCTCGCCGGTCACTGTAAAGATATCGTAGTCACCATTCATGCCGATAATTCCGTCTCTGTTCAGGATGACGGGCGCGGCATTCCCACCGGCATTCACCCGGAAGAAGGCGTTTCTGCGGCAGAAGTGATTATGACCGTGCTGCACGCGGGCGGTAAGTTTGACGATAACTCCTATAAAGTTTCCGGCGGTTTACACGGCGTAGGGGTGTCGGTGGTGAATGCGCTGTCTCAGAAGCTGGAACTGGTGATTCGGCGGGACAGCAAAGTGCATCAGCAAATTTATGAGCACGGTGTACCGCAGGCGCCGTTGAACGTTGTCGGCGATACTGAGCAAACCGGCACCATGGTGCGTTTCTGGCCAAGCCTGGAAACCTTTACCAATGTTACCGAATTTGAATATGACATTCTGGCTAAGCGCCTGCGCGAACTTTCCTTCCTGAATTCCGGCGTATCAATCCGCCTGATGGATAAACGAGACGGCAAGCAGGACCATTTTCATTACGAAGGCGGGATTAAAGCGTTTGTTGAATATCTGAATAAGAATAAAACGCCGATCCATCCTAATATCTTCTACTTCTCTACCGAAAAAGACGGTATCGGCGTTGAAGTTGCACTCCAGTGGAACGATGGTTTCCAGGAAAATATCTACTGTTTCACTAACAACATTCCGCAGCGCGACGGTGGTACGCACCTTGCTGGCTTCCGTGCGGCAATGACGCGTACGCTGAACGCGTATATGGATAAAGAAGGCTACAGCAAAAAAGCGAAGGTTAGCGCTACCGGTGATGATGCGCGCGAAGGCCTGATTGCTGTGGTGTCGGTTAAAGTGCCGGATCCCAAATTTTCCTCCCAGACGAAAGACAAGTTGGTCTCTTCTGAAGTGAAATCAGCGGTAGAACAGCAGATGAACGAACTGCTGAGTGAATATCTGTTGGAACATCCATCAGATGCGAAGATTGTGGTTGGTAAGATTATCGATGCGGCGCGCGCGCGCGAAGCGGCGCGGCGCGCACGTGAAATGACGCGGCGTAAAGGCGCGCTCGATCTTGCCGGCCTGCCGGGGAAACTGGCTGACTGCCAGGAGCGCGATCCTGCGCTTTCTGAACTTTACCTGGTGGAAGGGGACTCCGCGGGCGGCTCTGCAAAACAGGGGCGCAACCGCAAAAATCAGGCTATTTTGCCGCTGAAAGGTAAAATCCTGAACGTCGAAAAAGCGCGTTTCGACAAAATGCTCTCCTCGCAGGAAGTTGCGACACTCATTACCGCGCTGGGCTGCGGTATCGGGCGTGACGAATACAACCCGGACAAACTGCGCTACCACAGCATTATTATCATGACCGATGCTGACGTAGATGGTTCGCACATTCGCACGCTGTTATTAACGTTTTTCTATCGTCAGATGCCGGAAATCATTGAGCGTGGGCACGTTTATATCGCCCAGCCGCCGCTATACAAGGTGAAGAAAGGTAAGCAGGAACAGTACATTAAAGATGACGATGCTATGGACCAGTATCAGATTGCCATTGCGCTGGATGGAGCCACACTCCATACCAACTCCAGTGCACCGGCGCTTGCGGGTGAGTCGCTGGAAAAACTGGTGGCAGAGCACAATAGTACGCGCAAGATGATCGCTCGCATGGAGCGCCGTTATCCGCGCGCATTACTAAATGAACTGGTTTATCAATCTACCTTAAGCGAAGCTGATCTGGCCGACGAGGCAAAAGTCACGCAGTGGATTTCAACGCTAATTACGTCGCTGAATGAAAAAGAGCAGCACGCCAGCCAGTGGAAATTCGCCATCCACGACAACAGCGAGCTGAATATCAAAGAGCCAATAGTGCGCGTGCGCACCCACGGTGTGGAAACCGACTATTTGCTGGACCGTGAGTTTGTGATGTGGGGTGAATACCGCCGTCTTTGTACGCTGGGCGAAAAACTGCGCGGCCTCATTGAAGAGGATGCGTATATAGAGCGCGGTGAGCGCCGTCAGCCGGTAGACAGCTTTGAACAGGCGCTGGAATGGCTGGTAAAAGAGTCACGCCGCGGTCTGTCAGTGCAGCGCTATAAAGGGCTGGGTGAAATGAACCCGGAGCAGCTATGGGAAACTACAATGGATCCTGAAAGCCGCCGTATGCTGCGTGTAACGGTAAAAGACGCTATCGCCGCCGATCAGTTATTCACAACGCTGATGGGCGATGCGGTGGAGCCGCGCCGCGCCTTTATTGAAGAGAATGCCCTCAAGGCTGCAAATATCGATATCTAAGGCTGGTCTGGTAATTACGCCGCGCGGTTATCGTGTATCGTGCGGCGTTTTTATTGCCAACTGAAAACCACGTCCTGGGGGCGTGGTCATCAACGGGTTTTGGCTCTGCCTTGTTGTTTTGGGATTTAAATCTCACAAAACTGGCAGAGGCTTTTTTTAAGGAATTTGGTACGCCCCTATGGGGCGTAATCAAAACCGCCTTCTATGAAGGCGGGTTTTTATTTTCGGCTGTGGTGCGCGCTCTGTGGGTGCAATCGCCTGGCATATTGTGCCCGTTGGTAGAAGACAACATTTCGCTTCAGAAAGACGAATTTGGATTTGTATCTCGGGAATATGGATAAACCCCGGGTCTGGCATAAAATTAAGGAACAATCGGTAAATTTACGGAGGATAGAATGGGACTTTTAGATCAGGTAACCGGCATGCTGTCAACAACGGGTAAAAAGTGATCCACTTACCGTCACCACCAACGGTCT
>CALYPF010000127.1 GCA_945271245.1 uncultured Enterobacteriaceae bacterium | reverse complement strand
CCTGGATCAGTTTTCAACCGCTGGGGTGGATCAGTTTTGCACCGTTGGTAACAGGAGTGTCCATGAATACCGCCAGTGCAGAGACATTTCTGGCGCGCGTAGGCACCCCTGCCGATGTGCCCAGAAAACAGAGTTCTCGCATGAGCGCGCTCCTGTGAATGGGATGAATTCGAATGAGGTTGCGACAGACGATATGCTTGTCAAACCCCGTTACCTCACTTTATCCTGGTGGCACTATCTGCAAAAGGAACGCTCATGATTCAATGGCAAACTATCCCGGCGTCACGCCTGTCCGCCCGGCAATTGTATGCGCTATTACGTTTACGCTGTGAAGTATTTATCGTCGAGCAAAACTGTGTTTATCAGGATATTGACGGCAGGGATCTTGACGCTGAAACGCTGCACGTTCTCGGCTGGGGTGGGGATGAATTAGTCTCCTGCGCGCGCATAATGCCGCAAAGCCAGCGCGTAGTCATCGGGCGCGTGATTGTCGCCGTTACGCAGCGCGGTGCCGGCGTGGGGCAGCAGCTTATGGCGCGGGCGCTGGCGGAATGTGGGGCACGCTGGCCGGGGCGGCCGGTTTATCTTAGCGCGCAGGCCCATTTGCAAAACTTCTATCAGCGGCTGGGATTTCAGCCGGTTACAGAGGTTTATGACGAAGACGGTATTGCGCATCTTGGGATGCAAATCGAGGGCGGCCAGGCAAATTTTGCGCAGGTTGACTATAGTCAGTGAAGACATCGACCCAAATGGAGAATGTGATATGAGTTATAACCCGGATGAAAGTCGCTATACGTTGGATGACGATTTAACGCTGCTCAGCGATACACTGAATGAGGTCCTGCGATCGTCGGGCGATCCGGCGGATGAGAAATACATTGAGCTAAAAACGCGGGCCGAACAGGCATTGCACGATGTGAAAAAACGCGTAAGCAACGCCTCTGACAGCTACTACTATCGTACTAAGCAGGCTGTCTATCGCGCTGATGATTATGTGCGTGAAAAACCCTGGCAGGGCGTTGGAATAGGTGCCGCCGCGGGGCTGGTATTGGGCCTGCTGTTATCGCGCCGCTAAACAAAAACGCCTCATATTTGGGGCGTTGTGCTGTTACCCCGTGAGCGGGGTTTTTTTTTGCCCCGCAGACCACGTATACTGCGTGGCTTTGCGGGGGAAGTGTAAATATGGCGGATTCTCTGATTGATGGTCTGGCAGCGTTGCGACGGTTATTGCGTGAAGCTCCCCCCTTGCAGTCGGGGCTAACGCAATTACACATAACGCTACCCGTCCGGCATGACCACACTATACTCCCCTGGCTCGCCTCGCAGCAGATTTGGCCGCAGTTTTACTGGCAACAGCGCGACGCTCGCGATGAAATTATGGCCCTTGGTGCCTGTCAGACTTTCGGCTCAATGGCACAGGCAACGCGGTTTCAGCGGCACTATCCTCAGGCGGTCATCTGCGGCCTGAATGCGTTTGATGCTGCGTCCGGGCAGCTTTTTTTGCCCCGGTTGCTCTGGCACCGTACCCGGCAAGGTATTTCGCTGACGCTGAATATCCTGGCTTCGCAGCAAAACGCGCCGGGCGCGGATACGCTAGCGTTTCTGGAAAGCTTGCATCACGGTCAACCCCTGCGAAAGTTTAACGCTCACATTCGCGCTGAAACCCAGCTCCCTGAGCGCCCGGACTGGACGTCGCTTATCCAGCGCGCCACTGAGGCCATTGGTCGCGGTGAGATGGCGAAAGTGGTGCTCGCTCGCGCCAGCGATATTCTGTGTGAAGATGCGCCGCTTCCGACGGCGCTGCTGGAGGCCAGCCGACGCGTTAACGCGGGCTGCTATCATTTCCTTATGGCGTTTGATGCGCACTCTGCGTTTCTGGGGTCTTCGCCTGAATGTTTATGGCGGCGGGAAGGGCGCGCGCTCTACACGGAGGCGCTGGCAGGAACGGTCGCCGCAGGCGTAAACGATGAGGAAGCGCGCCGATTCGGTGACTGGCTGCTGCAGGATGAAAAAAACCGGCGTGAGAATCATCTGGTGGTGGAGGATATTTGCCAGCGCCTGCAGGGTGAGGCAGACGCTATTCGCGTTGCGGCGCCTGAAATCCTTCGCTTACGGAATGTTCAGCATTTACGCTGCGCTATTGAGGCGATATTGCATCAGCCGGATGATTTAATCTGCCAGCGCCGGCTCCAGCCCACGGCGGCGGTCGCCGGCTTGCCGCGCGATACGGCGCGCGCGTTCATCAAACGCTATGAGCCATTTGAACGCGAGTGGTACGCCGGCTCGTGCGGTTGGTTTAGCGCTGAACGCGCGGAATTTTGCGTTAGCCTGCGCTCTGCCAGCGTGTGCGATAATCGGGTGCGATTGTATGCCGGCGCTGGCATTGTCGCCGGCTCGCAGCCGGACCAGGAGTGGCAGGAAATTGATAATAAAGTGGACGGTTTACGTTCGCTTTTCTTCGGCGATGCCGTGTGAGCGCCCTGCATACGATGCATATCAAAAATATTCAGGCGTACAGCCCCTATAATACCGACCAAAATTGATACCGGACAATATTATGTCAACAAGCTCATTTAACCGCCGCTGGGCGACGGTGATTCTGGAAGCGCTGACGCGCCACGGTGTGCGTCATATCTGTATTGCGCCCGGGTCGCGCTCGACGCCGTTGACGCTTGCAGCGGCGGAAAATGACGCTTTTATTTGCCATACGCATTTTGATGAGCGCGGGCTGGGGCACCTGGCGCTCGGACTGGCAAAAGCGGGCGATGCCCCGGTGGCAGTGATCGTCACGTCAGGAACCGCAGCAGCCAACCTCTATCCGGCAATTATCGAGGCGGGGTTAACCGGGGAGCGGCTGGTGATGCTCACCGCCGACCGCCCGCCAGAATTGATCGACTGTGGCGCTAACCAGGCGATTCGCCAACAGGGGCTTTTCGCATCCCATCCATCCCAGACGCTCTCATTACCGCGCCCGGCGCGGGAGATCTCCGCGCGCTGGCTGGTTTCGACGATTGATAGCGCGTTAGGGCAGCTTTCTGCTGGCGCGCTACACATCAATTGCCCGTTCGCTGAGCCGCTCTACGGTGAGATGGATAATGAAGATTTGGGATGGCAGCAGGCATTAGGCGACTGGTGGCAGGGAGAGCGCCCCTGGCTGCAGATGCGCAGTGTCGCAGCAGCGCTAACGGAGCCGGACTGGCCGCTTTGGCGGCAGCGGCGCGGCGTCATCGTCGCCGGGCGCCTTAGCGCGCGCGATGGCGAACGCGTGGCGGCCTGGGCTAAGGCGCTGGGTTGGCCGTTGATAGGTGATGTCTTATCGCAAACCGGCCAGCCTCTATCCTGCGCCGATTTGTGGCTGACGCACCCGGATGCCGTAACGCGGCTCAGCGAGGTGCAAATTGTGGTGCAGTTTGGCGCCAGTTTAACCGGCAAACGGCTGCTGCAGTGGCAGGCTCACTGCCAGCCGCAAGAGTATTGGTTAATCGACGCGCTGCCCGGGCGTCTCGATCCCGCGCAGCACCGGGGGCGTCGCCTCACGGTAAACCCCGATGAATGGCTACAGGCGCACCCTGCAGATAAGGTACCGCGCACGCCCTGGGCACCTGAGCTTTCCGCGCTGTCCTCCCGCGCATACCAATTTGTGGCAAAAGAGTGCGTTAACTCTGGTGAAGCGCAGTTGGCTCATCGCCTGCCTGAACTACTGCCTGAAGCGGGGCAACTGTTTCTCGGGAATAGTCTGGTCGTACGCCTGGTTGATGCGTTTGCCAAAATGCCGCAGGGATATCCGGTTTGGAGTAATCGCGGAGCCAGCGGTATTGAAGGGCTTATTTCGACGGCGGCAGGCGTGCAGCGCGCCAGGCCTTGCCCGACGCTGGCCGTCGTTGGCGATCTCTCTGCGCTGTACGATTTGAACAGTCTGGCGCTGCTGCGCCAGGCGCCGGCGGCGTTTGTATTACTGGTGATTAATAATAACGGCGGGCAAATTTTTTCCATGCTGCCTACGCCGGAATCCGCCCGCGAGCGTTTTTATTGTATGCCGCAAAACGTAGAATTTGCGCATGCCGCGCAAATGTTTGGCCTGCACTATAACGCCGCAGAGAGCTGGCCTGAGCTGGAGCGGGCGCTATCGACCGCCTGGCAGCGCCCGGGGGCGAGCGTTGTAGAGCTTAAAGTGGCGCCGACCGCTGGTATTCAAACCCTGCAGCGGCTGCTGGAAAAGGTGAGCCTGCTGTGATACTGCATGTAGAGACAGCGCCGGGTCGCTTTCCGGGGCGCCCCTGTCTGGTATGGCTACACGGGCTTTTAGGCTGCGGCGCCGAGTGGCGTGAAGTCGCCGACGCCTTTCACGACTGGCCGCAGATGTGGGTCGATTTGCCCGGTCACGGGGGATCGGCGCAGGCAGTGACGACAGGGTTTGACGACGTTAGCGCGCGGCTTAGCGCGACCCTGCTGGCGCACGGCATTACGCGCTACTGGCTGGTAGGCTATTCGCTGGGCGGACGTATCGCTATGTACCACGCCTGTTATGGGGACGCCCGCGGGCTAGAAGGCCTAATCGTTGAAGGCGGCCATCCGGGGCTTGAGGATGCGGCGGCGCGTGAGATACGTCTGCAACATGATAGCGGCTGGGCTGAGCGCTTCCGGCGCGAACCGCTGCGTGAAACGCTCCAGGCGTGGTATCGCCAGCCGGTGTTCAGTGATTTAAACTCGCAGCAGCGTCAGGCGCTTATTGCTCTGCGCACTCACAATTGCGCACGGGGCGTGGCGGCGATGCTGCAAGCAACCTCGCTGGCGCATCAGCCTGATTTGACCGGCGCTTTACGGCGGTTGCAGATTCCCTTTTTCTATTTTTGCGGCGAGCGCGATGTGAAATTTCAGGCGCTGGCCCGGGCGCGGGGGCTACCTCTGCGCGATATCCCGGCGGCGGGGCACAATGCACATCGGGAAAATCCGGCGGCATTTCGTGCCGCGCTCCATGAACTATTGCTTGCTAACGATGAGGATCCGGCATGATTTATCCAGACGAACAACAGCTTTATGCACCGGTAGAGTGGGACGATTGCTCTGAGGGATATACGGATATCCGTTACCATAAATCCGCTGACGGGATTGCGAAAATAACGATTAACCGCCCGCAGGTGCGCAACGCCTTTCGTCCTCAGACGGTAAAAGAGATGCTACAGGCGCTGGCGGATGCCCGCTACGACAATAACGTTGGCGTTATCGTACTGACCGGTGAAGGTGATAAAGCGTTTTGCGCCGGCGGCGATCAGAAAATTCGTGGCGATTACGGTGGTTATAAAGATGACAGCGGCGTGCATCACCTTAACGTGCTGGATTTCCAGCGCCAGATCCGCACCTGCCCTAAACCGGTAGTCGCGATGGTGGCGGGCTTTGCCATTGGCGGCGGCCACGTATTGCACATGATGTGTGATTTAACGATAGCTGCAGAAAACGCGATGTTTGGCCAGACTGGCCCTAAAGTCGGTTCTTTTGACGGCGGCTGGGGCGCGTCGTATATGGCGCGTATCGTTGGTCAGAAGAAAGCGCGTGAAATCTGGTTCCTGTGCCGACAGTACAACGCGCAGCAGGCGTTAGAAATGGGTCTGGTAAATACCGTTGTGCCGCTGGCCTCTCTGGAGAAAGAGACCGTTCGCTGGTGCAGAGAGATGCTACAGAACAGCCCGATGGCGCTGCGCTGTTTGAAAGCGGCGCTCAACGCTGACTGCGACGGGCAGGCGGGACTGCAGGAGCTGGCCGGAAATGCGACGATGCTATTCTATATGACCGATGAAGGCCAGGAAGGGCGGAACGCCTTTAATGAAAAACGCACGCCGGACTTCAGCAAATTTAAGCGGAATCCGTAATGCGTCAGGCGCAGGTTTGGCGCTATGCCCTGCCAATGGATGCAGGAGTTGTGCTGCGTGAACGGCGCCTTAAACAGCGCGATGGTCTTCTTATTTGCCTGCGCGAAGGCGCGCACTGTGGCTGGGGCGAAATTACGCCGCTGCCAGGGTTTAGCCTGGAAACGTTGGAGCAGGCGCAGGCCGTGGCGCTGGCGTGGATTGCGCTCTGGCTGCGCGAGCAACCGGCGCCGCTGCCTGATGCTCCGGCTGTGGCTTTTGGCCTGAGCTGCGCGCTGGCCGAGCTGGCGGGTGAGCTGCCGGAAGACGCGGATTTTCGCTGTGCGCCTTTGTGTGCGGGCGATCCTGACGCACTGTTCGCAGCGCTGGTCGCAACGCCCGGTGACAAAATAGCAAAGATGAAAGTAGGCTTGTATGAAGCGGTGCGCGACGGTTTACAGGCCAGTATGCTGCTTGAGGCTCTGCCGGATTTGCGCCTGCGGCTGGATGCCAATCGCGCCTGGACGTTGGAAAAAGCGCGGCAGTTTGCGCGCTATATTTCCCCGGCACTACGTGCGCGTATCGACTTTATTGAAGAGCCCTGCCAGACGCGCGATGCATCGCGACAGTTTGCGCAGGAGACCGGCATTGCTATTGCCTGGGATGAGAGCGTGCGCGAAGCCGACTTTCGCATCGTGGCTGAGCCGGGACTGGCAGCCCTGGTGATTAAGCCGACGCTGACCGGCAGCCTGACTCAGATCCACAGTCTTATTGGACAGGCCCATGCGCAGGGATTAACCGCGGTGATCAGCTCGTCGCTGGAATCCAGTCTTGGCCTTACGCAGCTGGCGCGCATTGCGGCCTGGCTGACCCCCGGAACATTACCCGGGCTGGATACGCTGTCTTTGATGCGTGCGCAATTGGTGCGACGCTGGCCGGGTAGTGCGCTGCCCTGTCTGGAGACCGGAGCGCTGGAGGTGGTGCTGTGACGTTTGCAGACTGGCCGTGGCGACACTGGGGCAATATCCAACGCGATAAGACAGCGCTAATCATTGATGACTTGCCGCTTACCTGGCAGGCTCTGTGCCAGCGTGTTGACAGGCTGGCAGCCGGGTTCATTGCCCAGGGCGTGCGGGAAGGTGACGGCGTTGCTTTACGCGCGGCGAATAGCCCGTCGGTGCTGCTCGCCTGGCTGGCGCTGATGCAAAGCGGGGCGCGCATTCTGCCCATAAATCCCAAATTACCGGCAATGTTGCTGGGGGAATTACTGCCAGCAATGACGCTGCGCTTTGCGCTGGATCTGGCGGGCGATGCCATGACTCTGAATTTTACGCCGCTAACGCTTTGTGAGTCGCATGAGTCTGATGCGGTTCAGGTGCCGTGGCGTGCGGACAGGCTGGTATCCATGACGCTGACGTCAGGCTCAAGCGGCTTGCCGAAGGCGGCGGTGCATACGCCAGAAGCCCATCTGGCCAGCGCGGAAGGGGTGTTGACGCTGATGCCGTTCAGGCACGGCGATAACTGGTTATTATCGCTTCCGCTATTTCACGTTTCCGGGCAGGGGATCCTCTGGCGCTGGCTGCTGGCGGGGGCGACGATAACGGTGCGCGACCTGCACCCACTGCATCAGGCGCTTGCCGGCTGCACCCATGCGTCACTGGTACCGACCCAACTGTGGCGGTTATTAACCCAGTCGTTATTGCCGAAATCGTTAACACACGTACTGTTGGGCGGTGCGGCAATTCCGGTCGAGTTGTCTAAAGAAGCGGAAGCGCGCGGGGTTAACTGCTGGTGCGGCTATGGCTTAACCGAGTTTGCCTCAACGGTTTGCGCAAAGCGTGCCGATGGCTTACCCGATGTAGGGTATGCGCTGGCGGGCAGAGAAGTGAAGCTGATCGAGGGTGAGATTTTGCTGCGCGCTCGCAGTATGGCCAGCGGATACTGGCGTAATGGCAAGCTGGCTGCGCTGTCGGATGAAGACGGGTGGTTTCACACCCGCGATCGCGGGGCGCTGGAGCAGGGCAAACTTACGGTGATTGGGCGGCTGGACAATCTTTTTTTCAGCGGCGGCGAAGGTATTCAACCAGAAGACGTTGAGCGGGTGATCGTCCGACATCCTGAAGTCAGCCAGTGTTTTGTTGTACCGATAGCCGATGCTGAATTTGGGCAGCGTCCGGTAGCCGTGGTCGAGTGCGCGCAGGCGTTAATTCCTGAATCTCTGGCCATATGGGCGACGGATAAGCTGGCTGGTTTCCAGTTACCGGTGCGCTGGCTGCGGCTGCCGCAGGCGCTGGCAAACGGCGGGATTAAAATTTCGCGCCGGGAAGTACAGCGCTGGGTAGCGGCGGGCGGCCAGGACGCGCCGTGATTACCTGCCTGTGGGGCATCAGGTGCCGATAAGCAACGGGCACGATAACTCGGGCTGATAACCGGAAGAGATTAAGTAAAAAAACCGCGCTTCGGCGCGGTTTTTGGCTATCACAAACGTGAAATTAAAACGGGCGATGAGCGCGCTTATTTCACCTTTAACGCATTCAGCGCGCTCTGTACGCCGGCGCCGTATTCCGGATGTACTTTAGCGAAGAGCGCTATTTGACGCTGCTGGATATGCTCAGGAACCTGTACCAGTTCACCGGCGATGCGCTGGAACATACGCTGATGTTCCTCATCGCTTAGCAGCTCGTACAGTTTGCGCGGCTGGCTAAAATAATCTTCGTCTTCACGGTGATTCCAGTGATCGGCTGCGCCCTCAAGCGATAGCGGTGGTTCGCTATAGTCTGGCTGCTCCTGAAATACCCCGAAGCTGTTAGGCTCATAGGTCGCGCCGTTGCCGCTATTGCCGTCAATGCGCATAGCACCATCGCGGTGATAGTTATGGAACGGGCAGCGCGGGGCGTTGACCGGGATTTGATGATGGTTCACGCCAAGGCGGTAGCGATGGGCATCTCCGTAAGAGAATAAGCGGCCCTGCAGCATGCGATCCGGGGAAAAGCTAATGCCAGGAACAATATTCGCTGGCGACATTGCAACCTGCTCGACCTCAGAGAAATAGTTTTCCGGATTGCGATTTAGCTCCAGCTCCCCTACTTCGATTAGCGGATAGTCGCCGTGCGGCCAAATTTTGGTTAAATCGAAAGGGTTGTACGGGACTTTAGCGGCATCGGCCTCTGGCATAACCTGGATGTAGAATTTCCAGCGCGGGAAGTCGCCTTTTTCAATAGCCTCATACAGATCGCGCTGAGAGCTTTCCCTGTCTTCGGCAATAATAGCGCTGGCTTCGTCATCCATCAGGTTCTGGATGCCCTGCTGGCATTTCAGGTGGAATTTCACCCAAAAACGCGCATTCTGCGCATTAATAAAGCTGAAGGTATGGCTACCGAAACCGTGCATGAAGCGGTAACTGCGCGGCAGCCCGCGGTCGCTGTAGTCAATAGTTAGCTGATGCAGAGCTTCGGGCAGGTGGGAGAAAAAGTCCCATTTATAGATTGGGTTACGCAGGTTAGTGCGCGGATCGCGTTTCACGACGTGATTTAGATCCGGAAATTTTAATGGGTCGCGCAGATAGAATACCGGTGTATTATTGCCGACTAAATCCCAGTTGCCTTCCTCCGTGTAGAACTTCATAGCGAAGCCGCGAATATCGCGCTCGGCGTCTGCTGCCCCACGCTCACCGGCGACGGTGGAAAAACGCAGGAACATATCCGTTTTTTTGCCCGGTGCCGAGAACATTTTTGCACGAGTATAGCGGCTAATGTCTTTTGTAACGGTAAAGGTGCCGTAGGCGCCGGAACCTTTAGCGTGCATGCGTCGCTCAGGAATGACTTCACGATCGAAGTGAGCCAGTTTTTCAAGGAACCAGACATCCTGCAGCAGCATGGGCCCACGCGGGCCCGCGGTCATCGAGTTATTATTATGGGCCACGGGAACGCCTGCGGCGGTGGTCAATCCTTTTTTACTCATCTATTGTCTCCATGAAAGAGTAAGGAAAATGTTTTGCATGCTTTTTTATATTATGCGAAGCAATAACTTACGTTACGTCTTATTTTACCCTACTTGTTGATCGCGCGCAATTGGCTTTTTCTATTACAGCCATACGTTTTCCTATCGCCAGAAATGTGAAAGCGATAACTTTTTGCTGTATAGAACTCGCCTATGTGCCGCCGCCCGGGCTATGTCCCAAAGCGATGTGCCGGAAATGTGATACACCACGGCGAGTTAGGGCTTTTTTTGCCAGTCTCTGGCTAATGCTGACAGCGGGATAAAGGTTTTGGCGTTTTGGATTTGGCTACATTAATAGTCTGCGTTTGAAGGAATGGACTGGGCGACAGCGCGGTTTGCGCGATTTGCTCAGTGGGTCGAAGCAGAGCGGAAGCGCTGATACCGACCGACTTGTGAAAACAAACGTGACGTAACTCACTTCTCTTTTGTCACCTGAAAAGGATTTTATTATGGCAGTTCGCGGCTATCCGTTTACGGCAGGCGTGTTGTTAGCGCTTGCCTTTTTTACCTCATTTTTCGCCCGGGCTACGGAGCAGACTCAGACTCCTGAGCTGACGTTTTATCTGGTCCGACACGGTCAGACCTGGTCCAATATCCGTGAAATGACCGTTGGTGGTGGGGGTAACGCGCCGTTAACGGATAAAGGGCGCTATGATGCGCGCAGTCTGGGGTTGGGGCTGGCAGATGTGCCGTTTATTGCCGCCTATAGCAGTACGCTGGGGAGGGCGATTGAAACCGCAGGCTATATTGTCGAGCGGCGTAATTTATCTCCTGTACGCCATCTTGAGGATCTGAAGGATATTGGCTGGGGAGAGGCTGAAGGCGGGACAGTGGATGAGTTGACCCAGCGCTTTGGCCATTCGGGCAATGACTTTTTATTTTATTTTGGCCGCTGGGACGATGCGCATTTTCATTCGCCCGTGAAGGCCGAAACGATGTATCAGTTTCGCCAGCGTTTTGATAGCGCTTTGCGCTCAATAGCGCAGCGCCATCAGGGGCAAAGCGGCAATGTTCTGGTTGTCGCCCATTCATCATTAGGCTTTTATTTGCAGCAATTTCGCGGCGATGCGCCGCTGGCGCATCTTTCCAATACCAGCGTATCGGTGTTGAAATATCGCAGCGGGCGCTTTCAGTTAGTCGACTTTAATAACAGCGATTATCTACAGCGTGGCCGCGAAGCGATGGAGGCTCAGGGGGCTTATCACGTCGTACTATTGGCTAACCCTTTAACGTTACTGCATCAGCGCGGCGTGATCGAGGGGTTGACGGATTCAGACTATACCCAGGCTGGGCTGGCAGCGAATCAGACGCTAAATCGCCGATTCCATGATATTCAGCCTGCGGCTATCTGGAGCAGCCGCCTGAGACGAGCAGATAAAATGGCCCATGATGTTTTTGCCGGACGCCGGGTTGCAGAGGTTGCGTATGATGACAGACTGAATGAGCTGTTCGTCGGGCAGCTTGAGGCAACACCGTTAGCCGATTTGGCGGCGGACAGCGCGCTTGTCTCTCGGGGGCAAATTACACATTTCTCGCCGGCCAAAACGGGAGAGAGCGGACAGGTAGCGGCGTGGCGCCTGCAGCAATTTTTAAATGAGACGTTGCCTCGTTACACTCCGCAGCAGGGGCCAGTAATGGTGTTTACGCACCCTTATATTATGCGCGCGTTTGCAGAGCGTTATGTGCCTGGCTGGCGAGATGATAATAGCGACGGCGTGAAAATAATGGAGCTTAATGTTAATAATGGAATATACAGCATTAAACAAGCGGAAACGATTAAGCCAAGATAAAAGCGTAAATAATAAGGCGTACTCGCCGACTTTTATCCGCTAGCTATTTATTCAAATTAACGGTGAGGTTTACTGCTTCACCGTTTTTTTATTGTCTGACAAATTAAGCCGGGTGCCTGGATTATTAATCGGTAGAGGTGGTCAGTGAAATTGTACAGGCCAAACGATGACACTTTTTTACCCGCGTTAACCATTGAGTATCGCATTGCCTAATCTGGCTAATCTCGGTATTTACTTATCGGCATCGAGTTAAATCGTCTATTCCTTCATTAATCATTCGCCGCTAACGGAAATATAATAAAGGCATAATGGATTTTTTTACATCCAACTGATTAACTATTTTAATTTCAAGTGGTTAGGTTATGATGCCGCCTTTGGTATCATGGTTCTACTCTGCGATTATCGGTATTGTATAAATAGCCCTGCTCTTTATAAGACTTAATTAGATAATTTCGCCTGCGCTAAATTATAAATTCTTATTGCCGGTGTGAGCGAAAACGAAATAAAACGCAAAAATAACGCGTCAGAATGTGTTCATTTCTGTACTTTTGTAATAATGATGCAACATAATGTGCGATGTTTCACAGTACAATGCCGGGTTTTCCTGCATCATCATGCGCGAAAAGGAACATGATATGTTTCGAGTGCCAGCAATGAAAATAACAGAAGACAATAAAAGAGCGATTATCGCCACGGAGGCTGCATGCTAAGTATTTTTAAACCTGCCGCGCATAAGGCGCAATTACCAGCGGAAAAAATAGACCCCACTTATCGGCGTTTGCGCTGGCAAATCTTTATGGGCATATTTTTTGGCTATGCGGCCTATTATTTAGTGCGTAAAAACTTTGCATTGGCGATGCCCTATTTGGTTGAACAGGGGTTCTCGCGCGGGGACCTTGGGTTTGCACTATCCGGTATTTCTATTGCCTACGGCATTTCTAAATTCATCATGGGATCGGTATCTGACCGCTCTAATCCGCGCGTTTTTTTGCCGGCGGGGTTAATTTTGGCAGCGCTGGTCATGCTATTTATGGGATTTGTGCCTTGGGCGACATCCAGCATTATGGTGATGTTTGTACTGCTATTTTTGTGCGGCTGGTTCCAGGGAATGGGCTGGCCACCGTGTGGTCGTACCATGGTGCACTGGTGGTCGCAAAAGGAGCGAGGCGGCATTGTTTCCATCTGGAACTGTGCGCATAACGTCGGTGGTGGTATTCCGCCGCTGCTGTTTCTTCTTGGGATGGCATGGTTCAATGACTGGCACGCGGCGCTATACATGCCCGCGCTGGCTGCAATCCTGGTCGCCTTTTTTGCCTTCGCCATGATGCGCGATACGCCTCAGTCGTGCGGTTTGCCGCCGATAGAGGAGTATAAGAATGACTACCCGGACGACTACAGCGGCTCTCATGAGCAAGAGCTGACCGCAAAACAGATTTTTATGCAATACATTTTGCCCAATAAACTGTTGTGGTACATCGCTGTTGCAAACGTGTTTGTTTACCTGCTGCGTTACGGCATTCTCGACTGGTCGCCGACCTATTTGAAAGAGGTGAAACACTTCACGCTGGATACTTCATCCTGGGCTTATTTCTTCTACGAATATGCGGGTATACCGGGCACGCTGCTGTGCGGCTGGATGTCTGACAAAGTCTTTAAAGGTAATCGTGGCGCAACCGGTGTTTTCTTTATGACGCTGGTCACTATCGCGACCATCGTGTACTGGCTAAACCCGGCGGGCAATCCCGGCGTGGATATGGCCTGTATGATTATTATCGGCTTTCTGATTTACGGGCCGGTAATGCTGATAGGCCTGCATGCGCTGGAACTGGCGCCGAAAAAAGCGGCGGGAACAGCAGCAGGTTTTACCGGGCTGTTCGGCTACCTGGGTGGCTCGGTCGCGGCCAGCGCAATTGTCGGTTATACCGTTGATTTCTTCGGCTGGGACGGCGGCTTTATGGTGATGGTCGGCGGGAGCGTACTGGCGGTGATTTTACTGCTGGTGGTGATGCTGGGTGAGCGTAAACATCATCGCATGATGAAAACCCGGTCATAACAGGAGTAAGCGATGACAAACTCATTGGTTTTATGGGGAAGTAGCCTGCTGCTGGCAGGGATAATGGTGAGCGCGAGCGCGGCTACGCCTGAGAAAATCGTTATCGCGCATCGGGGCGCCAGCGGTTATCTCCCTGAGCATACGCTACCTGCAAAAGCGATGGCCTATGCGCAGGGAGCGGATTTTCTTGAGCAGGATTTGGTGATGACGAAGGATGACCAGTTGGTTGTTGTTACCAACGGTGCAAAACTGATCCACCCCAGCGGTTGAAAACTGATC
>CALYPF010000126.1 GCA_945271245.1 uncultured Enterobacteriaceae bacterium | reverse complement strand
TTAGACCGTTGGTGGTGACGGTAAGTGGATCACTTTTTACCCGTTGTTGACATCATTGTGACAATGCGATTGCGGGACAGCCAGTATTTCAGCGCGAAGAGTACATTACGTAATGTCCGCGTATCGCCTGTTTCTCGGCACTCCCGGGCAAAGTCGGTCAGAGAAATCGATGGTTTTCCATCATAATCGCGAACAATGTCGTAGACATAACCCGTGCCCAGATCTGTTTCAACGCTACCATGATAAGCAGGAATACCGGACCAGTCTTTAAGCTGTTGCGCCAGACAAGCATAGTATTTGAGTTCGCGCAGTAGTTCTTTGTCTCCTCCACTTTCCTGGTTGTAAACTATCTTGATACAACGCGTGGGATCGGTTGGATGGAGATAGCATTTTCGGTGCCGTCCAGTGCCCAATGGCGTATGGTTTGAGAGTAGGATCATGGTTGCCTTCCTGTCACAATACGTTACAAACTGCTGCGTAATATTCAGTATGGCAAGGGAACTTCAATGGCGGTTCAACGGTCGTGAGGTAGTGAGTGTAAAGGCGCGTTGGGTAGCAAAACCGCACTTTTTCACCAAAATTACTAGCATTTAATGCAAAAAGTGGAGATTTAGAGGCTATTTAATCTTCATCAAATCCCGCATCAAAGAGTGCGATGACGGCTTCCATAACTTCTTGCTCCTGAGGGCCACTGGCTTCAATTTCAATTTGCCCTCCCTGCGCAGAATCCAGCATTAAAAGAGCAATAACACTACTGGCTTCGGCTTCTGTGCCGGCTTCATTGCGTAGAAGAACATTTGCATCATAAGTTTGAACCAATTCAAAGAGTTTCATAGCTGGCCGCGCATGCATGCCAAGGCGGTTAGTAATTTTAACGGTTTTTCTCAAAGTCATGATTTACGTTTTTCCAGTGTACGATGCCGTGATTGTACATTCTTGCCGCGCGATCGGAAGTAATCAGCGAGCTGCTCCGCAATGTAAACAGAGCGATGCTTACCTCCCGTGCAGCCAATGGCGACGGTTAGGTAACTGCGGTTGTTGGTTTCCAGCATTGGGAGCCACAGTTCGAGGTAACTGCGGGTTTGATAGATAAAGTTGTGTACTTCGGTATGACGATCGAGAAAGGCCGCAACGGGTTTATCCAGGCCAGTCATTGGACGTAATTTAGGATCCCAGTGTGGGTTAGGGAGAAAGCGGACATCAAATACATAGTCGGCGTCAATGGGAATGCCGTGCTTAAAGCCAAACGATTCAAAAACCATCGTTAGTTCGCGTTCACGCTTGCCCAGCAGGCGCGTACGCAGCATCTCCGCCAGCTCGTGGACGGACATCTCTGAGGTATCCACGATAAGGTCGGCGCGGGAGCGCAGGGGCTCCAGCAGATCGCTTTCCCTGTCGATTGCACTTTCCAGAGAGAGGTTTTTACTGGATAGGGGATGCAGACGCCGTGTGTCGCTGTAGCGACGAATCAGGGTATTACGATCTGCGTCCAGAAACAGAAGCTGCGGCGAAAATCCTGGGGGCAGATGGCCCATTGCCTGTTCAAATATTTCGGGTGATTCCGGCATATTACGCACATCAATACTGACTGCCGCAGAAATTTCTCGGGTGGCGAGTTCCTGCGCCAGAGCGGGTAGAAGTACGACCGGCAAATTGTCTACGCAGTAAAACCCCATATCCTCCAGCGCGCGTAAAGCCACAGATTTGCCTGAGCCAGAGCGACCGCTGACAATCATCAGCACCATGTGCAATTTCTCCCCAAATGGCCGTCCATCGTATAACCAATACGAATGACAACCTTAACTTAATTCACCGTCATTAATATTATGAATATCTTCAGTAATAATTTGGTATAGCTCTTCATCGCTTTGCGCTGCGCGCAGCCGCTTGCAAATAGCTTTATCTGCCAGACGTTTTGCAACCAGAGAAAGCGTATGCAAATGCGTTTTGGTCTGATCCGCAGGCACCAGTAAAGCAAATAGCAGATCGACAGGCTGATTGTCGATAGCATCGAATGCGATGGGTGTTTCCAATTTAATGAATACCCCGACAGCGCGCAGCGTATCTTCTTCCAGTTTTCCGTGAGGAATGGCGATACCGTTACCGATACCCGTACTGCCCATACGTTCGCGGGTGAGCACTGCATCAAAAACGATTTGAGGCGCCAGCCCAAGCTGTTTTGCCGCCAAATCGCTAACGATTTCCAGCGCGCGTTTCTTACTTTGGCACTGGACATTGTTGCGGGTACATTCCTGGTTAAGGACACTACTCAATTGCAGAGTTAAATCATTGTTTGTCATAATTTCACCTAAGCTTTCTGCGTCTGCGGCCCGTCAGTTTATTCTGACGGGCCGCAGAAGAAGAGATGCCCGGACAATTTAATGTTGTTTTAGTTTATCTTTATGTTTATTTAGCTGGCGCGCCAGCTTATCCAACAAGCCATCCAGTGCGGCGTACATATCCTGCCCTTCCGCGCTGGCATGCAACTCCCCGCCGTTTACGTGTAGCGTTGCGTCAGCAAGGTGCGCCACCTTCTCGACCTTCAACACTATATAAACCTGGTTTATCCGTTCAAAATACTGCTCCAGTTTGCTGAACTTCGTATTAATGAAGCTGCGCAAGGCATCGGTGATTTCGACGTTTTGTCCAGTGATGTTGAGTTGCATAGCGCCTTCCTTATCAGGTTGAGGTCAAACCAGTTGTTTACGCTGGTTGGACGGAGGAATTGATAAAGACTCTCGGTATTTAGCGACGGTGCGACGCGCCACAATGATTCCTTGTTCAGAAAGCATAGCGGTAAGTTTACTATCGCTCAGCGGTCTGGCTGGATTTTCCGCAGCAATAAGTTTTTTTACCAGTGCGCGAATAGCGGTTGACGAAGCCTCACCGCCATTTTCTGTATTCACATGGCTTGAGAAAAAATATTTAAGTTCAAAGATGCCCCTCGGGCTGTGAAGATATTTTTGCGTAGTCACCCGGGAGATGGTCGATTCATGCATATCCACCGCTTGCGCGATATCCGCGAGTACCATGGGCTTCATATGTTCCTCGCCGTGTTCAAAAAAGGCCTGCTGTTGGGCGACGATACATCGGCTTACGCGCAGCAGCGTATCATTACGGCTTTCCAGGCTTTTTATGAGCCAGCGCGCTTCCTGTAAATTGCTACGGATAAACTGATTATCGCTGGCGTTATGTGAGCTATTACACATTGCGGCATAGTGCTGATTAATGCTTAAGCGGGGCAGGCTATCGTCATTGAGCTCCACCACCCATGCGCCCTGAATTTTGCGCACCAGCACATCGGGAATGACATATTCGGGTTCTGCGGTTTGAATCGACAGCCCTGGACGCGGGTCTAATGCTTGAATGAAATCGACCGCATTTTTGAGCACATCTTCTTTCAGCCGGGTTGCACGCATTAGCGCACGGAAGTCATGGTTTGCCAGTAAAGAAAGGTATTCATCAACGATATGATGGGCTTCTGGCAGATAAGGAGTTTCCGGGCTAAATTGCGATAATTGTACTAACAGGCAGTCACGCAGGTCGCGGGCAGCAACGCCGACGGGATCAAAACGCTGAATTCGCTTAAGAACGGCGGTTACTTCTTCCAGCGTTATTTCGTCGTCACCAATACTGTCGCGAATATCTTCGAGTGAGATAGTGAGATAACCTGTGTCATCTACGGCGTCGACAATGGATGTTGCGATTGCCGCATCCGTTTCAGAAAACGGCGTCAGTGAAACTTGCCACATCAGGTAATCCTGCAGGCTTTGCGTTGTTTCACCCTGATAAATAGGAAGCTCGTCGTCACTGTAGTCGGCGCCTGCACCGGCAGGGGCACCGGCGGTATAAATTTCTTCCCAACTGGTATCCAGGGGGAGTTCATCTGGCATGTCTTTTTGCTCAAGCGCATCAAGGCTATCCAGCGGTTCTTCTTCTTCGCGCGGTTCCTGAATATCTACTTCGCCATTAGGCTCAGATTGCTCCAGAAGCGGGTTGCTTTCCAGCGCCTGCTGAAGCTCTTGCTGTAACTCCAGCGTTGAAAGCTGCAGCAGGCGTATGGCCTGTTGCAACTGTGGCGTCATAGCAAGCTGTTGGCTCAGTTTGAGCTGCAAACCCTGCTTCATATTCAGAGCGAATGTCCTCAGGTTAATGTGTCGTTACGTTAGTCCCTGAAGTCACACCCCCATACTGCACATCGGCGGGGGGATTTGTGAGCGCGTAGAACAGGAACATCTTTGTTACAGTCTGAATTCTTCTCCCAGATAGACGCGTTTGACCTGCTCGTCTTCCAAAATCTCAGCGGGAGTACCGTGCGCAATCAGATGCCCCTGGCTGACGATGTAGGCTCGCTCGCAAACCGCCAGCGTTTCCCTGACATTATGATCGGTAATGAGCACGCCCAGGCCGCTGTCACGCAAGTGTTCGATAATACGCTTTATATCGATAACAGAGATGGGATCCACGCCCGCAAATGGTTCATCAAGCAGTATAAATTTGGGATTAGCCGCTAAAGCCCGGGCGATTTCTACGCGGCGACGCTCGCCGCCGGAAAGTGATTGCCCAATGCTGTTACGGAGATGCTCAATATGGAACTCTTCCATCAATTCTTCCGCGCGGTCAGCTCGCTGCTCTGCGGTAAGATCGTCTCGGATCTGCAGCACGGCCATCAGGTTATCGTAGACGCTCAGGCGGCGAAATATTGAGGCCTCCTGTGGGAGATAACCGATGCCGCGACGCGCGCGCGCGTGTAGCGGTAGCAGGCTAATATCTTCATCATCAATAATAATATTGCCCGCATCGCGGGACACAATCCCGACAACCATATAGAATGTGGTGGTTTTCCCGGCGCCGTTAGGCCCTAACAGCCCAACAATCTCGCCGGACTGTACGGTTAAACTTACATCCTCGACCACTTTACGGCCTTTGTAGGCTTTGGCGAGGTTTTTTGCTGTCAGAGTTGCCATACGCGATCAGTTGCTCTTTTTCTGGGCGGATTTATTTTTGTCCTGGAGCTGAGAAGGTACCAGTACCGTTGTGACGCGTTTGCCTTTTTCACTTGAGGCTTGCATCTTTTGCTCTTTCACCAGGTAGGTGATTTTGTCGCCAGTAATATTGCTATCGAGTTGTTCCAGATAAGCTTTCCCCGTCAGCGTTACGAAATCATTTTGTAATTCGTAACGCATTTTGCTGGCGTGGCCTTTCACCGGTTTGCCATTGTCCTGCATCTGATAGAACGTTGCGGGGTTACCGTATCCTTCGATAACTTCTTTGCCTTGCTCGCCGCCCGGGCGCGTGACGACAACTTTATCTGCATTGATTTTTATACTGCCTTGGGTCGCGATTACGTTTCCCGTAAAGGTCACCACGTTTCCTTCCATATCTAACGACTGTTGATCGGATTCAATATGGATGGGCTTATCCGTATCACCGGTCATAGCGAATACGGGGAGCGAGGCAGCAAAAAGCGCGCTGGCCAGGATGAAGTTAAGGCTGCGTTTGTTTATTCTGTATTTCATAAGAAGTTCTAACCTTTTCAATCAGCTGGGCAGTTTTGCTGCGTAAGTTGCCACGCATTTTCAGGCCGCTGGAATTAAACGTCGTTCCGTAAAGCGTAACCAGGTCGTTAGATGTAACATCCTGTGTCACAAGATTAATTTGAGCGTTATCCGTTGTGATTTTCCGAAGCTGGGCGTCGGCCGTCAGCGCATTAACCTCAACGTGCCCATAGAGATAGAGCATACGATCATTGGTCAGTTTGGCGCGATCCGCGCGGATTGACCAGGTTTCGATTTTGTCCTTGTCATACATAGTCATCACCGGCAGAGTAAACCATGAGATAGCCGGTTCGGAAAAGTATTCGACATGCTGCGCTATCAGGCGATAGTTCAACCCGCCCTGAGGATTGTACACCAGGGTCGTTGAGTGCTCGCTCTTATAAGTAGGTTCGTTATTATCTACCTTTGCAGGCGTATCGCCATCGCGACTGGTAAGGTTCACGCCTATCAGGATCAGTGCGGCCAGCGCCAGTAGGATAATGACCCAACGTCTGGTTTTACTCATATAGATTGTCCTCTGGCGTCATCTAGCTTGCCCCGAGCCAGTAATAAAAGATCGCAAACTTCTCGCACCGCGCCGCGTCCGCCTAAAATATGGGTAATATAATCGGCTCGGGGAAGCAGCAGCGGATGAGCGTCTGCGACGGCAACGCTAAGGCCAACCTGCGCCATAACGGGCCAGTCAATTAGGTCATCACCCATATAAGCAACGTTATCTGGAGATACGGACAGGGTGCTTAGCAACGTTTTAAAAGCGACCGTTTTATCTGATTGCCCTTGATAAAGATGGGTAATGCCCAGGGTTGCGCAGCGGTCTTCCAGCAGTTTTGCCTTACGTCCGGTAATGATAGCGACTTCAATTCCGGACGTGAGCGCGCAGCGAATACCGTAGCCATCGCGGACATTAAAGGCTTTCAGTTCTTCGCCGCTATTGCTCATATAAATGAGGCCATCAGACATTACGCCGTCGACGTCGAGAATCAACAGGCGTATCGCTTTTGCCTTAGCCATAACCTGGGCGCTTACCGGGCCATAACAGGTAGTTAGCATTGCTTCCTGATTGCTCATTAGCGCTTTGTCCTTAACTTATACTACGCCTGCGCGCAGTAAATCGTGCATATGTACAATGCCTAACAGATGATTCCCATCGGCGACCAGTACAGAAGTAATATTGTGTGACTGCATGATATTGAGCGCATCGACCGCCAGGGTGCCTGATTTTACCCGTATGCCGCCGGATGTCATCACGTCAGCGATAGGAAGATTGTTCAAATCGGTTTGCATATCAAAGACGCGGCGCAGGTCGCCGTCGGTAAAAATCCCGGCGATATTCATATCGTCATCGCAGATGACCGTCATACCCAAGTTTTTCCGCGTGATTTCCAGTAGAGCGTCGCGCAGCATCGCATCTTTGCCGACGCGGGGAATGTCTTCCCCGCTGTGCATAATATCGTTTACGCGCAGCAATAGTTTCCGGCCTAGCGCGCCACCGGGATGAGAAAGCGCGAAGTCTTCTGCTGTAAAGCCACGCGCTTTCAGTAGTGCCACCGCCAGCGCGTCTCCCATCACTAAGGTGACCGTGGTGCTGGTGGTTGGGGCAAGTCCCAATGGGCAGGCTTCTTGAGGAACGCTGATGCATAAATGAATATCGCTGGCGCGCCCCATCGCGCTGTCCGGGCGCGCAGTAATACAAATCAGAGGTACGCGAAGACGCTTTAGAACGGGGATAAGCGCCAGAATCTCGCTGGATTCGCCCGAGTTAGAAATGGCAATAACGATATCGTTTGACGTCACCATGCCTAAATCGCCGTGGCTGGCTTCCCCCGGATGCACGAAAAAAGCAGGGGTGCCGGTGCTGGCGAAGGTAGCCGCCATTTTACGCCCAATATGGCCAGATTTACCCATTCCCATTACGATGACTTTGCCAACGCACTGAAAAATGGCTTCGCAGGCGCGAGAAAAATCATTGTTAATGTAACGGTCAAGCTGAGCCAGACCCGCACGCTCAATTTCAAGGACTTCTTTCCCCGCCTGCTGAAAGTCAAACCCCGGGGGCACCGTAATCTGCGACATACTTTTTTCCTGATTATCCAATGAGATGAGGCGCCGTGGTACACAGCACAATCATCCATAAAACAAAGCCGCAGATGAACGCCTTCCCGATTCCAGTACCGATACATCGGGGGCGGCGCCAGCAAACAACGGCAAACACTGCGCTAACGAACACCATAATGCCATAATCTCGCGTTGCGGCGAGCGGATCGAACGCGCCGGGCGTCAAGAGCGCCGGCAGGCCCAGCACAATAGCAATATTGAAGATACTGGAGCCTATAATGTTCCCGATAGCAATATCGTCTTCGCCTTTACGCGCACCGGCGATGGCCGTAGCCAGCTCCGGCAGGCTGGTGCCAATGGCAACAATGGTTAGCCCCGGCAGTAACTCGCTAACGCCAAATGCGTTTGCCAGAACGGTAGCGTTATCAACCACCATGCGCGTAGCCACGGGTATTATTAGCAGAGCAACGCCCAGCCATAAAAAAGCAACCGGTAGGCTTCCGCCCTGGGCTACCTCACCTAATTGTTCCCGGGTAAAGGTGTCTTGCCCGTGGCGTTCTGCGGATCGGGCGATTTTAACGATAAATAACAAATAAAGCACGGCGGAGACGAGCAATATGGCGCCATCGCTGCGGCTGAGTTCGCCATCATAAAGTAAAATGCCGCTTAACAGGCACAGGATTAACATTACGGGTAATTCAATGCGCAGGATATCGGAATGTACGGTAAAAGGATGTAAAAGTGCGGCCAGACCGGCGATCAGCAAGATGTTGGTAATATTGGAGCCGAGTGCGGTTCCTACGGCGAGATCGAGCTGGCCGCTAAGCCCGGCCGTGACGGACACGATAATTTCAGGCAAAGATGTGCCAATGCTGACAACCGTAAGCCCTATCACTAAAGGGGGAATTCCGATCGTGCGACATAATATAGAGGCGGCAAAGACGAGGCGATCCGAGCCATAAACCACTAGAAGTAAACCGATTACTAACAAAGCCGTAGCTAAAAGCATGCAGAGTCCTTTAGTCAGGTATAATCACCGGTCCACTGGCCTGAAAGCAGCGGGAGCGCATGCGATTCTGCACTAATGCGTTGAATGCTTAATTTTGACTTTAAGCGCAGAAAAAGTAAAACAAATGCCAGCTTTCGCTAACAGGTCAGCGCTATATTCTGCAAAAATGCCGGGTTTATAGCCCGTTTATGCGCCATGCTGGCGCTTATGTGCGAGTAAAAGGGCGTAACCGACAATGCGTACACAGGAAGTCTATCAATGAACCAGACGCCGATGAATCTGGTCGAAGTGCGAAATGTCACGTTCTCAAGAGGGGGACGGTGCATCTTCGACAACCTCTCTCTATCGGTCCCACAGGGGAAAATTACGGCGATAATGGGGCCGTCCGGCATCGGTAAAACGACGCTATTACGCCTAATTGGTGGCCAGATCGCGCCGGAAAGTGGCGAGATTTTATTCGATGGTGAAAATATTCCCGCGATGTCACGTTCGCGGCTATTTACCGTGCGTAAACGTATGAGCATGCTGTTTCAATCAGGCGCGCTGTTTACCGATCTCACCGTTTTTGAAAATGTTGCCTGGCCGCTGCGGGAGCATACAAAACTGCCAGAGCCTTTGCTGCACAGCACCGTAATGATGAAGCTTGAAGCCGTGGGGCTGCGCGGCGCGGCGCAGCTAATGCCTTCTGAGCTTTCTGGCGGCATGGCGCGGCGGGCCGCACTGGCTCGCGCCATTGCGCTTGAGCCGGAGCTTATTATGTTTGATGAGCCTTTTGTGGGGCAAGATCCCATCACCATGGGGGTGCTCGTTAAATTAATTTCTGAGCTGAATGCTTCCCTGGGCGTAACGTGCGTTGTTGTTTCGCATGATGTGCCGGAAGTATTGAGTATTGCCGATTACGCCTATATCGTTGCCGATCGGTGCGCGATCGCTGAAGGATCGCCGCAGGCGCTGGAGAGTAATCGAGATCCTCGGGTACGGCAGTTTCTGGACGGCGTTGCCGATGGCCCCGTGCCGTTTCGTTATCCCGCCGGGGATTACCGGTATGATCTAACAGGAACAGGGAGTTGAGTCACTCATGCTTTTAAATGCACTGGCGGCATTGGGAAGACGCGGGATTGCTACCTGCGCGTCTTTTGGGCGCGCCGGATTAATGCTGTTTAATGCCCTATTTGGCCGCCCGGAGTTTCATAAGCACGCGCCTTTACTGTTACGTCAATTGTATAACGTTGGCGTGCTTTCAATGCTGATAATCCTTGTGTCAGGCTTATTCATCGGCATGGTGCTGGGGTTACAGGGCTATTTGGTGCTAACCACTTATAGCGCCGAAACCAGCCTGGGCATGCTCGTGGCGCTCTCTTTGCTGCGCGAGCTTGGGCCTGTGGTTTCCGCTTTACTTTTTGCCGGACGCGCCGGTTCCGCGTTGACCGCTGAGATTGGCTTAATGAAAGCGACTGAGCAGCTTTCAAGTATGGAAATGATGGCGGTCGATCCACTGCGCCGCGTTGTGTCTCCACGCTTTTGGGCCGGCGTTATCTCGCTACCGCTGCTTTCTCTCATTTTTGTCGCCGTGGGGATTATTGGAGGAGCGCTGGTTGGCGTTGGCTGGAAGGGAATAGATGCCGGATTCTTTTGGTCTGCAATGCAAAATGCGGTGGACTGGAAGCTGGATTTAGTTAACTGCGTAATCAAAAGCGTTGTTTTTGCCATTACGGTAACCTGGATTGCGCTATTTAACGGCTACGATGCGGTGCCGACGTCTGAAGGCATTAGCAGAGCGACGACGCGCACCGTGGTACATGCCTCACTGGCAGTGTTGGGGCTGGATTTTGTGCTAACTGCACTGATGTTCGGGAATTGAATGCATGCAAACGAAGAAAATTGAAATCTGGGTTGGCGCATTTTTGCTCATTGCGCTAGCCTCCATCGTGTTTCTCTGCCTGAAGGTTGCCAATGTCAGCGCATTGAGCAGCGAGCCGACCTACCGACTATACGCGACATTTGACAATATCGGTGGTCTGAAAGCGCATTCGCCGATACGCGTTGGTGGCGTGGTTATTGGGCGCGTGAACGATATATCGCTGGATACAAAAACGTATTCACCACGCGTTAGCATGGATATTGAGCAGCGTTATAACCAGATACCGGATACCAGTTCGCTGGCTATCCGCACCTCCGGTCTTTTAGGGGAGCAGTATCTGGCGTTAAATGTCGGATTTGAAGATCCCGAGCTGGGAACCGCTATTCTTAAAGACGGCGATACGATTCAGGACACAAAATCGGCGATGGTGTTGGAGGATCTGATTGGTCAGTTTCTTTATAAGAGCAACGGCGATAGCAAAACTCAGAATCAAGGCGATAGCGCGCCGGCTGCTTCAGACAATAATGAAGCGCAAACCGGCACTGAAGTAACGCACTAAATTTCAGGAGAAGAATTATGTTTAAGCGCTTATTAATGATTGCAGTTCTGGCGATTGCCCCGCTGCTCACAGGCACAGCGACCGCGGCGGATCAATCAAATCCTTATCAGCTAATGAATGAAGCGGCGCAAAAAACGTTCGATCGCCTGAAGAACGAGCAGCCGAAAATCCGTCGCGATCCGAACTATTTAAGGGATATCGTTGAGCAGGAGTTATTGCCTTATGTGCAGGTGAAGTATGCAGGTGCGTTAGTATTGGGGCGGTATTATAAAGAAGCGACTCCGGCTCAGCGTGAGGCCTATTTCGCCGCTTTTCGCGAATATTTGAAACAGGCGTATGGGCAGGCGCTGGCAATGTATCATGGTCAGTCGTATCAAATCGCACCGGAGCAACCGCTAGGGAATAACAATATTATTGCGATTCGTGTCACGATAACTGACCCTAATGGCCGTCCGCCTGTTCGGCTTGATTTTCAGTGGCGTAAGAATAGCCAAACCGGCAACTGGCAGGCTTATGACATGATTGCGGAAGGCGTTAGCATGATTACTACTAAGCAAAGTGAATGGAGCGATCTTTTACGCACTAAAGGCGTTGATGGCCTGACGGCGCAGCTGAAATCAATATCCAGCCAGCCAATTACGCTGGACGAGAAAAAATAATGAACGCCGCGCTGAACTGGCGACGCGAGCAGGATACGCTTTACCTGCAGGGCGCGCTGGAAAGCAATACGCTGCTGCCCCTGTGGGAGCAGCGTCGGGCAGTGACCGACAAGCTTTCTATAATTAATATCAAAGCGATAACACGTGTGGATACGGCAGGTCTGGCGCTCCTGATTCAGTTAGTTGCAGATGCGCATCGGCAAGGTGGACAGGCTGTTTTGACTGGAGTAGGGCATAGCGTAAAAACGCTGGCTCAACTCTATAACCTCCCGCATGCCATATTTCCGCTTGAAAATTAAACCTGCTGCATTTTCAGCGTGTTAATCACCTGGCCCTGAAGATTCGTGATTCAGGGCTGTTTTCTTATTTATGCCGACGCCCCTTTCCTCTAAGATGTGGGGCTGTTTGAACAATAACCTGCGTGTAGATCCCATGGAAAATCATGAAATTCAGTCGGCGCTTATGAATGCGCTGCCCCTTCAGGAAGTTCACGTCTCCGGTGACGGTAGCCATTTTCAAGTGATTGCTATCGGAGAGATGTTTGAGGCTCTGAGCCGCGTTAAGCAGCAGCAGGCGGTGTATGCTCCATTAAAGGAATATATTGCTGATAACCGTATTCATGCCGTCTCAATTAAAGCCTACACCCCCCAGCAATGGGATCGGGATCGCAAGTTAAACGGTTTTTAAGCTACCGGCACGTTGCCCGTGGCGACAATAATTATTAGAGAGCTGTTGAATGGATAAATTTCGTGTACAGGGCCCCACCCGTCTTAGCGGGGAAGTCACTATCTCTGGGGCGAAAAACGCCGCTTTGCCTATCTTATTTGCTGCTTTATTGGCAGAAGAACCCGTTGAGATCCGCAATGTTCCCGAATTAAAAGATATTGATACAACTATGAAGCTGTTAAGTCAGCTCGGGACAAAAGTAGAGCGTAATGGCTCCGTATGGATTGATGCTAGTAACGTGAACGTTTACTGCGCACCTTACGAGCTGGTGAAAACTATGCGCGCGTCTATATGGGCGCTGGGTCCGCTGGTTGCGCGTTTTGGCCAGGGGCAGGTTTCGTTGCCCGGTGGCTGCGCGATTGGCGCTCGCCCTGTGGATTTACATATTAGCGGTCTGGAACAGCTTGGCGCTGAAATCACGCTGGAAGAGGGCTATGTTAAAGCTTCTGTCACTGGTCGCCTGAAAGGGGCGCATATAGTAATGGACAAAGTTAGCGTTGGCGCAACTGTTACGGTAATGACCGCAGCGACGTTAGCTGAAGGTACAACGGTAATTGAGAATGCCGCGCGTGAGCCGGAAATCGTTGATACTGCGCTTTTTTTAAATACGCTGGGTGCAAAAATCACCGGTATGGGCAGCGATCGCATTACTATTGAGGGCGTTAAGCGACTGGGAGGTGGCGTATATCGCGTTCTACCCGATCGTATTGAAACGGGAACCTTCCTGGTCGCTGCTGCAGTTTCTGGCGGGAAAGTCGTGTGTCGACATGCGGCCCCGGATACGCTGGATGCAGTGCTGGCTAAATTGCGTGAGGCCGGTGCGGATATTGAAACCGGTGAAGACTGGATAAGTCTGGATATGCACGGCGCGCGTCCTAAAGCCGTAAATATTCGCACTGCGCCGCATCCCGGCTTCCCTACGGATATGCAGGCGCAATTTTCATTGCTGAACCTGGTAGCGGAAGGCACGGGCATCATTACCGAAACTATCTTTGAAAACCGTTTTATGCATGTGCCAGAATTGATTCGAATGGGCGCACACGCTGAAATTGAAGGTAATACGGCGATTTGCCACGGTGTGGAAAAGCTTTCCGGCGCTCAGGTGATGGCGACTGACTTACGTGCGTCTGCGAGTCTGGTTTTGGCTGGATGTATCGCTGAAGGCACAACGTATGTTGATCGTATCTACCATATCGATCGCGGCTATGAGCGTATTGAGGATAAACTTCAGGCACTGGGCGCGAATATCGAACGTATCAAGGGTGAATAATACGGACGCTATCGTACGGTGATAAAGACGCCAGTCTCGCGCCAACACCCCTCAGCCCCATCAAATCTTTGATGGGGCTTTTTTATTCTTAACTAAAAACCACGTCCTGTGGGCGTGGTTATCGGCTTTTTGGCTCTGCTAATAAGGCTACTCATGGGAAAATCCGAATCTGTTATCCCCATTACTGATAAGGGTTTAACCCTGAGTAGGTTCGAAAAAGCATCGCATGTGCTATAGTGTTACCAACGGTGCAAAACTGATCCACCCCAGCGGTTGAAAACTGATCCA
>CALYPF010000125.1 GCA_945271245.1 uncultured Enterobacteriaceae bacterium | reverse complement strand
TGGATCAGTTTTCAACCGCTGGGGTGGATCAGTTTTGCACCGTTGGTAACAATAAACAGCGTGACGTTGATGCCAATAATATGCGCGCCTATTCGCAAAAAATGGTGGAAGCGACGCGTAGCCTAACCGATCTCTATGGCGCAATGGTGAACGCAACCCACTGGAAATAACGCCATGGAAATGCAACAGGACCCCGTTTGCCGCTATTTGCAATTACAGGGGCACGCGTTACGTCCGGCATGGTTTCAAAATACAGGGTACCGCTTAGGCTGGGAGTTTAGTACGCGCTTCTATTCTATGACGTGGCGGCGGGAAGGCAATATATTACTCATTTGCGATATTCAGGCAGTGCAGGATACGCGGGGGCTGGAAAGTGCGGTAGGAGCTTTAATTCATTTATGGCGCGATATTATTATCTCTATTAAAGAGGTGACAGAAATTCGCGGCATGATTGCGAATTATGGTTCTCCGCGTCAAAAACAGCTAAGAAGTAAAATGAAAGATATATTACTTCGACAGGGAGCCAAAACCGTCACCATCAAAGGAGAACCCTGGCTGGTATATACAGGTAAGTAGATTAAAGCAGGCGCTTACCGCGTCTGCTTTATTTTCAGGAAATGTTCAGCGGCGCGGTTTATTTCAACCTGCCGTAGGAAGTCATTACCATGTTGAGATTTGTCATATTTGTGCAGCCTAATTTTGTTCGCTTCAACTATGAAAACTTTCGGGTTGAGGCGAATACACTCATGGTATTTCGCGAAACGTATGAAATTTTAATGGAAGGGGAGTTTATTACGCTGGAATGCAGTATGCAGCAACTGCTGGAAACCTGCGATAGTCTGTGTGATAGCCTGTACGAAGCCCCGTGCAGCTATGAAAAGAACACCTTTCGTATGCTCGACTTTTCTGAATCTCCGTTAAAGGCGATCCAGTTTTTTATGGGCTCGGATAAAGGTTTCTCTATTCCCTTTCTGATTCATTATTGTCTATCGAAGGACTGGAACTATTTCTCTTCTATGTTCTTTTCTCTAATGAATGAGGGCGGTGAACTTATTGGATTCATGAAAGAGCACGCTTTTAATCCCTGGCCCACCGAACGCTATGCGCAAATGTTGGGCTTAAGTATGAAGAAATTAAATTTTTTATTTAAAAGTCGCTACGGAATTACGCCAAAAAGCTGGCTGAAGGAAACGCGATTAACGCGCGCCTGTTATTTACTGGGGTGTACTACTATGTCGATTGCCGATGTGGCAAATCACTGTGGGTTTAGCAATCACGCTTATTTTTCCGAGTCGTTCCGTAAACGATTTTCCTCATCTCCATCCCAGTGGCGGGATAATAAACTCGCCCATTTCACTACGCTGAAATCTGCTAAGGAAATAGAATGAGTCTGGAATCTATTATTTCACAATTGGCGCAGCAAACGTCAAGTAATGCGCAAGGATTAGAAAGTTCTTTAGGTGATGTTGATATTAACGATCCCGCTGCGATGCTGCAGATGCATTTTGCGCTGCAAAAATACTCTTCATTAGTTAATTACCAGAGCGGGTTAATTAAAACGGTACGCGATTTAGTAAGCGGTATTATCAATAAAATTAACTAGTATGGCCTAACATCTTTGCCTCTACATTCATCCGCTGGCTGCGGATAGTGTGCGCACGGTCTGTGCGACGCGCGGCTGTGCCTGAGTTGCGCCGCCGCGCGCCAGCGGTTCGACGATATTATTGCGCTATTTCTAAGCCCGTATTTACCCGAGCGGGCTGGTGAAAACGCGGTGCGTTTGAGTGAGCGGCAATCTCAGTAATAGTAATCAGGACTCCATTATGGTTTCACTCCCTCGTTCACTGCGCCGGTTGCTGGTAATGAGCGCGCTGGCGGCCGCGAATCACCGGCTCAGCCAGCAGGCGTGCTGCCTGCGTGACGCGCTGCCGTGGCTTATTCCCGACGCCGGAACGCGCCAGCAGTGCGATGACATTCTTGCACTATTTCTTGACAGCCCGTATTTGACGTCACCCGACTATAACCCACTGGAACAACTACTCTCGCTGGCGGGCTCATAAGCCGGCGGGCCTTTTACCTCAGTAAGGAACAATCCATGGCTATTTCACCCATTCAGGCCGCTGACGTATTGCGCATGGCAAACGGCAGTGAAACTTCCGGCGCCGCGTCAAATCAGGAGGTTGAGGCGTTCATGCAGCACCTGCTGGCGGGCGGCAGCGCGGTGCCGGAACACGCCGTGGTTAATCATCTGCAGCAGGCGCAGCAAACGCTGATCTCTGGCCTGCGCGATACTTCGCTGCTGAAGCAGCTCTCCCCTGAAAACGCGCTGCTGGCACAGCAGCAACTGGCGGGCAGCGTCGTGGGTGTGGATGTGGTTGCCAAAATCGCAGGTTCTTTCACCCTGGCCGTAAATAAGCTGGTATCCATGCAATGAACAGAATGTCTCGTGCCGCGCTGCTGTCGATAGCGCTGTTGCTTGGCGGCTGTAAAGTCGGCTTATACAGCAATTTGTCTGAAGTCGATGCCAACCAGATGCTGGCGCTGCTGGCCAGCAATCAAATAGATGCCAGTAAGACGCTGGATAAAAGCGGCGGGCTCACGCTGCAGGTGGAAAAAAGCGACTTCGTCAAAGCGGTAGAAATCCTGCGCCAGAACGGCTTCCCGCGCCGCGCCTATCGCTCCGTGGAGGAACTGTTCCCGTCCGGCCAACTGGTGACCTCGCCTTCTCAGGAGCAGGCCAAAATCCAGTTCCTGCGGGAACAGAGCCTTGAGCGAATGCTTGGCAATATTGAAGGCGTGATTTCCGCCAACGCGGTGATTTCGAGCCTCCCGGACGGCGATGAGAAAAGCGGCGCGGCGCCTTCCGTTTCTGTACTGGTGAAATATACCCCTGAAGTCAACCTAAAGGCCTTCAGTGCGCAGCTCAGAAACCTGATTGCCAATGCGCTTCCCGGGGTCCAGAAAGAGCGCATCTCGCTCATCGTCCAGCCGGTCAATTATCGTTTCGCCTCATCAATGCAGGCTCTGCCCGATGATGCGCCGCCGGTATTGCCAGCGGCGACTTTATCGCAGGGCGCACCAGGACCGGTGGTGCAGCGGGCGCAGAGCGCCAAAAAAACGATGTTATCCACCGCCCAGCGCCTGAGCGCGTGGCGTTGGCCGCTGGTGGGGGGATTATGGCTGGCGGCGGGCGTTGCCGTCTGGTACGAGCGGCGCAAATCCCGGAACCGAGCGTATGGACAGTAGCCGGATTTTGTATCACCGCCTGTTATGGCAGCCCGGCTATCACATGCACGAAGCCTGGTGGCAGGCGCTGGGATTGGCCGACTGGCAGCAGCATTACCGACGGCGGCTTCCGCAGGTACGTCGCGAGCTGGATCGCCTGATTTGCCGACGTCGGGCATTTCCAGAGAGCGGATTCCCGGGCGTCGGCGGGGCGTTTACGCCGCTGCAGGCGGCGCTGCTGCGCGGGGTGCCGCGTCTGCCGATGTTAATGCTGGCGCTGGGGTTGCTCTTATCCGGCTGCCCTGACTATGTATTGTGGCGCCCCTATCGTGACGCGCTCGCCGGCTGGCTTGATGAGCAACAGCGCCAGCAGCTGTGGGGAATGTGGCGCTACGGGCACGGTTCAGCGGATGTCGCGCCGCAGGAGCTGGCTTCGTTTGCCGGGCGCTGCGGCGTAAAGGCGCTGGAGCTGGCTTTGGCTGACGATCCGGTGTGGCAGGCCGTGCGCTATGTACTCCCCGCGCCGGCAGATGCTCCCGCGCCGACCGTGGCGTTAGATACCGGGCTATTTATGCGTCTGGAGCGTTTTTTGTGAAGCGAATAACGACATTGAACATTATCCGGCTGGGCGGGCGCTGGTCCGGCGCGACCGTGGTGCCCCGCGCTGAGATGGCGAAGCTGGCGCAGGCCGAAGAGATTATTCAGGACGCCCGCAGGCGAGCAGCGCGATATTTGCAGCAGGCCCGCGCGCGAAATCACGCGCAGCGAGCGCGCTTGCGCCGCAGACTTGCGCAGGCGCAGCGGATGCACCAAAAACACTGCGCGCGGCAGTTACAACAGGCGAAGGAACAGGGCACGAATGCCGCACTCGGCTGGCTTATCGAGCAGCAGCACTGGGAACATCAGGTGTATCAGCGGCTTACGCGCCAGATTGCGCACGGGCTGGCGGCGCGGCTTAGCGCTATCAGCCAGCGTATTCCCTGGGAGCAGATGCTGAGCGAACAGCTCGCGTCACTTTGCCAGGAATTCCACGATACGCACCCGCTGACGCTAAAGGTGGCACCGGCGCTGTTTGAACGGCTGCCTGAAGAGATTCTGCGCCTGCCGCTGACCGTGGTGCGCGATGGCGCGCTGCTGGCGGGCGACGCCTGTCTGGAAAGCCCAATGGTGCGTATTGAGCTGAAATTGCCCGGTCAAATAGCGCAGCTTTGCCAGGCGCTGTCTTCACTGGAGTGGACGCAACTGTATGAGCCAAATTGATAACCTGGGCGGTGCGCGCTATGCGGGCATGCTGGACGCGGAGCAGGAGCGCCAAATTCAGAGTGCGCCGCGCCAGATTATACCGGCCGGCGATCCGATTCAGGCAGAAATTCAGGAAATTCGAACGGCGTCGCTGATGGAAACCATGGAGTCCATGAGCCTGGTGATGGGATCGCGGCTGCGGCAAAACACGGCGCGTAAAAGCGGCGATAGCGGCGCAGGCCAGGCGCTACAGGACATGCTGATGCGCTGGGTGCCTAAGGTTGAAGGCCAGGCGTTAGTCGAGCTGAGCGCGCGTTTTTCCACGCTGGGTTCGCAGGGCGATCCGCTGGAGCAAATGCGCCAGGGCGGCGTTCCTGAAGGGGCGATGGCGCTGCTACTTGCCTCACTGCTGGGCGACCCGCGGCTGGAGCAAAAGCGCCGGCGGCGGCTGGAAGATGCGCTGTCGCGCCTGCTGGAAGACGAATCGCTGGCGATTGATGTGTTCGCCTGGCTGGAAACCGGCGCCATGATGAATAGCGCCTCTCTGCTGCCGCTGCGTCAGCTTTATCAGCGTACGCGTAATGAAGATGAAGAGCAGCCGCAGGGAATAATCGAATGGTTTGAAGAAGTGCGCGAATGGCCGGACAGGCGCCTGCGCCTGAAGCTATTAATCCGCGCGCTGGCGCTGGACCTGCGCCAGGACGCTGACCATCAGCCCGCCAGAGTCGTCGCCGCAATTAACGAACTTAAACGCCTGCTGTTGTTTTTTAGCATGGAAGAGCACTGCGCTTCCGTGGCGTTTAGCGTTGATGTTCCCGCAGAACAGATGCTGGCAGCGGTGCTGATGTTAATTGAACAAAGCTGGGTGTATCCCGACTGGGTTGAAGCCCGAATGCGCGAAATGGGGATTGCAGGCGACAAAGTAATTATTTACCTGCGGCGCATGCTGGAGCTACTGAGCCTGCTGCCAGCCCTGTGTTTTCAGGATGAGGAGCAGAGCGTGCAGCTTATGGAGGCGTTTGAACAATTACAGGAACAGTGGGGGGAAGAGGGGGGCAACTAAAAAAGCCGTCGCCCGTATTCTTATGAACGCCATGGGACTACAAACTCAACGCCATCTGGAGCGCTTTCTTACTCTGGCGCGCGTGCCAGCAATGACGGTAACCAGCCCGCTGAGTATCGCCTTTTCCGATCATCAACTGCATATCACGCTGTTTTTGCAGCGGCTGTGCGTCACGATTACGGCGCCGGTGCAGCCCGATGAGGAGCAGATGCTGGCGCTGTTTCAGCGCGCAGACCCGGAGCGCTTAAACGGCGTACTGGTGCGCCCGTGCCGCCTTACCCGGGGCGTTGCGGTCAGTGCATCTGTTGCCGATGACGCCAGCGCGGAGCGGCTCCTGATGACTTACCGGGCGCTTTTGCGCCTGCTTACACCCTGGATAAAAATCGCGTACCGATAATGCAAAAATTAACTTCTTGGCTGCGGCTACTGGCCGGGCGACAGGACATCATTTTAGCCATCATTCTGATCCTCGCGGTCTTCATGATTATCCTGCCGCTGCCAACGCTACTGGTCGACGTACTGATAGCCATTAACCTGACGATTTCATTATTACTGATGATGATTGCCGTCTATGTGCGCGAACCGCTGGAATTTTCGGCTTTTCCTTCCGTGCTGCTAATCACCACACTGTACCGCCTGTCGCTTAGCATAAGCACCACCCGTTTAATACTGTTGCAGCACGATGCCGGCGATATTGTTTATACCTTCGGTAATTTTGTGGTCGGCGGCAATCTGGGCATTGGCCTGATCATCTTTTCGATCATCACTATCGTGCAATTTATCGTCATTACCAAAGGATCGGAGCGCGTGGCGGAGGTTGGCGCGCGCTTTTCGCTGGACGGTATGCCCGGCAAGCAGATGAGTATCGACGGCGATATGCGTGCCGGCACCATTGACGCTCAGGAAGCGAGGCGCCAGCGTTCAATGGTGCAGAAAGAGAGCCAGCTGTACGGGGCGATGGACGGCGCGATGAAGTTTGTAAAAGGCGACGCTATTGCCGGGATGATCATCGTGATGGTGAATATTTTCGGCGGTGTGGCGGTGGGGATGTTTGTGCACGGAATGTCGGCGAGTGAAGCGCTGCAAACCTACGCGATTCTGTCGGTCGGCGACGGGCTTATCTCCCAAATTCCGGCGCTGCTGATTTCGATAACCGCCGGGATAATCGTCACCCGAGTGCCCGGCCAGGAGCGGCAGAATCTTGCCAGCGAAATTACCGGGCAGATGGCGGGTCAGCCCAGACCGCTATTTTTAGCCTGTGGCATGCTGCTGCTGTTCGCACTGCTGCCGGGGTTTCCGACGGCGGTGTTTTTAACACTTTCGGCGCTGCTGGGCGCGGGCGGCTGGGCGCTGTGCGGTAGGCCGATGTGGGGCAACAAAAAAGGCGTGGAGCGCCAGCCGGGACTGGCGCAGCAGAATAATACTGAACTGAAACCCGGCTCCGTCCCGCTCACTCTGTCGGTGCCGGAACACTTGGCGTGCGGCTCGCTGGACAAAGCGCTGCTGCTGCTGCGCTGGCGTATTTTTGAACATCTTGGGGTGATGATCCCGCTGGCGGAAGTCGCGCGCGCTCCTGACGGTTCGCCGTTTACCATCGCGCTGTATCAAGAATGCGTGGCATCGCTGGACATCGCCGCCGGCGACGCCGTGCTGCTGCGCGCGCCGCCGGACCGGCCCGCCGAATTGCGCCTGTTTGCGCTGTTTCCCGGGCGGGAAATAGGCGTGTGCGATGAGAACCGACTCCCTGCTGCCCTGCAAGATGCGGCGCTGCGCGGTGAAGCCCGGCTCATCGGCTGCCTGGAGCAGGTGGTGCGCCATTATGCGAAAGAGTTTGTCGGCATCCAGGAGACGCGGGTGCTGATGGATGCCATGGAAGAAAGCTACGGTGAGCTAGTAAAGGAGGTGCAGCGCCTGCTGCCGCTCAGCAAGCTGGCGGATATTCTTCAGCGGCTGGTGGAAGAGGGTATCTCGATTCGCGATTTGCGCACCATTTTTGAAACGCTGATTGTGTGGGCGGGGAAAGAAAAGGATCCGGTTATCCTGACCGAGTATGTGCGCACCGCGCTGCGTCGCCACATTATTCATCGCTATATCGGCAGCGAGGCGTGGCTTGACGTCTGGATTATCGGCAGCGCCATTGAGGACGCAATCCGCGAATCAATCCGCCAGACCGCCGCCGGAACCTGGTCGGCGCTGGAGCCGGAGCAGGTCGGCCGGATCGTACAGCAAATCAAGCAGACGCTGGGTGAGGCGCGCAGCGGGCTGCTGATTACCGCCATTGATGTGCGCCGCTACCTTCGCAAGATGATTGAACGCGAATTGACCGATGTAAATGTCGTTTCGTTCCAGGAAATCGGCGATGCGGTGGAGCTTAACGTGCTGGGAAATATTGAATTGATCGGTGAGGCGACGTAATGCTGCCAGTGATACCAGAAGTCACCGCCTTACCGGAAACGCTGACCCTACCCCGCTGGGAACTGGCGCCGACGCAGCGGCGCTATGGCCGCCTGGTCGCGGTGGGCGAGACGCTGCTGAAGGCGGTGATGCCGTGGGTGCGCCTCGGCGAAATTTGCACCATTCTGCCCCAGCAAATCCTGGCGGAAGTGATAGGGGTGCAGGGCGAGCTGGCGCTGCTGTCCCCGTTTGATTCCGCGCAGGGATTAGCCTGCGGGCAGTGGGTGCGTTCCAGCGGCGACCAATACACCATCGAGCTGGATGATTCACTGCTGGGCATGATGGTGGACGGACTGGGGCGCCCGCTCAGCGGCGCGCTGAAACATGTCGATCGGCGGCGCCCGCTGTATGCCGCCCCCCCCGAGCCGATGTCCCGATCACTGATTGAGCAGCCGATGCCGCTGGGAGTGCGGGCGCTGGACGGCGTGCTGACCTGCGGCGTCGGGCAGCGCGTGGGGATCTTCGCCGCCGCCGGGGGCGGAAAAAGCACGCTGCTCAGTATGTTATGCGACGGAGCGCAGGCGGACGTCACCGTGCTGGCGCTGGTTGGGGAGCGCGGGCGGGAGGTCCGTGAGTTCACCGAGGAGGTGCTGTCGGCGCAGGCGCGTGCCAGAAGCGTAATCGTGGTAGCCACCTCGGAGCGCCCGGCATTAGAGCGCCTGAAGGCGAGCTGGACGGCTACCACGATCGCCGAGTATTTCCGGGATAAAGGCCTGAATGTTTTATTGATGGTGGACTCCCTGACGCGCTATGCCCGCGCGGCGCGCGAGGTCGGGCTGGCCGCCGGTGAACCGCCGGTGTCCGGCGGTTTCCCGCCCAGTATGTTCGCTCAGCTTCCCCGCCTGCTTGAACGTGCCGGACCGGCGCCTACCGGCAGTATCACCGCTATCTATACCGTGCTGGTGGAGGGCGATAACCATAACGAACCGGTGGCGGACGAAGTCCGTTCGCTGATTGACGGGCATATTGTGCTGTCGCGCAGGCTGGCGGAAAGCCATCACTATCCCGCGATAGACGTGAGCGCCAGCGTCAGCCGGGTAATGCATCGGGTGACGACGCCCCGACATCGCGAACTGGCGGGCAAACTGCGGCGCATGATGAGCCTGTATCGGGAGATTGAACTGCTGGTGCGGGTGGGGGAATACCAGCCCGGGCAGGACGAGGAATCCGATGAAGCGCTGCGCCGCTGGCCCGCAATTCGGGCTTTTTTGTGCCAGGCCACCGATCATTACAGCGACTATGAACAAACCCTGAATTTGCTGCAACAGGTTGTGGAGGGATAACGCATGCTTGAACAACTATTGGCGTTAAAGCGCCGCAGAGAAAGCCGCCAGCGCCAGCAGCTGGCGGCGGGTAATCAGCGCTACGAGCGGCTGCAGAATAGCCTGCACGCGCTGATGGAAGAGCGTAAACAGTTGCATATTTCGTGGCGGGAAGTAGGGCTGCAGAGTAAAGGTAAACTTGCCCGCGAGCGCCTGCATGAAGTTCAGCGCGAGCTGGAGTCTCATTTTCAGCGCGACCGGGCGCTGGACGATGAGATGGTACAAATTCACCAGGAGTGCGAGCAGTGGCAGCGTGAAAAGGCCGTATTGCAGCAGGCAATACAGCGCAGCCGGGTGGAGCAGGAAAAGCTGATCTATGTGCTGGAGGAAGGGCAGGATGCGTATTCTTAGCGCGCGGACGCCGGAGCAGATATCTGCCGACAGGGATCCGGGTGAAGACGGTGCGCCGGTGCACCGGACGCTCGCCTTCGCCTTTTCTCAATATCTGCGGGACGACGAGCGGGGCTATCGCGCGGACGACGATGAACTACCGGCGCCTGCGCACCGCTCGGGGCAGGAAAGCGCGCGCTTTATGGCGCTGCTAAAAGAGAGCGTTGACCGCGCCCGACGCGACCAATACGCCAATGACCTGACGCAAAATCGCCTGTGCTGGCGGTTCGTCAACGGGCGGCTTGCCGGCTGTGAGATCCGCGCGCGCTGGGATCGACGCGCGCTGCGGCTTGAAATCGCCGCAGGCGGTGAGGCGGCGGAGCGTTTACTGCGCCTGCGCGGCGCGCTGACTCGGCGCCTGGCCCGGGCTTTTCCCCATCTATTTATTTCCGTTGAGGTTATCCGTGGACCAGACATTCCATGATGCGGCCTGGTGTGCGCTGAGTTTACATATTGGCTCGGGGCGTGAGCATCCTGAAGGGGTAGCCACGCTGTCCGTTGAGTATCACCAGGGCTGCGATTTACGCTGGGCGAATAGTCGCCATCCCGACCAGTATATTTGGTGCGATCGTCGGCAGTGGGGTGAGTGGCTGGCTGATGAAGTGCCTGCCGGCCAGTTTTCTGATTATGACGAAGCGCTTTATCCGCTGCTAACCGCGCTGGGATTCGCTCCCGCGCAGGCATTTTTTGAGGATATGCAGTTTACCCCAGGCGAGTTACACCGCGATGCGCTGGCGGCGGGCTGGCAGGTTACGCTGACGCTGCGCCAGCAGGGGCGCAGTTTGCCGCTCATTCTCACGCACTGGCCGTGGCAGGCGCTGTTACATAAAACCGCACACTGGCTCCGCTGGGACGCACCGCCGCCGCCGCTGCAGGTCGCTCTGCCGCTGTGCGTCGGTTACGGCAAATTGACGCTAAAACAGCTATTGGCGCTGCAAGCTAACGACGGAATAGTGCTGCAAACGGCGGCGAAGATAGATGCCGGCCAGGTCTGGCTCTATTTGCAGGAGAAACGCGTAATCATGACGCTTCATGACAGCGACGCAGAAATTGAACACATCGGCGCAGATCCTTTTGTCGCCGACGCGGCGGTGCCGGGAATGGGCGAGATCCCAATGACGGTGATGGCGGAGGTTGGGCGTATGCAGCTCTCGCTGGCGCAGCTTGCGCGCCTGGCGCCGGGGGCGCTGCTGCCGGGCGAGTGCTCGCTGTCTGGCGGAGTGCGTTTGACGGTGAACGGCTGCTGTATCGGCTATGGTAGCCTGGTAGCGCTACAGGATAGCTGGCTGGTGCGGGTGGATACGCTAACCGGCGGGCAGATAATGAGACCGCAGCCGGAAGCGGCGGAGAACGACGCTACAGCATTAGAAAACCCAGGGGGCGGTGATGGAATGGCTGGCTAAATATGGTGACCAGCCGCTCGCGTTAATTATTATTTTATGCCTGCTTTCTTTACTGCCGTTACTGGTGGTGATTGGGAGTAGTTTTTTGAAAATTTCGATTGTGCTTTCACTGCTGCGTAACGCGCTGGGCATTCAGCAGGTGCCGCCGAATATGGCGATTTATGGCATGTCACTGATCCTTACGCTGTTTATCATGGCCCCGGTGGGGTATCAGATTAACGATAGTCTGACTCAGGCGCCGTTTTCACTGGAGTCAGCCAATCTTTATGAGCGGGTGGATAGTCAGATCCTCATGCCGTATCGCCAGTTTTTGCAGCAGCACGCGCAAAGTAAACAGGTGCGCTTTTTCAGCCAGCAGGCGACGCAGCTATGGCCGAAAAATTTGCGCGCGCAGGCCTCGCAGGATTCGCTGTTTGTGGTGCTGCCGGCTTTTATGGTTAGCCAGTTAGTTGAAGCATTTAAGATAGGACTACTGCTTTATTTGCCCTTTATCGCTATTGATTTGGTGGTTTCCAATATTTTACTCGCGATGGGTATGATGATGGTGTCGCCAATGACCATTTCACTGCCGTTTAAAATTCTGGTTTTTGTTCTGGTGGGGGGATGGGAGCGCCTGCTGTCACAGCTAATTCTCTCCTATAAATAGTATGAGTGAGCGCGTCATTATTCAATTGGCCGTCGAGCTGCTGTGGTTGGTTTTGCTGCTGTCGCTGCCGACGGTTATTGTGGCCTCAGTGGTTGGTATTATGGTAAGCCTGTTGCAAACGCTGACCCAACTGCAGGATCAAACCCTGCAATTTCTGATTAAGCTGGTGGCGGTGAGTATTACGCTGGTCGCCAGTTATCACTGGCTTGGCAATAATCTTTTTAATTACACGGTGCTGGTGTTTGACCAGATATCCAAAATGGGCGCCTGAGATGGAAGCGCTGTTGTCCAACCCCGCCATCCTGTTTTTCGCTGCGCTGCGCCCGCTCGGCATGTGCGTCATGTTTCCTCTGCTGGGCGCCCGCAATCTGGGCAGCACGCTGCTGCGTAACGGCGTTATTCTGGCGTTTAGTATTCCCGTCGTGCCGCTTTATATACGCAGCCCCGCGCCGGTATCCGGCCACTCGTTTAGTGCGCTATTCGTGGGGCAGGAGTTGATGATAGGGGTGTTAATTGGCCTGGTGATGGCAATCCCTTTTTGGGCGCTGGACAGCGCCGGTTTCATCGTGGATACCATTCGCGGTTCATCGATGGGCTCGGTATTAAATCCCAGCCTGGGGGAGGCGGCGTCGGTATTAGGGATTTTGTTTGTTCAGCTTTTTATCGCGCTATTTTTTATGTACGGCGGATTGAATCAAATGCTGGCTATCCTCTATCGCTCGTATCAAATAATTCCTCCGGGCGCGCGCCTGCAGTTGAGCGATCGCTGGCTGGCTCTGCTGTTAGCCCAGTGGCGCACGCTGTTCACCTTATGCATTAGTTTTGTGCTGCCTTCCGTGGTAGTGATGGTGCTGACGGATTTGGCGATTGGCCTGATGAATCGGTCAGCCCAGCAGTTGAACGTTTTTTTCCTCGCAATGCCGATTAAGAGCGCGATGGCGCTAGTCATGTTGATTATTAGCCTCTGGTTCAGCGTTAGCGTGTACTTCACGCATCTCGATAGCCTGCCGCTGGCGCTGACCCGGTTACTGGAAGGTCTTTCACATGAGTGAAAAAACGGAGCAGCCTACCGGTAAGCGTTTACGCGACGCCCGCAAGAAAGGGCAGGTGGTGAAAAGCGTGGAAGTGACCTCGGCGGCACAGTTGGGGGTGATTACGCTGTTGCTGGCGCTGTGCGGCCAGCAGTGGTATCAGGATATTCAGCGCCTGCTGCAGGACACGCTGCAGCGCGCCGTTCAGATGGATGAGGGCGCTATCACCGCGCTGACGATAATGTGGGCGGCGGAGGTAGCTAAAATTCTCGGCACCGTGGCCTGTGCGCTTACGGTTGCTACCTTGGCCGCTTTGTTCGGGCAGGTGGGTATCCTCTTCTCGGGGGAGGCTATCGCCAAAGGCGCCGGTAAACTGAATGTTATCGCTAACCTAAAGCAAATGTTTTCAGTAAAAAATCTGTTTGAACTGACGAAGTCGGTGGTCAAAATCGTCCTGATCGGCCTGCTGTTTTTCATTATTTTACGCCGCCAGTTTTCTGCGTTTCAGTACGCTGCCGTGTGCGGCGCTGGCTGTGCGATGCCGCTACTGTCCCATGTATGTTTTGAACTGCTGCTCGGGCTGCTGGGAGGGTATCTTTTCTTTGGCGCAGCTGATTATGCATTTCAGCGCTTTAGCCTGATGAAACAGTTGCGGATGACCAAAGAGGAAGTTAAACAGGAGTTCAAAGATTCTGAAGGGAACCCCGAAATTAAGCAGCGCCGCCGTGAAGCGCATCGGGAAATGCAGCAGGAGGGAATACGGCAAAAAGTCCGCAGTAGTAGCGTGATTATTAAAAACCCTACCCATCTTTCCGTCTGTTTATGGTTCGATCCCGCGCGCTGCCCGCTGCCGAAGGTGATTGAAAAGGCGCAGGGGGAGCGCGCCAGAATGATTAATGCGCTGGCTGAACGCGAGGGCGTGGCGGTGGTGGAAAATATCCCGCTGGCGCGCGGGCTAATGCGCGATGTGGCGGTGGGGCAGTTTATCACCCCGGCGTTTTATGAGCCGGTGGCCGGCATCCTGCGCGTGGTAATGGGGCTGGACTACGATCCGGAGCCGCAGGAGTAAGCGCCAGCCCTGGGCTGGTAGAGGATTATTATTTTCAAACCCCTGGCCGGATAGCGATGGCGCAGTGTCAAGCGGCGGCGCGCCGCTGCCCGCGCCCTATATCCCCGGCCGTTAAAGCGCAGGCGGTGTGGCAATAAGCGTTTGGCATGGGGTTTTTCGCCGCGCCGGCCCTGGAGCGGTTATTACACTATTCTGGATAGTTTCACTGCCCCAACCGCTGAATCCTCTTGCCTTATTATCTCCTCCGGGTACTTCGGGTACTACGGGTACTACGGGTACTACGGGTACTACGGGTACTACGGGTACTAC
>CALYPF010000124.1 GCA_945271245.1 uncultured Enterobacteriaceae bacterium | reverse complement strand
TGGATCAGTTTTCAACCGCTGGGGTGGATCAGTTTTGCACCGTTGGTAACAGCTATGCTGCAAGGCTCGTTCATTTCTCACATGAATACGCTGGTAGTGCCGGGAGGGAAAATGGGGCTTGCAATGGAGCTTATCATGACACCGCTGGTGAAACGGTTAATTGAAGACCGGGGAATCAACTAAAATCGCGCGCCTTATTAAAGACGCGCAGCGTCTAATCAGGCTTCAATCACTTCCCATGAATGGGTAATATTGGCCGCCTTTTCCAGCATCAACGCAACCGAACAGTATTTTTCGGCTGACAGTTCAACCGCACGTGCAACCGCGTTATCCCTCAGCCCGCGCCCGGTAACAATAAAGTGCAGATTAATATGCGTGAAAAGCCGCGGCGCTTCTTCACGGCGCTCGGACGTAAGTTTAACCTCACAATCGGTTACGTCATGGCGCCCTTTTTGCAAGATAGAAACCACATCTATCGCGCTGCAACTTCCGGCCGCCATTAATACCATTTCCATCGGGCTTGGCGCCTTGTCTCCTGAATTACCGTCCATCAAAACCTGATGACCAGAGGCGGATTCGGCGAGGAATGTTAGCCCTTCTACCCATTTAACTCGTGCCTGCATTTTGTACGCTCCGTTAGATTACGCTTCCCCACAGAGTAAGCGTCAGGGGCGAAACTGGCAACAGAAGGCGACCTGCGTCAAGCTGAAACGAGACAAGAAGAGACACTGGTGAAAAGCTATGTTAAAACAGACCGGATACTGCTGCGTCGTAGTGAAGGTCATTCAGGTAAAAACTTTACTGATAACAGGCTGTTCTGATCCCCTTCCCATTTAAAACGCAGAACTCGTTTACCACGTTTGGGAGAAGCATAAGCGCCTCTTCCAGATGCCAGTTTATAATCAGAGGATAACCGCACATGGTGCTTGGCAAACCGCAAACAGACCCGACTCTCGAATGGTTTTTGTCTCATTGCCACATTCATAAGTATCCCTCCAAAAGCACGCTCATCCATCAGGGTGAAAAAGCCGAAATGCTTTACTACATCGTGAAAGGCTCCGTGGCCGTACTGATTAAAGATGAAGAGGGCAAAGAAATGATCCTCTCATACCTTAATCAGGGCGATTTTATCGGCGAACTGGGCCTCTTTGAGGAAGGGCAGGAGCGTAGCGCCTGGGTTCGGGCCAAAAGTGCCTGCGAGGTCGCGGAAATCTCCTATAAAAAATTTCGTCAGTTAATCCAGGTTAATCCGGATATTCTAATGCGCCTCTCATCACAAATGGCGCGTCGCCTGCAGGTCACCTCTGAAAAAGTCGGTAACCTTGCTTTCCTGGACGTTACCGGCCGCATTGCTCAAACCCTACTAAACCTGGCGAAGCAGCCTGATGCCATGACGCATCCTGACGGCATGCAGATAAAAATTACCCGCCAGGAAATCGGGCAAATCGTGGGCTGCTCCCGTGAAACCGTCGGCCGCATTTTAAAAATGCTCGAAGATCAGAACCTGATATCCGCGCACGGCAAAACTATCGTCGTCTACGGCACGCGCTAAACGCGGCGGCGCGGCGTGTTATCACGCACACCGCGCCGATACCTCAGGTCGTTATATATGTGGCGCCGACTGATTTATCACCCTGAAGTCAATTACGCGCTGCGTCAGACGCTGGTGCTATGTCTGCCGGTTGCCGTCGGCCTGGCGCTGGGTAACCTTCGTCTTGGTCTACTTCTTTCATTAGTTCCCGCCTGCTGCAATATGGCCGGGCTGGATACCCCTCATAAACGCTTTTTTAAACGACTTATCGTTGGCGGCTGCCTATTCGCCTCTTGCAGTCTGATCGTGCAATTATTGATGCGAGAAAATGTGCCGCTGCCGGCCATCTTCTTCGGCATGGCGCTGCTTCTGGGCGTAACGGCGGAAATCAGCTCACTGCATGCAAGGCTATTTCCTGCCTCAATGGTGGCCGCTATTTTTACGCTCAGCCTCGCGGGAAACATGCCGGTTTGGCAACCCATGCTGCTGTACGCGCTTGGTACCACCTGGTACGGACTGTTTAATCGCTTTTGGCTTTGGCTGTGGCGTGAACAGCCGCTGCGTGAAACGCTCAGTTTGCTGTATCGCGAGCTGGCTAATTACTGTGAAGCGAAATATAGCCTGCTGACGCAGCACACCTGTCCTGAGAAAGCGCTGCCGCCGTTGCTGACGCGCCAGCAGAAAGTCGTTGACCTGATAAGCCAGTGCTACCAGCAGCTTCATATGCTTTCCACCGGCAGCCAGCAAAGTGACTACAAGCGCCTGCTGCGCATCTTCCAGGTCGGGCTCGATTTGCAGGAGCACATCTCTGTCAGTCTGCATCAACCGGAAGAAGTGCAAAAGTTAATCGAGAAGAGCCACGCTGAGGCGGTCATTCGCTGGAACGCTCAAATCGTCGCCTCCCGGCTGCGAGTGCTGGCGGATGACATTCTTTATCATCGCTATCCCCGCCGCTTTAGCATGGAAAAACCGCTATCTGCGCTGGCCAAAATCGCCCGACAACACCCGGATAATCCGGTTGGGCAATTTTGCCACTACCACTTCAGCCGCATCGCCCGCGTGCTGCGCACCCAGCGCCCGCTATACGCACGTAATCTTATGGCCGACAGAGAGCGCCGCCTGCCGCTCTTCCCCGCGCTAAAAAATTATCTATCGCTAAAATCTACGGCATTGCGCAGCGCGGCCCGCACCGGCGTTATGCTGGCAATAGGCAGTCTGCTCGGCAGCGCGCTGCATCTGCCTAAACCCTGGTGGATTTTAATGACGATTATGTTTGTCACCCAAAACGGTTACGGAGCGACCCGGGTGCGTATTTTTCACCGGGCGGGCGGAACTATGGCCGGGCTGCTGGTAGCCGCCGTCACGCTGCATTTCCATGTGCCGGAGGGCTATATGCTATTGGGCATGCTACTCATTACCCTGATTGGCTACCTGATTATTCGCAAGCAGTACGGGCTGGCAACGGTAGGTTTTACCTTGACGGCGGTGTATACGCTTCAACTTCTCTCGCTGAACGGCGATCGGTTTATTATGACGCGGCTGGTGGATACGCTTATCGGCTGTCTCATCGCCTTCGGTGGCATGGTATGGCTGTGGCCGCAGTGGCAAAGCGGCCTGCTGCGCCAGAACGCACACGACACGCTGGAGGAAGACCAGCAGGCTATCCGCCTGATTTTAAGCGTCAACCCGCAGCCAGGGCCGCTGGCATACGAACGTATGCGGGTAAACCAGGCGCATAATGCGCTATATAATTCGCTCAATCAGGCAATGCAGGAACCCGGATTCAATACCCGCTACCTGACCGATATGAAACTTTGGGTGACCCACAGTCAATTTATCGTCGAGCATATTAATGCGATGACGACGCTGGCGCGCGAACATACTTTGCTAGAGCCCGCGCTTGCCCAGCGCTATCTGGAATCCTGCGAGATTGCGATTCAGCGCTGCCAGCAGCGCCTGGAGTACGACGAACCAGGTGAAACCGACAGCGCCAATATTCTGGAATCAATGGATATGCTTAACAGTGGACCGCTCAGCACGCTGGAGCAGCATCTTCAGCGCGTGCTAGGCCATTTAAATGCGATGCACACAATTTCATCTATCGCGTGGCGCCAGCGCCCCCACCACGGCATATGGTTAAAGCGGCGCCTGGGGGGCGAAAACCCGTCCGTACGAAGTCTAAGCCAGGCCGATTAGCCCTGAATAAACCGTTCTATCGCCTGCGCGAAACGGCGCATCCCCTCTTCAATCTCATCGTCGCTAATGATTAAAGAAGGCGCGAAGCGCAATACGTCTGAGCCAGCGCTCAGGATAGCGACGCCGGACTCAGCGGCGATATTCACTAACTCGCCCGCGCGCCCGCGATACGGCGAACTCAGCACCGCCCCGACCAATAACCCCATACCACGCATCTCACAGAAAACATCAAACTGCTCCCCAATTTGCTGAAGATGCGCAATAAAGCGCTGGCGCTTACGCTGGACGCCCTGTAGCACTTGCGGAGTATTAATTATCTCCAGCGCCTTTAACGCTACGGCGCAGGCCAGTGGATTACCGCCATAGGTGGAACCGTGCGATCCCACGTGAAACGATGAGGCGATATCGGCGGTTGTCAGCACCGCGCTCACCGGAAAACCGCCGCCCAGCGCTTTGGCACTGGTGAGAATATCCGGCGTTACGCCATAATGCATATAAGCGAATAACTCCCCAGTGCGCCCCATCCCGCACTGTACTTCATCAAATACCAGCAGAGCCTGATGTTTGTCACACAGCGCGCGCAGGCCGCGCAGGAAATCAGCCTCAGCGGCGGTTAACCCTCCTTCGCCCTGAATCGGCTCAACCACTACCGCACACGTGTGTGAGTCCATAACCGCCTGCACGGCATGGAGATCGTTAAAAGGAACGTGCACGATATCGGCAGGCTTCGGCCCAAATCCATCCGAATATTTCGACTGTCCGCCTACCGAGACCGTAAACAGCGAACGTCCATGAAACGCATTGTGAAACGCAATAATTTTGGTTTTATAAGGATTATGGCGCGTAATCGCCCAGCGGCGCGCCAGCTTAAACGCCGTTTCATTCGCTTCGGTACCGGAATTCATAAACAGCACGCGCTCTGCAAACGTCGCGGCAATCAGTTGGCGAGCCAGAAGCAGGGCCGGCTCGTTGGTGAAGACATTGCTGACGTGCCACAGCCTTTCGCACTGGTTTTTCAGCACCGAGACCAGCGCAGGATGGCAATGCCCCAGCGCCGTAACCGCGATACCGCCTGCAAAATCAATATACATGTTACCCTGGCGATCCCAGACGCGGCTGCCCTCCCCGGTTACCGGAATAAACGGCGCCGGTGCATAAACCGACATAATGACTTCGTCAAACACTTCCCTTCCCGGGTAGTATTCCCCAGTTTCCATCGCGGACTCACTCATTACCGCCACCTCAGCAATATGAAAATATAATCGTAAAATATGAATAAATTATCAAAAAAGGGCAAATGAAATTAACGTTGCAGAAAATTATTAAGCAGTAAATGGCCCTGCTCGCTCATGATGCTCTCAGGATGAAACTGCACGCCTTCAAGATCCCAATGCTTATGGCGCAGCCCCATAATTTCCCGATCCTCGCTCCAGGCGGTAACCTCAAGCACAGGCGGCAGCGTCGCCGGTTCAACAATCAGTGAATGATAACGAGTTACCGTCAGTGGATTATTCAGCCCGGTAAAAACGCCTTTTCCGGAGTGATTAATGGCAGACGTTTTTCCGTGCATCACCCGCTGCGCCCGCACAACTTGGGCGCCGAGAGCCTGCGCAATAGCCTGATGTCCAAGACAAACGCCGAGGATGGGGAGCTTTCCCGCAAAATGTTGAATAATTGGCAGCGAAATACCCGCTTCAGTGGGCGAACAAGGGCCGGGAGAAATAACAATTTTTGCCGGCGCTATGCTCTTAACATCCTCAATACCAATCGCGTCATTACGTTTTACGACGACATCGGCACCCAGCTCGCAAAAATACTGGTATAAATTCCAGGTAAACGAATCGTAATTATCTATCAGCAATAACATAGCGGCTCCGCAATAATGCTTTGCGCCATTTTACCTGTTTTCAGTTATCCCGCTGACAACCTTGCTGAAAATCTCCGTTAACGGCGCCAGTTCGCCCAGCGCCGCGCGCTGATTGGCGCTGCGCCATGACTCAACCTCTATATCGCGCCAGTCGAGATGGTACCCTGCATGAATGGCGAGCTGCTCAAAGAAAATTCGCTGCGCACGCCCATTACCAATACGAAAAGGATGCAATACGTTTATTTCACAATAGTAATGGGAGATTCGCTCAACGAACGCCGGGGCGGGCAGAGCATCAAGCCAGTTTTCTTCCTCCAGCGCTTCCATAAGCGCATTACCTTCCTTCTCAATATATTCAAAGTGGCAAAAACGCGTCTCATCCTGGTAAATATCGACTTCCCGCACCTCACCGGCCCAGTCATATATATCCTGGAATAGATGGCGATGAATGGCGCACAGGTGCGGCAGCCCCCGGCGCTGCGGACCTAACTCCAGCGTGGCGACGCGCAGCGGCGTGATTTCACGTTCGGCCTGCGCCAGGCGCCGGCTTTCACGAATATCCAGCCGGTTGCGTAATACGTGAATACCGGGCCAGTAATAAGGATCGCCGCCATCACCAAATTTATCGCTCATAGTGTCTCCTTAACCTGTCCAGCGCGCTCTGTACCGTATTCTCATCAGGGCAACCTTCAGGCAGCACAATACCTTCCAGCAGGCAACTCGCGCGGAAATTCCGGCCGCGCTCGCGCATCCAGATTAGGGACTTTTGTTTATCGGTCGGCTTTTTCGTCATTTTCCCCCCATGTGCACAAAAGTATGCAACCTGCCTGAAGTATAAGCAGCAATGGGGGAAAATGCCGGAGAGGCGCGCGTAAGCGAAATAAGCCTACGCGCTAAAAATCAGGGGAGTACTTTAGCGGATAGGATAACGATAGGCTTGCTGGGAACGTTCTGATACGGGCCGACATCGTGGGTCGCAACCTGAGAAATCTTATCCGCCACATCCATTCCTTTAACTACTTTGCCGAAAACCGCATAACCGAAATCGCGCTGGCCGTGATCGAGGAACGCATTGTCCGCTACGTTAATGAAAAACTGGCTGGTAGCGCTATCCTGCTCCGCCGTTCGCGCCATCGCGATCGTGCCGCGAATGTTACGCAGGCCATTATCGGCCTCATTTTTGATAGGCGGGTTAGGTTGTTTTTGCTGCATTTGAGCGTTAAAGCCGCCGCCCTGAATCATAAAACCTGGAATAACGCGATGGAAGGTTGTGTTGTTATAAAACCCGTTATTCACATAATCGACAAAATTTTTCACCGAACCAGGCGCTTTCTGGCTCTCCAGTTCCAGCTCAATATTTCCCGCAGACGTAGTTAGCAAAACGTGTGGGTTCGCGTTTGCCGCCAGCGCGCCGGTAGAAAATAAAGAGAGGGTCAACATAGCGGTAGCGGCCAGAGTTGATTTCAGCATGGACAGGCTTCCTTAACATGAACGAGCGAATCGATTGATTCTAAAGATAGCGATCGAAGCGCGCCAGACTTTTACCATTATTTACGCAAAGTTAAGCGAACCAATACTTCATTACCTCATTTCCATAAGAACAATACGAGATATACCTCACGATACATCTCATCAGTTGCATTGTAAGGGCATTAAAACATTTAAACAGATCACTTTAATGTCTAAAATCAGCGCGCAGAATTCATGGTCTCAGCGTTTTAGAACGTTTCCACTCTATCTGGATGACGGAGCCTCGCGCTACCGCCCCTATATACGCGTCACAAACGGGATTTTTATGACCAACAACAACCGTATTAGGCTTACCTGGATCAGCTTCTTTTCGTACGGGTTAACCGGCGCGCTGGTGATTATCACCGGTATGGTAATGGGAAATATCGCAGAGGCCTTTGGGCTGCCGGTATCAAGCATGAGTAACACCTTTACTTTTCTAAACACCGGTATTCTCATTTCTATCTTTTTAAACGCATGGCTGATGGAAATCGTGCCGTTAAGAACGCAGCTACGTTTCGGCTTTTTATTAATGCTACTCGCGCTGGTAGCGCTTATCTTTGGCCGTAACCTGGCGATTTTTTCCGCGGCAATGTTCATTTTGGGCGTGGTAAGCGGTATTACGATGTCTATTGGGACGTTTTTAATTACGCATCTTTATGAGGGGCGCCAGCGCGGACAGCGCCTGCTGTTTACCGATTCATTCTTTAGCATGGCCGGCATGGTCTTCCCGATAATCGCGGCTTATTTGCTGGCCAGACATATCGAATGGTACTGGGTCTATGTCTGCATCGGCCTGCTGTATGTGGCTATCTTCTTACTCACCTTCGGCTGCGAGTTTCCCGCACTGGGTCGGTGCACAGAGGGCGATGCACAGCCGATCGCCAAAGAAAAATGGGGGCCGGGCGTTCTGTTTCTTTCTATCGCCGCGCTCTGCTATATCCTGGGGCAACTGGGCTTTATCTCATGGGTGCCGGAGTACGCCAAAGGGCTGGGGATGGACTTACATGAAGCCGGTAGACTGGTGAGTAACTTCTGGATGTCATACATGATTGGCATGTGGGCCTTCAGCATAATCCTGCGCTTTTTCGATCTGCAGCGAATTCTTACCGTCCTCGCGGCTCTGGCAACGCTATTCATGTATTGCTTTATTATAGGCACCGCGCCGCATATGGCGTGGTATATCCTTGCTCTGGGCTTTTTCTCCAGCGCTATCTATACCTCTATTATTACGCTCGGCTCACAGCAAACGCGTGTACCATCGCCAAAGCTGGTTAATTTTATACTGACCTGCGGCACCGTCGGTACCATGCTGACATTTATCGTTACTGGCCCTATCGTCGCACACTACGGCCCGCATGCGGCGCTGCTAACGGCTAACGGGCTGTACGCCGTAGTCTTTATTATGTGTCTGCTTCTTGGCCTTGTTTCTCGCCATCGCGTTAACGCCGTGACGTCATCCGAGCCGCAGTAAAAATTCGCTCTGAGAGAAGACCGCGTGAATTTCCCCTTTTCGGGGATACCCAAGTTCACACTAAGACCATTACCTGCCTTTGGCATTTACCTCCAAAGGCAGTAAATCAAAGCGAGAGCCGAGTGAAAACCGCGCCCGTAGAGCGAGTTCCCGTTAGCGATAACACCGCCTCGCTGGCCCACTGCGCAATCGAAACGCCCCTTTCCTTCATAACTGCATTTACCAATTAACCGCCCATATAAATAAGCCAGCCTTATCGTAATACCCTGAGTTTCATTCATGGGGGCCCAATCCTGGGCAACCGCGTAATAAATTCAAAATATTACCATAAGGTTAAAAATCAACCTTTTCCGTTGGTTACATAATGTCAGTGAAATCAAATGCATACTCATTAGGGAGTATGTAAAGTCGTATTTGATCTAAATCAATAATCACTAAGGCTGAATCGTTAAGGTAGGCAGTAATAAAAAAGAAATCGAGGCAAAAATGAGCAAAATGAGACTCGCTATTATCGGTAACGGCATGGTCGGCCATCGCTTTATCGAAGAGCTCCTTGATAAAGCCGAACCGGGGCAGTTTGAGATAACTGTCTTTTGCGAAGAACCTCGCGTAGCCTATGACCGCGTACACCTCTCCTCCTACTTCTCTCATCACACCGCTGAAGAATTAACGCTGGTTCGTGAAGGCTTTTACGCTAAACATGACGTACAGGTGCTGGTAGGTGAGCGGGCGATTACTATTAATCGCCAGGAAAAAGTCATTCATTCCAGCGCGGGGCGGACGGTCTTTTACGATAAGCTTATTATGGCGACCGGCTCCTATCCCTGGATCCCGCCGATTAAAGGCTCGGATACTCAGGATTGCTTCGTTTACCGCACAATCGAAGATCTTAACGCCATCGAAGCCTGCGCCCGGCGCAGTAAGCGCGGCGCCGTTGTCGGCGGTGGCCTACTCGGCCTGGAAGCCGCAGGCGCCCTGAAGAATTTAGGCGTCGAAACTCATGTCATCGAATTCGCACCAATGCTGATGGCCGAGCAGCTCGATCGCATGGGCGGCGAGCAGCTACGCAGCAAGATTGAGCGTATGGGCGTGAAAGTTCATACCAGTAAAAACACGCAGGAAATCGTCCAGCAAGGCCGCGAGGCGCGGAAAACCATGCGCTTTGCCGATGGCAGCGAACTGGAAATCGATTTTATCGTTTTCTCCACCGGTATTCGCCCACGCGATAAACTGGCGACGCAATGCGGCCTGGCCGTTGCTCAGCGCGGCGGTATTGTGATTAACGATAACTGCCAAACTTCCGATCCGGATATTTACGCTATCGGTGAATGCGCAAGCTGGCATAACCGCATGTTCGGCCTGGTCGCACCGGGCTATAAAATGGCGCAGGTCACCGTTGATCACCTTCTTGGTAACAGCAATGCCTTTGAAGGCGCAGACCTGAGCGCCAAATTAAAACTGCTGGGCGTAGACGTTGGCGGTATTGGCGACGCGCACGGCCGCACGCCGGGCTGCCGCAGTTATATTTATCTGGATGAGAATAAAGAAGTTTATAAGCGTCTCATCGTCAGTGAAGACAATAAAACTCTGCTCGGCGCGGTATTAGTCGGCGATACCAGCGACTATGGCAACCTGCTGCAGCTTATGCTCAACGCCATTGAGTTACCGGAAAACCCTGATTCGTTGATTCTGCCGTCTCATTCCGGCAGCGGTAAGCCCGCCATCGGCGTTGATAAACTGCCAGACAGCGCGCAAATTTGTTCCTGCTTTGACGTCTCTAAAGGCGATCTCATCGCAGCAATTAATAAAGGCTGCCACACCGTCGCGGCGCTAAAAGCAGAAACCAAAGCCGGCACCGGCTGCGGCGGCTGTATTCCACTGGTTACGCAGGTTCTGAATGCCGAACTGGCAAAACAGGGTATTGAAGTTAACCATAACCTGTGCGAACACTTCGCGTTCTCCCGCCAGGAGCTGTACCACCTGATCCGCGTTGAAGGCATTAAAACGTTCGACGAACTGCTGACCAAATACGGTACCGGCTACGGCTGTGAAGTGTGTAAACCGACGGTAGGATCGCTACTGGCCTCCTGCTGGAACGAATACGTATTGTCGCCTCAAAACACGCCGTTACAGGACACCAACGATAACTTCCTTGCCAACCTACAAAAGGACGGTACTTATTCGGTTATCCCACGCTCCGCTGGCGGAGAAATTACTCCGGAAGGGCTGATGGCGGTAGGGCGCGTTGCGCGGGAATTTAATCTGTACACCAAAATTACCGGCTCCCAGCGTATTGGCCTGTTCGGCGCCCAAAAAGACGATCTGCCAGAAATCTGGCACCAGCTTATCGAGGCCGGCTTTGAAACCGGCCACGCCTATGCGAAGGCGCTTCGCATGGCGAAAACCTGCGTGGGCAGCACCTGGTGCCGCTATGGCGTTGGCGATAGCGTCGGCTTTGGCGTTGAACTGGAAAATCGCTACAAAGGCATCCGCACGCCGCATAAAATGAAATTTGGCGTCTCCGGCTGTACGCGCGAATGCGCCGAGGCTCAAAGTAAAGATGTCGGCATTATCGCAACGGAAAAAGGCTGGAATCTTTATGTATGCGGCAACGGCGGTATGAAACCTCGCCACGCTGATTTACTGGCAGCCGACCTCGACAGTGAAACGCTGATCCACTACCTCGATCGTTTTATGATGTTTTACATCCGCACTGCAGACAAACTCCAGCGCACGTCCGTTTGGCTGGAAAACCTGGAAGGCGGTATCGACTATCTCAGAAGCGTAGTCATCGACGATAAACTGGGGCTGGATGCACATCTTGAAGCAGAAATGACGCGGCTGCGCGAAGCGTTCGCCTGTGAATGGACGGAAACGGTTAATAATCCACAGGCACAGCAGCGCTTTAAGCACTTTATCAACAGCCCGCAGCGCGATCCGAACGTGCAGGTCGTGCCAGAACGTCAGCAGCACCGTCCCGCAACGCCGTATGAACGTATTCCCGTGACTCTCGTGGAGGATAACCTATGAGCCAGTGGACGACAGTCTGTCAGCTAAACGATATCTTACCTGCTACCGGCGTTTGCGCCCTGCTGGGCCAGCAGCAGGTTGCCATCTTCCGCCCACGGGCAGACGAACAGGTGTTTGCTATCAGCAATATCGATCCCTTTTTCCAGGCGAGCGTGCTATCGCGCGGGCTTATCGCTGAACATGATGGCGACCTTTGGGTCGCCAGCCCGTTGAAAAAGCAGCGTTTCCGCCTGCGAGACGGGGCATGTATGGAAGATGAAACCCAGGCCGTCGCACACTATGAAGCGCGCGTTGTTGAAGGCCAGGTACAAATAAAAGCCTGATAGTCAAAGGCGCTCTGTTGAATTATAAAGACAAAGCGCCTTCGCACAGGCTTACGGCAATCCCCCCGTCATGCCTTAAGCCTGCATATTATTCATAAAGTAATGTCTTTAACCGCAACGAAGGCCCGGCTTTGGTAAAGCAGCGAGTATTTTCGGCACTACCAATAATCCGAAAATCCGAACTACGACTGCCCGTTAACCCCATAAAAGGCCGCCATGGCCTGCGCGTCAGGGCTGCTATCCTGCGAAATACCATACGGCACCGTTTACTCTCAGCCAGGCTCTCAACAGTTAATGTTCCTTTAGAATGAATAATCCCCACAGCGTTTACCGGGAAAAGGCCGCCGTATTCACGCTCTCACCTTACTGCTATGCTACCCGGATAAAGAGCACCCCAATAATAGAGCGTTATCGTTACGCGCATCGCCAATAACCCAATGAGGTAAATACCGTGGATCACCTGCCTATTTTTTGCCAGTTACGCGATCGCGCCTGCCTGCTGGTAGGCGGAGGAGACGTGGCGGAGCGTAAAGCGCGTCTACTGCTGGAGGCTGGCGCCCTGCTCACCGTCAATGCGCGGGAATTTGTACCGCAATTCCACGCCTGGGAAAAAGCCGGTAAATTACACCTGGTCCAGGGCGATTTTAATGAAGCGCTGCTGGAGCCGTGCTGGCTGGCCATTGCAGCCACGAATGACGATAGTGTCAATCAGCGCGTCAGCGCCGCTGCCGAAACCAGACGTATCTTTTGCAACCTAGTCGATGCGCCTAAGCAGGCCAGTTTTATTATGCCTTCCATCATCGATCGCGCACCGCTCACTATCGCTATTTCATCCGGCGGCACCTCGCCCGTTCTGGCGCGCCTGTTGCGCGAAAGACTGGAGTCACTGCTGCCACTGCATTTGGGCAAAGTTGCTCACTATGCCGGCCAGTTACGTCAGCGCGTAAAACAGACTTTTGGCAGCATGGGCGAACGCCGCCGCTTCTGGGAAAAATTCTTCACCAATGACCGGCTGGCGCAGTCGCTGGCTAACCAGGACTCGCCGGCAGTCAGCGCGATTACCGAAACGTTATTTAGCGAACCTCTTGAGCATCGCGGAGAAGTGGTTTTGGTTGGTGCTGGCCCGGGCGATGCCGGCTTGCTGACGCTTAAGGGGCTACAGCAAATTCAGCAGGCAGATATTGTGGTTTACGATCGGCTGGTTTCAGACGACATAATGAATCTTGTACGTCGGGATGCCGACCGTATTTTTGTAGGAAAGCGCGCTGGCTATCACTGCGTGCCTCAGGAAGAAATTAACCAAATATTGTTACGCGAAGCCCGGCACGGCAAGCGCGTAGTCCGTCTGAAAGGCGGCGACCCGTTTATTTTCGGGCGCGGAGGCGAAGAACTGGAAGTGTTATGCGAAGCCGGTATCCCGTTTTCCGTGGTCCCGGGTATCACCGCCGCTTCCGGGTGTTCCGCCTATGCCGGGATACCGCTCACGCACCGTGATTATGCACAAAGCGTACGCCTGATTACCGGCCACCTGAAAACCGGCCGTGAACTGGGCTGGGCCAGCATGGCTGGCGAAAATCAGACGCTGGTATTTTATATGGGGCTAAATCAGGCGCCGGCTATCCAACAACACCTTACCAAGCACGGCGTGGCGGCGGATACACCTGTCGCGCTGGTTGAGAATGGCACCGCGGTCACACAGCGCGTCGTTACCGGCACCCTGGCGCAGCTTGGGGTATTAGCGCAGCAGGTCGTTAGCCCCAGCCTGATAATCGTCGGCAGCGTAGTCGCACTGCGTGATAAATTAAACTGGTTTTCATCCCACTAATATCAGTAAAAATCCGCCTTCTTAGAAGGCGGCTTTGATTACGCCCCAGAGCGGCGTTCTAAGTTCGGGCTCATAGAGCCCTCCCTTCACACTTCATGTAGCGATAGCTGTTTAACATCCACTTCATGCTTTTCCTGATACTTGACGTATTTACGGATCATTTCTGCATTCACACCTACGCTGTCTACGCAGTATCCCTTTGCCCGGAAGTTATTTCCCCATAGCTTATGCTTACGTAAGTAGGGAAACTTACTGAAGAGCCTTATTGCTGTCCTGCTCTTCAGATGGCCCATCACTTCTGATACTGACAGTCTCGGCGGTATTTTCATCAGAAGATGCACATGCTCTAATTGGACATTTAATTCAATAATTTGGCTCTTCAACTGCTCACTGAGTATCCCTATCTGTCGGTACACTTCCTCTTCCCAACATTGCCTTTGAGTATTCCGAAACGGCACTCAGGCGCCCAGACTATATGATATTGACAATGCCACAGTAGGTGGGAAGCGCTTTGGAACCTGCTCCTGTTTAATTTCCCTACAAGTTGCACGGACAACAGATGTCAACAACGGGTAAAAAGTGATCCACTTACCGTCACCACCAACGGTCTA
>CALYPF010000123.1 GCA_945271245.1 uncultured Enterobacteriaceae bacterium | reverse complement strand
GGATCAGTTTTCAACCGCTGGGGTGGATCAGTTTTGCACCGTTGGTAACACGTTTAGATCTAGGCTGGCGGAAATTATTTGCCGTGGTGGTTATCCCAACTGACCTGGAAAAGAAACTGTTAGCCGGTAAATCGGTCACCGTGCCGGTTTACGGCGATGCCACCAATCGCATGTCGAATGGGCAGATCCAGCAGGATGTCATGGCCGCTTATCAGGAACTACTAAATCACTATGACAAGCAGATCTTACTGCGCAATGGCTTTAGTAGCAGCCAGGCGAATGTTCTGCTGACGCCGATTATCGGGCAGACGGAAGGGCTATTTAATCCCGGAATTAGTTTTGCGGCTATTGTATTTCCGGGCCTGTTGGTCATGCTACTACAGCACTCGCTGATGATAGCGAGCGTGCGCGTCAGCATTATGCTGCGTGCGGAGGGTAAGCCGCCGCTGCCCGTGTATCTGGGCGGTTTATCTGCGCTTTTACCCATCTGGCTATTTTTATCAATCGTGCTGTTTGTGCTGTGGCCCTGGGTGTTGGGCTACCGGCAAACGGCGTCGATACCGGAAATTTTACTGTTAACGTTTCCTTTTTTACTCGCCGTGCTGGGCCTGGGAAAATTACTGACGGAGTGCTTGCGCAGCGTGGAGATGATCTACCTAACGCTCTCCTTTATTACGATGCCGGTTTTTTACATCTCCGGGACCATCTGGCCGCTGCAGTCAATGCCGGGATGGGTCAGAGCCGTATCGTCGATGCTACCGTCCACGTGGGCGACCAAAGCGATTGCCGGTGTAAATCAAATGGAGCTTCCCTGGCAAAACACCCTAAATGATGTGTTCATCCTGATTTTACTAGGGGCATTTTATACCATCGTCGGTACGCTGATTGGCAGATTGCGGGACGGCGAACTTCGCCGGGTAGTAAGGCGCGGCTAGCTGCGCTCGGGCATAGCGGTTAATGGCACCCGGCGCGGCGGTGGAAAGGCGCTTCAGGCACGTCGCAAAAGGCTCTGTATCGGCCAGCGTATAAAAGTATTGCTGAGCTACTCCCCCTGTTCGTGAGGGAGCGTGATGCGATAACTACTCTTAAGCCATCATTGCCGGCCACTCGGGCGGCATATTATTCATGGATTCAATCAATAAATCTTTAAGATGCACCCAGATAAGCGGGAAATTGATACTGACTCCCAATAGCCCGGTAGCGAACCAGCATTAAGCGGCGATACCAATACCGCTGGCGAAAAACGCCATTACACCGTGATCAAATTTACGAAGCTGAATATTTAACGTACTTGCGATAAACATCAATAGCGCACTCGTTAACTGCCAGCGCATTAGAACAATGCCAGTGGTAAGCGTAGCCATGGGGCTTAATCCTCAAAGCGAACTTATTACGGATACGCGACATATAGCAAAGCCCTGCTTCCGAATACCGGAGCATCAATGACCTGAGGCCGCGTGGGGAATAAGTCGTTACAAAAATGTAATATCAGTTTATGTTGCATTCAACATGTGAACTATATCACATTTGTCGATTAATTCACCAGATGGCAGCGCGACTTTTAGGCCTAAAAGAGAAGTTCAGTTGAGGGCGGCCCACAGAATTAGGCGCGTTGACGGTAATCGGTAGGGGTGCGATCGAATTCGCGGCGAAAAACGCGTGAAAAAGTCTGCTGCGACACATATCCAAAATCCATCGCGATATCAAAAATAGGTCGCTGCGTGGTCCGCAAGGCTTCGGCGGCCATCGCGAGGCGCCGCTGGCGGATATATTCGCCCAGCGTTTGATGCATCACGGTGCGAAACATACGCTGCAAATACCATTTGGAGTAACCGGATTTCTTCGCAACCACATCAATATTCATAGGCTGGTCGATATGATCGTCGATCCATTCGGTTAACGTCTGAATAATTTCATGATGTGACATTATTATCCTCTCATCAGGTTTCCAACAGGTACAGGGGCGGAGTATAATTCCTCAAGCTAACTTGAGGTAAAGTTAATTTTGGAAAATAAATTATCCCGCCCTAAAAACCGCCTGAAAGCGCTGCTGACGCCGGGCGAAGTGGCGCAGCGCAGCGGCGTCGCCGTTTCAGCGCTGCATTTCTATGAAAGTAAAGGGCTTATTCGCAGCCAGCGTAACGCCGGGAATCAGCGCCGCTATACGCGCGACGTATTACGCTATGTGGCGATCATTAAGATAGCGCAGCGAATAGGCATTCCGTTAGCCACGGTGGGCGAGGCTTTCAGCATGTTACCGGAAGGCCACACGCTCAGCGCAAAAGAGTGGAAAGCGCTCTCTTCACGCTGGCGGGATGAGCTGGAGCGGCGCATTCATACGCTAATATCGTTACGCGATGAGCTGGATGGGTGCATTGGCTGCGGCTGCCTTTCGCGGCGCGACTGTCCGCTGCGTAACCCTGACGACACGCTGGGCAGCCAGGGAACGGGCGCGCGTTTACTAAAAGATATCGATAATTAATCGCTAATCCCTATAAAGAATTAATGAATTTCACCTGGAAGTTATTTTGTCGCTAAAGGGACAGTGATTACCCCAAAACATCGGCCGGATTCCATAAAAGAGAACGTTTGCGTTACTAGCGGTGACAAAATCATCAGGCGTACGACTTTTTGCAAAATACCGGCAAAGTTAAGTTGAAAATCGCTACCGTAACGCTAGATAATCGTTTGCCTTCGCGTTAACGCGTTTTTTTAACCATCGAGTTAATCGTTTGCGTCGGCTGAAGTTGACGCCAGAAGCGATGGCATGGCGAATAAAATGCATGGCGCTTTTGCATGCTGTGCAGCACTGTAATCTTCATTCAGGGGAATTCTTTATGACAACGCCAACCGCGCGTACCGGCGGTGTATTTGAACGCTGGTTTCATCTTTCCGCACGCGGCAGCTCGGTTCGTCAGGAAATGGTGGCAGGCCTGACCACCTTTCTGGCGATGGTCTATTCGGTGGTCGTAGTACCAGGCATGCTGGGGAAAGCGGGATTCCCTCCTGCCGCGGTTTTTGTCGCCACCTGCCTGGTCGCCGGCGTTGGATCTATCGCCATGGGGATATGGGCCAATCTACCCCTGGCGATTGGCTGCGCCATTTCTCTCACCGCATTTACGGCATTTAGCCTGGTGATGGGGCAGCACATGAGCATCCCGGTTGCACTGGGCGCCGTTTTTTTGATGGGCGTGCTGTTTACGCTAATCTCTGCGACCGGCATTCGTGGCTGGATCCTGCGTAATTTACCGATGGGCGTCGCGCACGGTACCGGAATTGGCATTGGGCTCTTCCTGTTACTGATTGCGGCGAACGGCATTGATTTAGTGGTAAAAAACCCGCAGGACGGCCTGCCGGTTGCGCTGGGCAATTTCACCAGCTTTCCAACCATCATGACATTACTGGGGCTGGCGGCAATCGTTGGGCTTGAGAAACGCCGCGTACCGGGTGGCATCCTGCTCACCATTGTGGTTATTTCGCTGCTGGGGCTGGCGTTCGATCCGGCGGTCCATTTTCACGGTATCTTCGCTATGCCTTCTCTGCATGATGAACAGGGCGCTTCGCTGATTGGAACGCTGGATATTGCCGGCGCGCTGAACCCGCTGGTATTGCCGAGCGTACTGGCTCTGGTAATGACGGCAGTGTTTGATGCGACCGGAACAATTCGCGCCGTAGCCGGGCAGGCAAACCTTCTGGATAAAGACGGGCAAATCATTGACGGCGGGAAAGCGCTAACCACGGACTCCATGAGCAGCGTGCTCTCCAGTCTATTGGGGGCTTCTCCTGCGGCGGTGTATATCGAATCTGCCGCAGGTACGGCGGCTGGTGGTAGAACCGGGCTGACGGCTGTCACGGTCGGCGTGCTCTTTTTGCTTATTTTATTTCTCTCGCCGCTTTCCTGGCTGGTGCCGGCTTATGCCACGGCCCCGGCGTTAATGTATGTTGGGCTATTAATGCTGAGCAATGTGGCGAAAATTGATTTTAGTGATTTCGTTGATGCGATGTCTGGCCTTATCACCGCGGTGTTTATTGTTTTTACCGGCAATATTGTCACGGGTATTATGTTGGGCTTTGCGTCGCTGACGATAGGCCGCATTATCGCCGGCGAATGGCGTAAATTGAATATTGGCACGGTCATTATCGCCATTATCCTGGTGGTTTTTTACGCTGGCGGCTGGGCTATCTGACTGCCGTCATACGGCCGGGCGCCCGTCCGGCTGTGATTTAATCCGATATACATCACTTCCTGTTCCCTTTGCGTTAAAAAAGTTGTTCTATTATCGGGGTAATATTTTCGGTCACAAAAAAACTCTGCGACTAAGGAAAGCATGGAAAACTTTTTTACAATTCTAATTCTGACGCTGGTAGTGTCTCTTTCCGGCGTATTTACGCGCATTTTACCTTTTCAGGTGCCGCAGCCGCTGATGCAAATCGCCATGGGGGCGCTTTTAGCCTGGCCTCAATTCGGTTTGCACGTTGATTTTAATCCTGAGCTGTTTTTGGTCCTGTTTATTCCTCCCTTGCTGTTTGCCGACGGCTGGAAAACGCCAACGCGGGAATTTATCCACCATGGGCGAGAGATAATCGGGCTCGCGCTGGTGCTGGTGCTGATAACCGTGGCCGGTATTGGTTTCCTGATTTACTGGATGGTACCCGGCATTCCATTGATTCCCGCTTTTGCGCTGGCGGCAGTGCTCTCACCTACCGACGCCGTCGCGCTTTCCGGTATTGTCGGCGAAGGCCGCATTCCGAAGAAAATTATGGGCATCCTGCAGGGGGAAGCCCTGATGAATGATGCCTCTGGCCTGGTGTCGCTTAAGTTCGCCGTAGCAGTCGTTATGGGGACTATGGTTTTCACCGTTGGCGGCGCCACGCTAGAGTTCCTTAAAGTCGCCATTGGCGGCCTGCTGGCCGGTATCGCCGTGAGCTGGCTATACGGGCGATCGCTGCGTTTAATGAGCCGCTGGAGCGGCGATGAGCCGGCAACGCAAATCGTGCTGTTGTTCCTGTTACCTTTCGCTTCGTATTTGATTGCAGAACACATTGGCGTCTCAGGTATTTTGGCCGCGGTTGCCGCAGGGATGACCATCACCCGTTCCGGTGTGATGCGTACTGCACCACTGGCAATGCGTCTGCGCGCAAATAGCGTATGGGCGATGCTGGAATTTGTGTTTAACGGTATGGTATTCCTGATGCTGGGGCTTCAGCTTCCGGGGATTATGAAAATGTCGCTGGCGGCGGCTGAAGCCGATCCGAACGTTGAAACATGGATCCTGTGCATGGATATCGCGCTTATTTACTTTGCGCTCATCCTGGTACGCTTCCTCTGGCTGTGGTGCATGAAGCGCTTTAGCCTGCGCTTTTTGAAAAAGCGCCCCATGGAGTTTGGCTCATGGGGGATGCGTGAAATGCTTCTCGCCTCTTTCGCTGGCGTACGCGGTGCGATTACGCTCGCCGGCGTGCTCTCCATACCTTTGCTGCTGCCGAATGGCGATATTTTCCCGGCGCGCTATGAACTGATTTTCCTCTCCGCTGGCGTGATCCTGTTTTCGCTGTTCGTCGGGGTTATCATGCTTCCCATCCTATTGCGCCACGTAGATACCACGGATAAATCGCAGGCCCATAAAGAGGAGCGATTAGCGCGTTCGGTAACGGCAGAGGTGGCGATTGTCGCTATCCAAAAAATGGAAGAGCGGCTGGCGGCCAACAGCGAAGAAAATATAGACGATCAGTTACTTAAAGAAGTTAGCGCCAGAGTTATTGGCAATTTGCGCAGGCGAATTAAGGGCGATAACGATGCGGACAGCCTTGAAATGGCAGAAAACCTGGAACGCCGTTTCCGTCTCACCGCGTTACGATCCGAACGCGCGGAACTGTATCATTTGCGCGCTACGCAGCAGATAAGTAACGAAACGCTGCAGAAAATGTTGCATGACCTTGATTTGCTTGAAGCGTTACTTATTGAAAAAGTGTAATGCATAGCGATGGCCCTCAAGCGTATTAAGCCCCGTCTTTGGCGGGGCTTTTTCACGGTCAACTCAACACCATGTCCGGTAGCCGCGAGCAGCGTCAGGCTTTGGCCTCGCCTGGGCTTTTGGGTTGTAATCTTCCGCAGTGCGTTCTTTTTTGCGTTTCTGTTACGCCGCTTTAATGCGCAGACAGCGCCCCTGCGATAGCGGCTGATTTTTACTCAGATCGCTGTCCACGGTTAGTCGCCCGGCTTTAGTGAAATTCTCAAAAAATCAATTCTTTATAGGGTGATGATAATAACTGGGTAAAATAGCGTCGGTTCCGCTTCGGCTAATTGTGGCAAAGAAGCAGGGGAAATGTAGTGGAGCTGGATCCAATGGTTTCTTTCAGAAAATGTTTTATTCACGCCGGCTTATAGTCTGGCATTCGGTAATACGCTTTCAAAGCGTTTTCCCACACATGAACCGTGGCTTATCGTGTTTTGGGGTCTTTACAGTAAGCCGGTATTTAAAGGCCTTTATTATTCATGGATGTTCGTATCCCGCTTGCTTTGTCTGCTTTCGTTATTCATATCGAAGGCGGACGTTGTGCTTGCTGTACGGCAAACGGTTGCAGGCCAGGAGACGGCGCGCCGTTGAAACAAGGAACGGTCTTCGGCGTGAAAACGCCCGTATTTTAATTTTGGCGCAATCATAATGACTCTTCTCGACCGCGTGATGCACGCGCTGTTCTGCTTTATGGCCTGGAGCCTGTGGTATTTGCTGAGCCTGTTGTTTTTCCTGTTTCCCGCAGCGGGCAGTTTATATCACGCCGGTATGGGAACTACGGTGGTTGAATTTCTGTTTTGGCTGCCCTTTTCCCTGCTGGCCTGGCGATATTATCAGTCGCTTTATGGGTTAATGCCGGCGGGGAAATTGCACCAACCGGCGCTATGGTATGGCGCCCTGGCGCTAATTGCCCTGACGGCTATCTACGTCTATTTCTCGAAAGGTGAAACGCAGTGGGTAGCGTCGCTAAAGAGTTACTCCCTCTGGGCCTGGTGGCTGTTTGTAGTCATCGGGTGTTTTATCGCGCCCGTGACGGAAGAGATAATCTTTCGCGGTTTTTTATATAACATGGGCGTTGGTTTTGGTCGCTATGGGGAATATGCCGCGATGCTGCTAAGCTCGCTGCTCTTTTCTCTGATGCACGTGCAATATCGCGAACCGGCAACGTTTTTGTGGCTGTTTATTTTCTCGATGATACTTTGCCAAATCCGGCGCTATTCCGGCGGTCTGATAACGCCGGTGCTACTGCATGCGCTCTCGAATATCGTCACTTTCACTGTACTTATCCTGTTTTATCGCTAATGACGCGTGACCGTCAGTGACATTTTTCCCGCAGGCCGTGAAGCGAACCGATGGATAGCGGTATGCCCTGAGGCATACCGCGCCTGATTTGAAAATCAGTGGGAGCGCCCGGTATCGATGCCCAGCCCGGTTTGAGAACGAATAAACTTCGCGCGGAACTGCGCGCGTTCGCTCGCCCCCTGCGGGCTGCCATCGGTGATAGAAAAAATCCAAATACCGATAAACGCCACCAGAATAGAAAACAGCGCTGGATATTCATAAGGGAAAACGGGCGCTGTATGCCCTAATATCTGTACCCACACCATCAAGACCACGGCGGTGAGCAGCCCCAACCAGCCGCCAATAGTGGCACCGCGCGTAGTGAGTTTCGACCAGTACATCGACAGCAAAATAATCGGGAAATTACAGCTTGCCGCGATAGAGAACGCCAGCCCAACCATAAACGCAATATTTTGATTTTCGAAAAGAATACCTAGCAGGATGGCGACCACGCCAAGAATGAGCACGGTGATTTTAGACACCTTAAGCTCGGCCTGTTCGCTGGCGCCTTTACGAAATACATTGGCGTAGAGATCGTGCGATACGGCTGAGGCACCGGCGAGCGTCAATCCAGCCACCACTGCCAGGATAGTGGCGAAAGCCACGGCGGAAATAAAGCCCAGGAACAAATTGCCGCCGACGGCGTTGGCCAGATGCACCGCCGCCATATTACTGCCGCCGATGAGCGCGCCCGCGGCGTCTTTAAACGCCGGGTTAGCACCGACCAGCATAATGGCGCCGAAACCAATAATAAACGTCAGAATATAGAAGTAGCCCATAAAACCGGTGGCGTAAAACACGCTTTTTCGCGCTTCTTTCGCATCGCTAACGGTAAAGAAACGCATCAGGATATGCGGCAGCCCCGCGGTGCCAAACATCAGCCCCAGGCCAAGCGATAGCGCGGAAATCGGATCTTTTACCAGCCCGCCGGGACGCATAATGGCATCTCCGCCCGGGTGAACCGCCATCGCCTCTGAAAACAGCGTATTAAAATTAAACCCGACGTGGCGCATCACCATAAATGCCATAAATGAGGCGCCAAACAGTAACAGCACGGCTTTAACTATTTGCACCCAGGTTGTCGCCAGCATGCCGCCAAACAGCACGTACATCACCATTAAGACCCCGACCAGCACAACGGCAATATGATAATTAAGCCCGAATAGCAGTTCGATCAGTTTGCCGGCACCAACCATTTGCGCAATTAAATATAGCGCGACCACTACCAAAGAGCCGCAGGCGGAGAGCATACGAATTGGGCTTTGGCGCAGACGATACGAGGCGACATCTGCAAATGTGTAGCGTCCCAGGTTACGCAGCCTTTCCGCTATCAGGAAAAGAATAATGGGCCAGCCGACCAGAAAGCCGAGGGAATAGATCAGGCCATCATAGCCAGAGGTATAGACCAGCGCCGAGATCCCCAGAAATGACGCGGCGGACATGAAATCGCCCGAAATAGCCAGCCCGTTTTGCAGGCCGGTAATATTACCACCTGCCGTATAATAGTCGCTGCGCGAGCGGGTGCGCCGCGAAGCCCACCAGGTGATGCACAGCGTAAGGGCTACAAAAATAACGAACATAATAATCGCCTGCCAGTTGGTCGGCTGACGGGCGACCGGCCCGCTAAGCGCATCTGCCGCCAGCGCGCTGCCCGGCAACGCGAACAATGCCAAAAAATAGGGGGTTTTCATTGTAGGGTTTCCTCCCGCAGCACGGCTTTCGTCAGACGATCGAATTCGCCGTTTGCGCGATAGACATAGACGCCGGTGAGCATAAATGAGAATACGATGATCCCAATGCCGATGGGGATCCCGCGCGTAACGCTGGCGCCCGCGTAGAGCGGCGTACCCAGCCAGCCCGGCGCGAAGGCAATCAGTAAGATGAAGCCCACGTAAACCGCCAGCATGATGAGCGAAAGCGTACCGGCGAAACGCTGGCGTTTTTCAACCAGCTCCCTGAAATGCGCGCTTTGTTCAATATGGGCTAACCGGGTATTAATGTCATCATTCATCACAGCATCTCCAGAGGTTAAACACGACGTTTTATAGTTATCGTCGCGGGGCGGCGTATCGCAGCGCCACCCGGCGCCGGATCGTTTTCCGGCATTGGCCTGGAAAACGTTGCATCGACACATTACTGCGTACGTTATCAATGAATCCTTTGGAAAGAGATGACACGGCGGAGTCCTCCCGCCGTGGGGGAAGGTGTCAGGAAGGCATGGCGATGCCCTGTTTTTCCTCCAACAGTTTCTCCACCACGCCGGGATCGGCGAGCGTAGACGTATCTCCGAAATTGCCGGTGTCGCCGGCAGCGATTTTGCGCAGAATACGCCGCATAATCTTACCGGAGCGGGTTTTCGGCAGTGAATCGGTCCAGTGCAGAATATCCGGCGTCGCGAGCGGGCCTATCTCTTTTCGCACCCAGCCGCGCACCTCGGCATACAGTTCTGAGGTGGGAATTTCGCCGTGGTTAAGCGTGACGTAGGCATAAATCGCCTGGCCTTTAATCGCGTGCGGAATACCAACCACGGCGGCCTCGGCGATTTTGGGATGCGATACCAGCGCCGATTCAATTTCCGCCGTACCGAGACGGTGGCCGGAGACATTAAGTACGTCGTCCACCCGCCCGGTTATCCAGTAATAGCCGTCCTCATCGCGCCGCGCGCCGTCGCCGCTGAAATAGTGGTTTTTAAACGTTGAAAAATAGGTTTGCTCAAAGCGGGCATGATCGCCGAACAGCGTGCGCGCTTGCCCGGGCCAGGAGTCGATAATCGTCAGATTGCCTTCGGTTGCACCTTCCAGAATATTGCCTTCGTTATCAACCAGCGCAGGCTGAACGCCAAAGAAGGGGCGCGTCGCCGAACCGGCCTTCAGTTCTGTGGCACCGGGCAGCGGCGTAATCATAAATCCGCCGGTTTCTGTCTGCCACCAGGTATCCATTACCGGGCATTTTTCATTGCCGATTTTGGACCAGAACCACTCCCAGGCCTCTGGGTTAATTGGCTCGCCGACGGAGCCTAAAATGCGTAAAGAGGTGCGCTGTGTTCCTTCAATCGCTTTATCTCCCTCGGCCATCAGCGCCCGGATTGCGGTGGGTGCGGTGTACAGAATATTTAGCTGATGCTTATCGACGACCTGCGCCATACGATTCGGCTGCGGCCAGTTTGGCACGCCTTCGAACATCAGCGTCGTCGCACCGCAGGCCAGCGGTCCGTATAGTAAATAGCTATGCCCGGTTACCCAACCGACGTCGGCGGTGCACCAGTAAACCTCGCCGGGCTGGTAATCAAACACATATTTAAATGTGGTCGCCGCATAGACCAGATAGCCGCCGGTGGTGTGCAATACTCCTTTGGGTTTGCCGGTTGAACCCGAGGTGTACAGAATAAATAGCGGATCCTCGGCGTTAATTGGCGGAGCCTGATGTTCGACGCTGGCCTCGTCCATGAGCGTGGTCCACCAAAGATCGCGCCCTTCCTGCCAGTGAGTATTGCTGCCAGTGCGCTCCAGCACGATGACGCGTTCTACGCTGGTGACGTTAGGATTATTAAGCGCGTCGTCGACATTCTTTTTGAGTGGAATAGCGCGCCCGGCGCGGACGCCTTCATCGGCGGTAATGACCAGTCGCGCGCTGGAGTCGATAATACGTCCGGCGACGGCCTCCGGTGAGAAACCGCCGAAAATCACCGAATGGATCGCGCCGATACGAGCGCAGCCGAGCATGGCAATAGCGGCTTCTGGCACCATGGGCATATAAATAGCGACCACATCGCCTTTTTTAATCCCGAGCGCTTCCAGTACATTGGCGAAGCGGCACACTTCCGCATGTAACTCCCGGTAGGTCAGCGTTTTACTTTGGCTGGCGTCGTCGCCTTCCCAAATTATGGCAGGTTGTTCGCCCCGCACTGCTAAGTGTCGATCCAGACAGTTAGCGGCCAAATTGAGGCTGCCATCTTCATACCATTTGATTGAAATATTGCCAGGCGCAAATGAGGTGTTTTTTACCCGGGTGTAGGGCGTCATCCAGTCGAGAATTTGTCCCCGATCGCGCCAAAACTCGTCCGGATTGCAGACAGATTGCTGATAGAGATCCTGATACTGCTGGGGAGATATCAGACAGTGTGCCGCAATATTCGCAGGAATCGCATGTTTATGTATTTGGCTCATAGCATTATTACTCCTTGAAAGTGTTAATACTATGTCAAGTAAACGTTAAATAAAGGCGAGGGAAGGGTTTTGTTTATTTTTTGGGCGAGAGATCACGCATTCTAAATGGGTTAAAAAATAAACAAACAGAACCGTCTTGAGAAATAATTACGAATTATGATTATTTAAAAAATGGATATTTTAATTTGTTTAATAACAGTGGATTAAGTAAGTATAGCGCTAGAAATTTCCGGTTATCTCAGGAAATTATATGAATTGCATAGATTTTCAAGGGTTGCGCAAAAGGGCATGCAAATGGTACTGATTACAGGAGTAAAAAACACGACACCATAATAAACCGTGGCTATAGCCCTTCAGATTGCGGCGTTCATGCCCTTAAAAGCAGGAATCCCGCCCGTATTCAGGAAGTTTGTTGTTATGAAAAACTTTAAATTCAGCCTTGCCTGGCAGATATTGCTGGCATTGGTATTGGGTATTGTGCTGGGAAGCATCCTCCATTATCAACCTGATGCCCGCGTGTGGCTGGTAGAGAACCTTCTCTCGCCCGCCGGTGATATTTTTATCCACCTGATTAAAATGATTGTGGTACCTATTGTTATCTCTACGCTAGTGGTCGGTATTGCCGGCGTTGGGGATGCAAAGCAGCTAGGACGTATTGGTGTTAAAACGATAGTTTACTTCGAAATTATTACCACAATCGCTATTATTGTCGGTATTACGCTGGCCAATGTTCTGCAGCCGGGCCACGGCATTGACATGTCTCAACTGGCTACCGTCGATATCTCAAAATATGAACACACTACCCAAGAGGTTGCGAGCCATTCTCATGGACTGATGGGAACCCTGCTGTCGCTGGTGCCGACGAATATTTTCGCTTCGATGGCAAAAGGCGACATGCTGCCGGTTATTTTCTTCTCGGTGTTATTTGGTCTGGGGCTCTCTTCGCTGCCCGCCGCGCACCGCGAGCCGCTGGTCACAGTGTTTCGCAGCGTCTCGGAGACGATGTTTAAAGTCACCCACATGATCATGCGCTATGCCCCGATTGGGGTCTTCGCGCTAATCTCTGTAACCGTAGCGAACTTCGGTTTCGCTTCGCTCTGGCCTCTGGCGAAGCTCGTGATTCTGGTGCATTTTGCCATTCTGTTCTTTGCGCTGGTGGTGCTGGGGGCGGTGGCGCGTCTCTGCAATTTGCGCGTCTGGACACTAATTCGTATCCTGAAAGATGAGCTCATTCTCGCCTATTCGACCGCCAGTTCCGAAAGCGTTCTGCCACGTATTATTGAAAAGATGGAGGCTTACGGCGCGCCGTCCTCCATCACCAGCTTTGTAGTGCCGACCGGATATTCATTCAATCTGGACGGCTCAACGCTGTATCAGAGCATCGCCGCGATTTTCATCGCCCAGCTCTATGGGATTGAACTGTCGCTGGGGCAGGAAATTATCCTGGTACTGACGCTAATGGTGACTTCAAAAGGTATTGCCGGCGTGCCGGGCGTCTCTTTTGTGGTACTACTGGCGACGCTTGGCAGTGTGGGTATTCCGCTGGAAGGGCTGGCGTTTATTGCGGGCGTCGATCGTATTCTCGATATGGCGCGCACGGCGCTGAATGTGGTCGGTAATGCGCTGGCGGTGCTGGTGATAGCCAAATGGGAACACCAGTTTGATAAGAAAAAAGCGCGGGAATATGAGCGGGAAATATTGGGGCATTTTGACCAGGCGGCCCGAAGATAAGCGCGTCTACAGCCGCTGCGCATCGGCGGCTGTGTTACCGCCTTGAATTACCCATTATCTCGGAACAGGCGCATTTGGCGCCTCCTTCTTCAGTTACAGCCAGGTTTGGCAACCCGCTTCTGCCGCTAAGGGCAGCCTGCGGCGCTGTGGGAGAAGAGTAAAAACAGGAAGATGTAAAATTACATTTTCAGCCTGTTTTAGTCCGCCGGTGAATCGGCGCGGCAGTATCGTGTGCCCTGAAGCGTACAGGCGACAAACGCATATTTCGCCTGTATTTTAAGGCCGCGATAGTATCATGCGACATTGCCGCCTGACTTTATCCTACCGCTCAGCCTCAGCCAACGGCGCTCTCACGCAGCCGGTCTTTCAACGCCGTATATTCACGCTGAACGTACCGTTCTGCCTGCCGCCGAGCGGCGATAGCCTCAGCCAACGGCGCTCTCACGCAGCCGGTCTTTCAACGCCGTATATTCGCGCTGAACGTACCGTTCTGCCTGCCGCCGAGCGGCGATAGCCTCAGCCAACGGCGCTCTCACGCAGCCGGTCTTTCAACGCCGTATATTCGCGCTGAACGTACCGTTCTGCCTGCCGCCGAGCGGCGATAGCCTCAGCCAACGGCGCTCTCACGCAGCCGGTCTTTCAACGCCGTATATTCGCGCTGAACGTACCGTTCTGCCTCCTGCCGAGCGGCGATAGCCTCAGCCAACGGCGCTCTCACGCAGCCGGTCTTTCAACGCCGTATATTCGCGCTGAACGTACCGTTCTGCCTCCTGCCGAGCGGCGATAGCCTCAGCCAACGGCGCTCTCACGCAGCCGGTCTTTCAACGCCGTATATTCGCGCTGAACGTACCGTTCTGCCTCCTGCCGAGCGGCGATAGCCTCAGCCAACGGCGCTCTCACGCAGCCGGTCTTTCAACGCCGTATATTCACGCTGAACGTACCGTTCTGCCTGCCGCCGAGCGGCGATAGCCTCAGCCAACGGCGCTCTCACGCAGCCGGTCTTTCAACGCCGTATATTCACGCTGAACGTACCGTTCTGCCTGCCGCCGAGCGGCGATAGCCTCAGCCAACGGCGCTCTCACGCAGCCGGTCTTTCAACGCCGTATATTCACGCTGAACGTACCGTTCTGCCTCCTGCCGAGCGGCGATAGCCTCAGCCAACGGCG
>CALYPF010000122.1 GCA_945271245.1 uncultured Enterobacteriaceae bacterium | reverse complement strand
TAGACCGTTGGTGGTGACGGTAAGTGGATCACTTTTTACCCGTTGTTGACATCTGAACTGAGTACGCCCCTGTGGGGCGATAAAAAAACCACCTGTTATGCCGGTGGTTTTTATATTACAGAGCACCCACCTGCTTTGGAATTCAGCGCGCGTCAGGCGCTTTCATGACGCCGGATAACGCCTTCCTGCACCGAAGAGGCGATTAATTCGCCGCGCTGGTTATAGAATTCGCCGCGAACAAAACCGCGCGCACTGGATGCTGAGGTGCTTTCAACGTCATAGAGCAACCAGTCGTTAATATCGAAAGGGCGGTGGAACCACATTGAATGATCGATGGTGGCAACCTGCATATCTGGCTCCAGAAATCCAATACCGTGAGGCTGCAGCGCGACGGGTAAAAAGTTAAAATCCGAGGCATAGCCCAGCAAATATTGGTGTATGCGTAAATCATCCGGAACTACGCCGTTCGCGCGTAGCCATACCTGGCGGGAGGGTTTGTCAACGTGGCCTTTTAGCGGATTGTGGAAGATCACCGGGCGGATTTCCAGCGGCTTTTCGAGTAAGAATTTTTCGCGGATCGGTAGGGGGAGATGCGGTGCTAATGAGTGGGCGATGTCCGTTTCAGACAACAGCGTTTCGGGCGCTGGCGCATCAGGCATCGTTTTTTGATGCTCAAAGCCGGGCTCCCGGGCCTGGAAAGAGGCCGTCATGTAAAAAATAGGTTTGCCGTGCTGGATAGCGGCGATCCGGCGAGCGCTGAAACTGTTGCCGTCACGAAGTATTTCAACGTCATAAATAATAGGTTTTCGCGTATCGCCCGGGCGTAAAAAATAGCTGTGGAAAGAGTGCACCAGCCTGTCTGCTGCTACGCTTTCCTTTGCGGCGGAGAGCGCCTGGCCGACGACCTGTCCTCCAAACACTCTGCGTAGCCCAAGATCCTCGCTTTGACCGCGAAACAGGCCTTCTTCTATTTTCTCAAGCTGCAATAGCGCCAAAAGATGGGTTAATGCCTGGCTCATGATAGTCCCCAACGGAAAATTACGCTTACTGCAAAGTATACCGCAGTTTACTCGGTATAGCAGAACGGTAACCTCCTGATGTATACCGGGTTGACGGGCAGCTATAAAATAGTTGTGCCATACTTAAAAGCTAAAACATACCGTTCAGGCAATGCCTGTATTGGGCGTTTTAACGGTATATTCATTAAAAAGAGGCCGGCTTCAGGTCGCAACTAGACCAAAGTTTTAGGCTGAGCAACGGATGATTTTGGAGAAGAGAATGAAACTCGTATATGTATTTACAGGTTTAGCTGTCGCGGTGGCGACTGTCGGCTGCGCGCAGAATAAAGGTATTGATACCAATGTTCAGACGGCAAATTCCAACGCTGTGGCCGTCGGCAATACCGGGACTGCCGCAACCAATATCCGGATGCCTAATGTGTCCGGGTCAATATGGATACGCCAGAAAGTGGCATTGCCGCCAGATGCCGTTCTAACTGTGACATTATCAGATGCTTCGCAGGCTGATGCGCCATCGAAAATTATTGCGCAGCGTGCCGTGCTTACCGCTGGAAAACAAGCGCCTTTCAGCTTTGTGTTACCGTTTGACCCCGCCCAGGTTCAGCCCAAAGCGCGTATTTTGCTAAGCGCTGCAATTACAATGAAAGATAAGCTTGCTTTTGTGACGGATTCTGTACAGCCAGTGGTTAATAACGGTTCAACTAAAGTTGACCTTACCCTGGTACCCGTCGCGCATACGGCTTTACCGATGCAACAAGGCGGCGGAGCAGCGACGACGGTGCCGGCCACTTCACCAACCCAGATAACCCCATCATCGGCGGTGCCAGCGCCCCAGAGCTATTAGTAGTCAGCTAGCCATAAGGGGGCTTCAGCTCCCTTATATTTTCCCGCCCGCTTAAATACTCATACGTCGGCTAATTTTGAAAACACCCGCTAAGCGAATGGTGGTGCTATCAGGCGCGGATTGTAGTCAGTGCAATCGGCACGCTAATGATGAAATGCAGAGGATAGGGCGAATGGCAATGGTGTTTTACGCTCTTTGCCTATGAATAGCGCCAGCGATAACGCTCTAAATCTATTACTCCTTTTCCCGACACTTGCACGCCTTCAGCCAGCAGTGCCTGGCGCTGGCGCATAAGATCGGGGCCAGCCAGTGAAATCGTGCCGCTTCGATTTACCACCCGGTGCCAGGGAAGCTTGCTGCCTTCTGGCAGGCGTTTTAATACACCGCCTACCTGACGCGCAGCCCGTGGCGATCCTGCCAGACTGGCAACCTCTCCGTAGGTGGTCACTTTTCCTTCAGGAATGGCGGCCACAATCTGATAAACCCGTACGGCGAATGGTGCATCGTATTCCATTTTAAGTCCCCGTTTAGTCTCGCGAACAGCATAAACAGGTGCGCGAAAAGAGTGAAGGGGAGTGCGCAATAAAACATCATCCGGGATAGCACGTCTTGCAATTGATAAGTACAGCATGGATAATGCCGCCTGCGCCTGTAAAGCAGAACATTACAGGCCCTCAATGGGGACGCTGTTGGTTCTCCCGCAACACTAATCTGTGGACTCGGTCAGGTCCGGAAGGAAGCAGCCGCAGCAGATGACGTGTGTGCCGGGATGTCGCTGGCAGCGTCCCCACCTATTTCCTCCCTTGCCTGGCGCTTCTCTTTGCGTATTCGTTTTTCTCCTGTGCGAAAATGTCAGAACGATCTATTGTTGGTTACAGACACGGCAAGCGTATTACTTACAGCCATTCAGCCTCAATCATCCTGATAGAGGATATGGCTCTTGCAGAATGTGAATAGATTAAGTGCTTTAATAAATTGCCGTACTAGAATGATTTCTATTAAACGATAAATAGAATGAATGTATCGCGAGTGTCGTGCTAAAACACGTTAAATACTAAGATAAAAAAATAATAATGAAATCACTTTTTGTTATATGCGTGTAGTCTGATGTTTCTATATATGAGTATGATAGTAACTTATTCAGTTTATTTGCTGATATATTCGTGCTGCCATGTTTGTAAGGAGTGTTCATAATAATGAAGTGAACTAATATTGATTGATAAACTTATTCAATAAATAAAACACCTGAATCATTATGGTGAAAAATATAGTCTGATAAGGAAATGCTTAATATTTTCGTCGAGAGGCGAGGTTAATTGACAAGATGAAACCTGGCAGTTAAACCATTTTAAGAAAGTGGGAATGGTAGATGCGTATAATCCATACAGGCCGGCGCAGACGCTCACATTAAACACGGAGATAACGTACAGCCTGTTTTCCTCAACATTCAGTGCCTGTAATTACTCAGGCAAATCATTTCATCATAATAAGCTGTGGGCTAACTTAGCGAACAAACTTCCATACGGTGGAGGGTATTTTATCGTAAAGCTTGTTCATTGTTAGCTCTGCGAGACGATGATCGGCCGCTGAATAGAAAACTGCCAATTCATTATCTGAAAGTTCATATTTGTTTTTTTCGATAACACGTTCCAGTGTATCGATAGTCTGACAGCGTCTTAAACGCATAAGATAATCTGTTTTGGTCAGGGGCTTTGCTGCCATACTTCACCTCAAGTGCTTTATATTTTATTAAAATGACAAAGTTACCGGATTACCCCGGCTTTCATTAATGAAACACTGAAACAGACGTTTCCCGGATCTGCGCCACCGCTGTAATTCCTGAGTATTAATGCTGCTATTACTCAGAAGTACAAAAGTGTCGTCCAGATATTCATCTATTTGTTCAGTCAATTTACTGCTGTCATCGTGCTTAATCTTGTAATTAAGTGCGAAGGCCGCTACGTGTTCAATCAAATCATTCAACTGTAGATTAATAGCTGAAGTAGGATCATTAACCCAGCCGCTTTTTCTCTCACCGAGACTGGCAAGGCAATCATGATACAGGTTTTCACAAAGAAATTTAAGCTGCGCTATATCATGCCGTTTTGGTGAGTATTCGTCCATATATTTTCCCCTTTTACCGTTAAAAACGGATAAATACCATGATGGGGTGAACACACCGTATACAACGCCGCTTTTAGGCCGACGTATGTATAGTTCAATTATAAAACACAGTTTGCAGCTTTTCCTCTTTCTATTACGAAAAATTACAAATATTGCCAGCGCTGATAACGCTTATGACCATAGGCAGTAACAGGAGCTTTGTTAAATATTTCTTCTGAAAATAACCATCTAAATCATTGGGTTGTGAATGTTTTGTTGTTAAGTCAATTTTATCGTTAACTACGCGTTTCTGCTTTTTGAGTGAAGGGAATATTTTTATTCATGCATATGATTAATGTATTTGTGGAATCAGGAGAATTTCTTTTTTAGTTATGAGCGGTAAAAATGCGATTTTCGATAAAAAACAGTTGCAGGTCTACTGAGCAATCCTTATTCCCTTTTACTGCGGGTACCGCTTTACTGCAAGTGCTGCACCAAAGGCGAAAGGCTGTGTAGTCGGTTTGTCAAAACACGCACTCGGCTATGCAAGCGGCTATGGCTATGTAAGAGGAATATTTTATTGTTTGAGATTTAACTTATCGAGATTTATGGCATTAATTAATTTGATAAGCACAGGGAATCAACCAGCATAGTTAAAATGTACGATTAAAAGAAAGGCCGCATAAGCGGCCTTTCAATTATAAAGGAAGTATTATTCCTTTTTATCGGAGAGTTGGTGCGAATGTTCCAGGTCTTCGCCTTTGCGGCTAAAGCGACGGCGCACTACGACAAAGAACACTGGCACGAAAAATATCGCCAATATAGTTGCCGTTACCATGCCACCCATTACGCCAGTGCCGACAGCGTTCTGTGCACCAGATCCAGCTCCGGTACTCAGCACCAGCGGCATTACACCCAGAATAAACGCCAGTGACGTCATCAGAATGGGTCGTAAACGCATACGGACGGCCTCTAGCGTTGCCTCAATGAGACCTTTCCCTTCTTTATCCATTAAGTCTTTGGCGAATTCGACGATAAGAATCGCGTTTTTCGCCGACAGACCGATGGTGGTGAGCAGCCCCACCTGGAAATAAACGTCATTTGTCATTCCTCTAAGGGTAGCGGCAATTAAGGCGCCGATAATGCCGAGTGGAACAACGAGCATGACGGAAAACGGGATTGACCAGCTTTCATACAGTGCGGCAAGGCACAGGAATACAACGATCAGGGAGATGGCATACAGCGAAGGCGCCTGGTTCCCGGATAGCCGTTCCTGATAGGAAAGCCCCGTCCAGTCATAGCCAACCCCTGAAGGTAATTTACTTGCCAGCTGCTCCATCATAGCCATTGCTTCGCCGGTACTTTTCCCGGGAGCGGTCTGCCCAAGTATCTCCAGAGAAGGCAAGCCGTTATAGCGCTCCAGGCGAGGAGAACCGTATTCCCAGTGGCCATTGGCAAAGGTACTGAACGGTACCATTTGTCCATTTCCGCCTCTGACATACCATTTACTGATATCATCCGGCAGCATACGGTAAGGCGCATCGCCCATAATGTAGACTTTTTTCACGCGTCCGCGATCGATAAAGTCGTTGACATAACTGCCGCCCCAGGCCGCACCGAGTGTAGAATTAATATCCTGAATCGATACACCCAGTGATTGCGCTTTTTCCTGGTCAACTTCAATTTTGTACTGCGGCGTATCTTCCAGCCCGTTTGGACGCACTGCAGCCAGCGTTCCCGGCTGTTGTGCGGCCATGCCAAGCAGCTGATTACGCGCCTGCATCAGTTTATCGTGACCGAGGTTTGCCTGATCGATCAGCTCAAAGTCAAAGCCGGTTGCGGTGCCGAGTTCGATGATAGCCGGCAGGTTAAAAGCAAACACCATCGCATCTTTGATTTGAGAGAAAGCGCCCATGGCCCGACCGGTAATGGCGTCGACTTTATTATCCACTCCGGGGCGCTCACCCCAGTCTTTCAGACTCACAAACGCCAGACCGGTATTTTGTCCGCGGCCAGAAAAACCGAAACCATTTACTGTAAAGACGGATTTCACATTAGCTTTCTCTTTAGTGAGAAAGTAATTGGTCACGTTATCCAGTACTTTCTGTGTCCTTTCCTGCGTTGCCCCCGTAGGGAGCTGTGCCTGAACGAGGAATACCCCCTGGTCTTCGTCTGGCAGGAACGAGCTTGGCAGGCGAACGAATAAAAACGCCATGCCCACAACTATTAGCAAATAGAGCAGTAAATACCGGCCGGTTCCACGTAAAATATTGCCTACGCTATCCGTATAGTGGTTCGTGCTTTTATCGAACATACGGTTAAACCAGCCGAAAAAGCCTTTTTTATCGTCCCCGTGATCCCCTTGCTTCACCGGTTTTAGGAGCGTTGCGCACAGTGCGGGGGTTAAAATCATGGCAACAATGACTGAGAGCGCCATCGCTGAAACGATTGTAATAGAGAATTGACGATAAATTGCGCCGGTTGCGCCGCCAAAGAATGCCATCGGGATAAATACCGCTGAAAGCACCATGGCGATACCCACCAGTGCGCCCTGAATTTGCCCCATCGATTTTCGCGTGGCTTCTTTCGGCGGCAGGCCATCTTCCATCATTACGCGTTCGACGTTTTCAACCACTACAATGGCGTCATCTACGAGAAGGCCTATCGCCAACACCATCGCAAACATCGTTAACGTATTTATCGAGTAGCCAAATGCTGCGAGTATGGCAAATGTTCCCAACAGCACTACCGGTACTGCAATGGTAGGAATTAACGTAGCGCGCAAATTTTGCAGGAACAAATACATTACGATGAACACTAGCACGATAGCTTCGAGCAGGGTTTTCACAACTTCAAAGATAGATATTTTTACGAACGGGGTGGTGTCGTAAGGTGAAACTACCTCCAGGCCATGAGGAAAATAGGGTTTAAGCTTTTCGATTTCCGCACGCACGGCGTTTGCGGTATCCAGTGCGTTCGCGCCGGTAGCGAGCTTAATACCAAGCCCGGAAGCCGGATGCCCGTTAAATTGCGCGATGACGTCGTAGTTTTCTCCGCCCAGCTCAATTTTTGCGACGTCGCGTAAACGAACCTGTGACCCGTCCTGATTAACCTTCAGCATTATTTTGCCAAACTCATCCGTTGAGGTCAGGCGAGTCTGGGCAATAATAGAAGCATTAAGCTGCTGTCCTTTAACCGGCGGAGTTCCGCCGAGCTGCCCGGCGGCAACCTGCGCATTCTGAGATCGGATTGCGGCGGCAACGTCGGCCGGTGTCAGGGAATAGTTATTCAGTTTGTTCGGATCCAGCCAGATACGCATTGCGTACTGAGAACCGAAAAGTTGCACGTCACCCACGCCAGAAGTACGGCTGACGGGATCTTTTATCGTAGAGCCAACGAAGTCCGCAATATCGTCCTGGTTCATGGTGCCATCGGTATTGATAAAGCCTAATACCATCAGGAAGCTACTGGATGATTTCTTAACGCTTATCCCCTGTTGCTGCACCTCCTGCGGCAACAGCGGCATGGCGAGCTGCAATTTATTTTGCACCTGAACCTGGGCGATATCGGCGTTGGTGCCGGTATCGAAGGTCAGCGTAATTTGCACGGTACCCGATGAGTCGCTGTTAGAGGACATATACATCAGGTTATCGATGCCGTTCATATTCTGTTCGATAACCTGGGTTACAGTATCCTGTACCGTTTTTGCATCCGCCCCAGGGTAAACGGCTGATATGTCCACTGAAGGCGGCGCAATCGTAGGATATTGCGCGACGGGGAGCTTCAGTATCGCTAACGCCCCTGCCAGCATAATAATGATCGCGATAACCCATGCAAAGATGGGCCGATCGATAAAGAACTTAGCCATGTCTTAACGGCTCCTGTTTTTAGTTAAGACTGTTTCTGTGCGGTTGCTTCACCTGCGCCAGATTGGGTCTTGCTGTCTGCCTGGACTTCCGAGGCTTTAACTGGAATGCCGGGTTTAATTTTTTGCAGACCGGTCACAATCACCTTATCGCCGGCCTGCAATCCCTTGGTTACCAGCCATTTATCGCCAATTGCCTGGCTAACGCCCACCTGGCGGATTTCAACTTTATTATCCTTGCCCACTACCATGGCTGAAGCATCGCCGCGCGGCGTGCGGGTAATACCCTGCTGGGGCACTAACAGCGCATTCGGATTCGTTCCCTCTTCCAGCATGGCGCGCACAAACATTCCCGGTAGCAGCGTATGATCGGGGTTGGGGAATATAGCCCGCAGCGTAATGGAACCAGTAGTTTGATCGACGGTAACATCTGAAAATTCTAACGTACCCGCCTGCGAAATAGTGATACCGTCAGCGGTTGTCAGTTTTACCGGCACTTTGCCTGATTGCTGCTGCAGTGTTCCATTGGTCATTTCCTGTTTCAATCGCAGGAAATCATTGCTCGACTGTGTGACATCAACGTAAATCGGATCCAGTTGCTGCACGGTTGCCATTGCAACGCTTTGACCATTTTGCACCAGCGCGCCTTCCGTTACTGAAGATTTGCCGATACGCCCGGAAATGGGGGACGTGACTTTGGTATAAGCGAGGTTGATTCGCGCATTCTCTACCGCTGCTTTAGCGGCAATGACGGCAGCGTCAGCCTGTCTGGCATCCGCCTGCGCGGTATCGAACTCCTGACGGCTGATATATTGCGTTCCTAGTAACTTTTGATATCGGCTAAGCGTTACGTGAGCAATATTTGCACTGGCCTGGGCTTTGGCAAGATCGCCTTTTGCGCTTTCATACGAGGCCTGGTAGGGCGCCGGATCAATTTGATACAGTGAAACACCCGCTTTTATATCGCTGCCTTCCACAAAATTACGTTTCAGGATGATGCCACTCACCTGAGGACGGACTTCCGCAACGCGATAGGCATTCGTGCGTCCTGGCAATTCCGTTGTTACCTTAAGAGGCTCGCTTTTAAGCGTGACGACGCCGACTTCCGGTGCCTGGGCTGATTGTTGCTGAGATTTTTCATCATTACATCCTGTAAGCGCTAAGCTGCCTGAGAGCATTAGAACGACTGCCAGAGGCGACAATCCTCTGTTTTTGTTCATAGGTAAACCTCGAGTGTCCGATTCCAAAGTTTGATCAATGGTCAAAAGTCAAAAACCCATTGCTGCGTTTATATTCTCGTCGTGCTATGGTACATACATTCACAAATGTATGTAAATCTGACACCAGTAAATCTCCCAATTCATGGCACGAAAAACCAAACAACAGGCGCAGGAGACGTGTCAGCACATTCTTAATGTTGCGCTGCGGCTGTTTTCAGAACAGGGCGTTTCGGCCACCTCACTGGAAAATATTGCCAAAGCCGCTGGGGTTACCCGGGGGGCTATTTACTGGCATTTTCGTAATAAGTCAGACTTATTTAATGAAATCTGGGCGCTGTCAGAGTCCAATATTGGCGATTTAGAAGTTGAGTATCGGGCAAAATTCCCCGACGATCCACTGTCGGTACTCCGGGAATTGCTGATTTATATCCTGGAAACCACCGTGACGGAAGAACGACGGCGTCTGATGATGGAAATCATCTTCCATAAATGCGAATTTGTCGGCGAGATGGCGGCAGTCCAACAGGCGCAGCGTAGCTTATATATGGAAAGCTTCGATAGAATCGAAGGTACGCTAAAAAATTGCTGTGAGGCCGGTATGCTGCCAGCGGATTTAATCACGCGTCGGGCAGCAATATTAATGCGCTGTTATATCACGGGCATCATGGAAAGCTGGCTGTTTGCGCCGGCTTCTTTCAATCTCCATAAGGAGGCCCGGGATTACGTGGCAATATTATTAGAAATGTATCAATACTGCCCCTCTTTACGCCGCAGCGCATAGCGCATTGCTACTTCGCATTCCTGAGCTATGCTATTCTGCTTGAAAATTGCGCCTCTACTAAGTACTGCGACAGGTTGCGTCACACATTATGACTGAACAGCATAATATCGCCCGATGCCAGGCCGTCACGGCATGGCTCATCGCTATTTTCCTGATAATGATAAGCGGAGCTGCTTTTGCAGATGTGCAAAACGGCGATCTTCCTGCTCGCGCGGACATACAGCGCCAGCTTGATACGCTGAATAAACAAAAAAACCTTACCGCGCAGGATAAACGCATGCAGCAGGATCTGGCGGAAACGCTGGAAGTGCTTGATAAAATTGAACGCGTTAAACAGGAAGCGAGTCAGCAGCATACCCAAATCGCCCAGGCGCCGGGGAAAATGCGTGCAGCGACCAACGCGCTGGAAAGGCTAAGCCGGCAGGGAGCTTCTTCGGAGGCTGGCAGTAATTTGGCGCAGCTCCCGCTGCGCTCCCTTGAATCGCGCGTTGCCCAGACGCTGGATGATTTACAAAGCGCGCAAAGCGATCTATCGACCTTCAATAGCCAGCTTGTCTCGTTACAAACTCAGCCCGAACGCGTTCAGAATGCGTTGTATAATGCCACCCAGCAATTGCAACAAGTGCGTAATCGAATGAATGGTTCGCTGGCGGGGGAAGAACTGCGCCCCGCCCAACAGGGGCTACTTCTGGCTCAGCAGTATTTGCTGAACGCACAGATTGAACAACAGCGCGATAGCCTGCAGGGAAATACCATGCTGCAGGACGCGCTGCAAAAACAGCGTGATTACACCAACCTGCGTATTTCGCACCTTGAGCACCAACTTCATTTGCTTCAGGCGGCGCTTAACAATAAACGCTTAACGCTGACCGAAAAAACGGCGCAGGAAGCGGTGACGACTGACGATGCGGGCAGCGTCCAGAATAATCCGCTGGTCAGGCAGGAGCTTGACATCAATCATCGCCTCAGAGAGCGTCTCATCGATGCGACCCAGCAGGGTAATACGCTGGTACAGCGCAATATTCAGGTGAAAACCTGGCTCGATCGCATGCTGCAATCGGAACGCAACCTTAAAGAGCAAATTGCCGTGCTCAAAGGCAGCCTGCTGCTGTCGCGTATTTTGTATCAGCAGCAACAGCGATTGCCTTCAGCCGCAGATATGGAAGATATGAGCAACCATATTGCCGATCTGCGCCTGGAACAATTTGATATTAACCAGCAGCGCGATGCGCTATTTCAGGGCGATGCTTACGTCAATAATCTGGTGCACGATAGTAAACAGATTACGGCGAGAAACGTTAAAGCGGCGCTGCTGGACGTGGTCGATATGCGGCGTGAACTATTAGATCAGCTTAATAAACAGTTGGGTAATCAACTGATGCTGGCCATTAATCTGCAAATGAATCAGCAGCAATTGATGAGTTCCAGCGAGCGCCTTGAAAAAACGCTGACTCAGCAGATTTTCTGGGTCACCTCCAATAAGCCAATGGACTGGGAGTGGATAAGAAATTTCCCGGGTGCACTGCGGGGGCAGCTTGAGGGAATGCACATTTCAACGGCGCAGCCGCCGTCGCGCCGATCATTGCCGCTGATACTGTTGCTGGCGCTGCCATTATTGCTGGCCGCATCAATTATTCGCTGGCGTCAGCGCTGGATCAAACAGCGCCTGGAAGCTCTGGCTGCGGATGTAGGGCAGCTACGGCGCGATAGTCAACTGCATACGCCAAAAGCGCTTTTTATGACCTACGCGCGCGTTCTGCCGCTGAGCCTGGTCATTTTGGCCTGTGGTCTGATAATTCTGCAGCTTCGGCTTAATATCAGCGAACTTCTGTGGAGTTTCAGTAAAGAGTTGGCGCTCTTCTGGCTTATTTTTGGCGCCATCTGGAGAATGCTGGAGCCAGACGGCGTTGCAGTGCGGCACTTTATGGTCGCGCCTGCGCAAACCCGCCATTACCGCCGCCAGATAGGCCGTATTGGTTTTGCGCTATTGCCGCTGCTCTTTTGGTCCGTGGTTGGCGCGCAGTCGCCCCTGCATTTAATGAATGACGTGCTCGGGCAGTGCATGGTCTTCCTGAACTTACTGCTGATCGCCGGATTATTAATGCCAATGTGCCGGGATGCCTGGCGTGATAAAACCTCTCACAGTATCCGGCTGGCGACCCTGATAGTGCTGGCACTGGTGCCCATTGGGCTACTGGTGCTAACGGCAATGGGCTATTTTTACACCACGCTGCGTCTGGCGCATCGCTGCATAGACTCGGTTTACCTGGTGCTACTGTGGAACCTGCTTTATCAGACGGTACTACGCGGTTTGAGCGTCGCTGCTCGTCGCATTGCCTGGCGCCGCGCCCTGGCGCGCCGCGAAACAATGTCCAAAGACGGGGCCGAGGGTGCGGAGCCGGTGGAAGAACCACCGCTGGGGCTGGATCAAGTCAACCAGCAAACGCTGCGTCTGACAACGCTTGGTATGTTAGCGCTGTTTTGTGTGGCATTCTGGGCGATTTGGTCGGATTTGATTACCGTATTCGCCTATTTAGATAGCGTTGTACTGTGGCGATACACCGCGATGGAAAGCGGCGTGACGGTGATGAATAATGTCACAATGGGAAGTTTGCTGTTCGCGCTGCTGGCTTTTACGCTGGCCTGGATGTTAATTCGTAACCTGCCAGGGCTGCTGGAAGTATTAGTACTTTCCCGCCTGCAGATGCGGCAGGGCTCGTCTTACGCTATTACCACGATCCTCAACTATGTGATTATTGCCGCCGGCGCAATCGCCGTGTTTGGCTCTTTGGGGATCTCGTGGGATAAATTGCAGTGGATGGCGGCCGGGCTATCCGTCGGTCTGGGCTTTGGTTTGCAGGAAGTCTTCGGCAACTTTATTTCCGGGTTGATAATCCTGTTTGAGCGGCCTATCCGCATCGGAGATACCATTACTATCGGCACTTATTCCGGTACCGTCAGTAAAATTCGCATTCGCGCTACCACTATTATCGACTTTGACCATAAAGAGATAATTGTTCCCAATAAAGCGTTTGTGACAGAGCGCCTAATTAACTGGTCCCTTAGCGATACCATCACGCGCCTGGTAATCCGACTGGGCGTTGCCTACGGTTCGGATCTGGACAAAGTGAAAGCGCTATTGCTGCAGGCGGCTGAGGATCATCCAAAAGTGATGCACGATCCTCAGCCACAGGTGTACTTTCAGACCTTCGGGCAAAGCTCACTGGATCATGAACTGCAGTTTTACGTGCGGGAGCTTGGGGATCGCAGCACCACGCTTGATGCGGTAAATCGAACCATTGACCAATTATGCCGGGACAATGGTATTGATATCGCTTTTAATACCCTTGAAGTCCATCTGCGCAATGAAAAAGGCGAGGAACTGGCAGAAGTGGTGCAGGATGCAGAAAAAACGGTGGGGCGACAGGAAACCCGCGATGAAGACCGCTCATCCTGACGAAGCCTGCTCGGCGCGCGGTTTTCGCAGATAGTCTTCGCGCACAATGTCCAGGGCGGCAAGCGCAGTCTGCGTTGGAATAGCGTGCTGCTCCAGCAGCATAATTAAATCGACGGCCAATTTTACTTCGTCCGGAGCTTGTTTCAGAGACATATAACCTCACTGAATGCCCGCTATGCAGGCGTAGAAATACTGTTTTTACAGGCGCCTGCGTCAGGCCGACGCGGCGATACCGATGCATAAGCGTAGGCGCGTAAAATAGCGCGAAACGATCAATGCCCCGCGTGACGCTCAAGTACCTGGGTGATTCGGGTTAACGCCTCGCGGCAGCGGGCAATGCGCCCATCCAGCGTTTCAAGCTCGCGCTGCAGCCGCTGCTGCTCATCCAGCCGCGTTACCTGCGTTAACCGCTGCCGCCGCTCTTGCTGCATCGCCAGCAGGCGATGCTCATAATCCTGATGCTTCACCAGCCTTGCGTTTAGCGTCGTGCTGTTACGACTTACGTCATAGCGACGCAAATGCCAGGTTGCCAGTTCACGCTGTAGCGCCGCAATTTGCGCAGTTATCCTTTCTGCAAGCCAGCCAAGGCGTTCCCGCTGTTGAGCCTGGGCGGCATGCCGGATATGAAGCAAGTTGGCATTTATCTCCTGCATATACTGGCCTAATTGCGTTCCACGCGAATAAAATAACTGTTTATCAAAACGCGGGCGTTGAACCCGATGGGCGGCCAGCGGAGCAACATCGCGAGAAAGCTGCATGATACGTAATTCTAATGCCTCTAATAACCGCGTCGTTTTCATCTTCTCTCGTTGCAGGTAACTGAAGGTGACTGAATAAAGTATCGGTGTGCACCGGAGGATAATGTAATGCCCGCGTTTATTTTACTCATCTTTGGCTGGGTTGCGGTAGCCCTTGCTGCGCTGGGGGCCGCGCTGCCGCTATTGCCAGCCACTCCCTTTTTACTGCTGGCGGCCTGGTGTTTCGCACGTTCTTCGCCGCGATTTCATCGCTGGCTGCTTTACCGCTCTTGGTTTGCGCGTTATTTACAGGCCTGGCAGCGACATCGCGCTATGCCAAAAGGTGCCAAATTTCGTGCGATATGCGTAATCGTACTTTCTTTTAGCGTCTCTATTATTTTGCTGCCCTCAGTGTGGCTGCGCCTGCTGCTGCTGATGGTTTTTGTCAACAACGGGTAAAAAGTGATCCACTTACCGTCACCACCAACGGTCT